>NZ_JBTZSU010000001.1:0-328035 GCF_054890965.1 Arthrobacter sp. C152
TGCCGGTGCCGTTGGTACCGAGGCCGAGGTCGATGGCGGCTGCGACGTCGGTGGTCGTGCCGGCCGTGGGATCGGACGTGCTTGCCGTCCCCAGCCCAAGGTCGACGTTCACAGCGGCGGCGGCGCCCGTTGAACCGGCCGGCGTTGGGTCACCCAGCAGGCCCAACGACGTCGAGTCAGCGGGAGCCGCCGAGATCATGGCGGAAGCGGAGAGGTCCGCTCCAGTAGTGGTGTCCGCGGCATTCGCGGCGGTGCAGCCGAGGGCCAAAAGGCCGCCGGCAAAGAGGGTGCCGAGCAGCCCCCTGCGAAGGTTGGAACTCATGGTGGAATCTCCTGAGAAAGTTGAGGTTGGGGCGCTTGTCAGCTGCCCTTGTGGCCACGTGCTGCCCGGTGAAGGGCAGACGGGTCTCAACTAGTCAGGGGAAGAACCGGGGTCGAACGACACCGGTGCGGGCGCATGCTCGGGGTCTTCGAGGCCGCGCACGGCTGCGGCGAAGTGGAACTGGTAATCAAAAGCATCGAGCCAGGCGGCAGCCCCCGAGGGCCCGGCAGGCGATCCTCCCGCCCCCGTGCCCGAGCCCGGGGCCGGAGGGGCCGGGGCAGGCACAGGTGAAGGACCGGCGGGGAGGGGGTCACCCACAGCGGACGCAGGGCCCGCGGATTCGACGGCGGCAGTGGCCGCCAGGAGTTCAGAGCCTTGGGTACCGGCCTGGATGGCCGCCCCAGCGGCTGTTCCATTGGATTCGACAGCGATCTCCGGGGACGCGGTATCGGCGACAGGAGCGCCGGGCGAGGCCGCCGCGGCCGCGGGCAGGTCCGGTGCAGGCAGCCCGGGGGTGCCAACTACAGCGGGAAGATCCGGAAGCGTGACGGGCAGCACATCCGTCCCGGTGACAAGATCGGAAACCGGTTGGACTACCGGCTCAAGCACCGGAAGGGCATCGGACACGGGGGCAACGACAACCTGCACAACGTCCGAAGCCAGGCTGTCGGCTCCGCCGGCGATGGGGGCGGTGACGGTTGATACCGTCCCTGCCGGCACCACCTGGTTGGCGACCGGAACGGACGCGGCGAGGTCATCGGCCAGTCCGGAAACCTGGGCCGCCACTGGCTCGAGCAGGCCGCGGGGCTCTGCAGCAGCTCCCGCCGCTGTATCCACCGCCGTGGCCTGGGCCGGGCCGGCAAGGCTTTGGGTCAGGGATGAGACCTGCTCTGACACGCCGCCCAGGAGGGACGAGGAGTCGGTGCCTGCATCGGCGGTGGCAGCCGTGGAAGAGAGCGTCAGCCAGGTGACTGCGGCGGCTCCGGCAAGGAGCGCTGGGCGCAGGGCACGCCACGGCGAACTTCTCCGAGCCATGCGTACCACCCCCCAGTGAACGTTGCGGCCGGCAGCGGACGTTGCAGCCGACGCTGCCTACATCGTAAGACTGCTTATGACTGAAAGTCGAGGGAATCCCTACAACAAATTTACAATTGGGAACGCGGCGCGCGTGAAGCCATCAACAGCAAGGCGAAGCTGTCATATCCGCGGGTCAGTGGCTGTCATTCGGATATGTGACGCCAAGTTGGGCTCGCACCCCATCGAAGAGGCGCATGGTGTTCAACGAATCCTCCAGCGGCATCACGGGGCTCTCGGTCAACCCCTGCTGAATGCAGCGCGTCACCTCGCGGAGCTCGTAGGCGTACCCCTTGCCCACGACGTCGAACGTCTCTGTCCGGCGGTCATCCCAGCCCTTGGTGATGACCAGTTCACGCGGGTTGTTGATGGAGCCAATGCTTTGCAGGTAGCCGAGGCTCCCCGACACTGTGGCGGTCCGCGGGCCGTGGGCCAGCAGCGACGAGGTCAGCTGCACCTGGGCTGCGTGGCCGTAGCCCAGGGTCATGGCATTCTGGGCGTCCACGCCGTCGTCGTTGACGAAGCCGGTTGCGCTCACGGTGTGCGGAAAACCGAGCGTGCCAAGGGCCCAGAGCAGCGGGTAGACGGCGAGGTCCAGCAGGGCGCCCCCGCCGTCTTTCCGGGACCACAGCCTTGCCGTCGGCGAGTACGGCGCGGGGAATCCGAGGTCGGCCGTGATCCAGTGGATGTCACCCAACTCGCCGGACGCTGCGATGTCGAAGGCGCGCTGCATCGAGGGCAGGAAACGGCTCCACACGGCCTCCATCAGGAAAAGGTTCCGGCTTCGTGCATAGTCGATGAGTTCCGCGGCTTCCCGCGCATTGATGGTGAAGGCCTTCTCGCACAGCACGTGCTTGCCCGCGGTGAGCGCGGCAAGCACAATCTCGTGGTGCTGGGCGTGTGGCGTGGCGACGTAGACGACGTCCACGGCCTCATCGGCGAGGAGCCGCTGGTAGCCGGGGACGCCGTCGTCGTCCCCGTAGGCCTTGGCGAAGTCGTAGGCCACTGCAAATGCGTCCGCCGTGTCCTGCGCCCGTGAACTGACCGCGTACAACTGGGCGTCGGCGAGCAGCGCCAGCTCCTGCGAGACGGCGCGGGCGATGCTGCCGGTCGAGATGATGCCCCACCGCAGCGGAGCACCTGTGGCGGAGCGGGGATCCTTGTCCGGCTGGCTGAAAAGCCACGGCGTGGCGATGGGGGCACTCATGGATGCCATCCTGTCACAGCGGGGCGGAACGGTTTGGGAATTTCCGCGCCCGGAACGGGGCGGCGGACCGGGGCCGACGGCGGGAGGAACTGGAGGGCGGTTCCCCCGCCGACGGCACCGGATGGTCAGGCCGTGGCCGCGGCGGCGCTGCGGCTATGGACCGGTTCCTCCGTGAGCCTGCCCTGCTGGAGGCGGAAGCGCCGGTCGGTCTTATTCGCCAGGGCCCGGTCATGCGTCACCACCAGGATTGTGGTGTTGTGGTCCCGGCGGAGCGAGCTGAGGAGTTCGATGATGTGGTCCCCCGTCTGCTCATCCAGGTTGCCCGTCGGTTCGTCGGCAAGGATCAGCTTGGGCTCGTTGGCCAGGGCCCGCGCAATGGCCACGCGCTGCTGCTCGCCGCCGGAGAGCCTGTTGATGCGCCGCCCGTGCTTGGACGGATCCAGCTGGACCTGCTCCAACAAATCCTGGGCTCGCTGCAGCCTGGCTGCCTTACGCAGGCCGGCGAACTCCATCGGCAGCATCACGTTGTCCACTGCCGACAGGTTGGGGATGAGGTTGAACTGCTGGAAAACGAATCCAATATCGCGCCGGCGGTACTCAGTCAGCTTGGCGTCCGGCATGCCCGCGAGGCTCACGCCGTTGACCATCACGTCCCCGCTGGTCGGCTTGTCCAAGGCCCCCAGCAGGGAGAGCAGGGTGCTCTTGCCGCTGCCGCTCTTGCCCACGATCGAGGCCAGGGTGCCCTGTTCGAGGACGAAGCTGACGTCGTTGACCGGCTTGATGGTGCGGTCACCGGAGTTGAAGGTGCGGACCAGGTTCTTGACTTCAATCATGGCTATTCTCCTCGCAGGACTTCGATGGGACGGATGCGCGCGGTGAGCAGCGCGGGAACCAGGGCTCCGATGATGGCGACGCCGAACACGGCAGCGATGCCTCCGGCGATCACGCCGGGGGAGGCGCTCGCGGTGACGGAGTTCAGCAGCTGGGAGGCGCCGCCGAAGGGGCCGCCCTGGCCGCCGGGGAATCCGCCTCCCGCCCCGCCTCCGGGGAAGCCGCGGCCGGTGCTGGCAGTCGCCGTCGTGGTGGTGTTGCTGCTGATCAGGGCGGAGGCGATGCTTCCGCTGGCGAAGGAGGCGATCGCCGCGCCGACAGCACTGCCGAGGGCGGCAAGGACCAGTGCTTCCAGGACGAACTGCAGCCCGATGGTGCGGTTCGGCGCCCCGATCGCCTTCAGCACCCCGATCTCGCGGCGGCGCTCGCGGACCAGCATCACCATGATGAGCAGGATGATGATCCCGGCCGTGCCCAGCGCGGCGATGAAGGCGATGAAGGAGATGTTCTTCACGCTGTTGAGGGAGCTGAGGGCGGTCTGCAGGTTCTGTCCCTGGGTGACATCTGCCTTGCCGGTGCCGAGGGCGGCCTGCAGGGCGGTCTTGGTGGCGGCGACGTTTTCCAGGGAGTTGACGGTGACGATCATGCTGGACAGTTCGCCCGGCGTGCCGGCGAGGGTCTGTGCCGTGGGGAGCGTCAGGTAGACGGCGTTGTTGCCGAAGGCGGTGCCGGCGTCGAACAGTCCGGCCACGGTGTAGGTCTGGTCATTGATGGTGAACGTGGACCCGACGGCCAGGTTGTTCTTTTCGGCCAGCGTGGTGCCCAGCAGGGCGCTGGTGGACGCGGCCGAATAGTCGCCGAGTCCGGCGCCCTGGGTGATGTTGAGGGCCTTGCCGGTGGTGTCGACTTCCGCGCCGACGCCGGTGGCGGTGATCGGCAGGGACCGGGCGGGCTGCGTGGTTCCGGTGCTGCCTGTGGCGCCGTTGGCCTGCTGGTTGCGGTTGCCGAGGGTGCCGGCGTCCACTGCGGCGGTGAGGCTGGTGGTCAGGGTAGCCGCGGCCTGGCCGCCGGGGCCGCCCTGCCCGCCGGGCCCCGTTTGGGTTCCGGCCGCGGCCTGCGCTGCGGCCTCGCTGGCGTTGCGGAGCCTCAAGGATGAGGTCCCGACGACGGCGCTGACGTCCGCCACGCTGCCGGCCGTGGCTGCCTGGTCGGTGGTGAGCGGCTCACCGCCCCCTTCGAAGCCTTGCCCGCCCGCGGGGTTCACCGTGAGCACCGTGCCGACGGAGGCATTGAGCTCCTGCACTTTCGCTCCGACGGCCTGGTTGGCCACCAGCATGGCCAGGGCCAGGCCGATGGCGACTGCCAGCACCGCGACGACTGCCGCGGTGCGGACCTTGTTTCTGAAGGCATTGCCTACGCTTCGTGCGAGGACGCTCGCGTTTCTCCTATGGTTCAGGTGCCGGCCCGGGAGGCCGGCTTCAGCTTCCACAGTCGCCGGGGTCCCTGTGCGGCAAACAGGGCAAACCTATGTTTCTCCTGTGAAGACCTCTTGACATCGCTGTCACGCCGCGCGTAAGAATAAAGCACCGCCGAGAAACCGATTTCTCGGGCGTGAGCAATGTTCCTTTCACCCGCACCCACCAAAGGCATGTGGTCTGTTTGGCATGCCGGAAACAAGGCCAATGACGCCCCTCAAAAGCGACAAAGCACGAACCTCCACCACCGACAGGCTCCGAAGGGCTGCAGGAATTGCCGCGTCGGCGTCGGCGCTGGCGCTCGCCGCCGGAATGGCTATGACTGCACCCGCAACGGCCGGTCCCGCCCCGACCGGCGGCGGGGTGATCAAAGCTGACGATGCGGCACCCACCGGATGGGCCGCCGTCGGACGCGGAACAAACGGCGGTGCAGGCGCACCCGCCGGAAGCCGGTACGAGGTGGGCACGCTCAGCGAACTGAAAGCCGCCTTGGCCAACAACGGCCGGCCCACTGAACCCAAGATCATCTACGTCAATGGAACGATCGACGGAAACCAGGCACCCGACGGACGGATCCTTGGCGAACAGGATTACGCCCCGGGCTACGACATCGCCAAATACATCTCCTGCTTTGGCCCCGACGGAAAGGTATGGAGCGACCAGACCTTTGACTACTGCAAGAAGCAGCGCCAGCTGCGGCAGACCGGAAGCAACAACATGAAACGGCAGATCGAGGTGAGCCTGCCCAGCAATACGACGCTGATCGGGCTTGGGGCGGATTCCGGGTTCGTCGGCGCCAACATCGTGATCCTGAACGCCACCAATGTAGTGGTGCGGAATGTCAGCGTTGAAGCTCCCGTTGACTTCTTCACCACATGGTCACCCGATGACGGCGACGGCGCCTGGAATGCACGGTTTGACGCGTTGTCCTCGGTGACATCGGACCATATCTGGATCGACCACGTCAGCCTGTCCGACGGCCGCTTCCCGGATGGCGATGCGCCCCTGGGCCCCCACGGCAAACATGCCAACCGGCACGACGGCCTGCTGGACCTCAAGGACGGAACCGACTTTGTGACCATCTCCAACAGCAGGCTCTCCAACCACGACAAAACCATGCTGCTGGGTTCCGGTGACGAGCACGTAGACAAGGACGGCGGCAAACTGCGGGTCAGCTACGTTGGCAACTATTTCGAGAACCTCCAGCAGCGCGCACCCCGCGTCCGGTTCGGCCAGGTCCACGTGGTCAACAACTACTTCGCGGGCCGCACGGACGATCCCGACTATCCACTGCTAAGCCGGGCCCAGGGCGGCAGCAGCTACTTCCTCGGCGCCGGGTACGAGTCCCGGATCTTCTCCGAACGCAATGCCTTCGAATACACCGGCCCCGGCGCCGACCCGTCCATCATGGTCAGCAGCTACAACGGCAACCGCTTCAGTGACACCGGCTCCTGGTACAACGGCCAACCGGCGGACCTGAATGCCATCGCCAAGGCTTCCTTTGAACAGAACAGGGCAGGAGCGCTCGCTGAAGCCGAGGCCACCGGGGCACCCGCTCCGGACTGGACGGGCTGGGAATTCACCACGGACGTGGGCTGGAACCCGGCTGGCGTCTACAGCTACAAGGCCTTCACCACACCGCAGGCGGTCAAGAACCATGCCCTGCAGTTCACCGGGCCCGGGGTGCTCACCGTGAACCGTTAGGCTCCAGGCCAAGGAAGAACGGAACAGCCCGGTCCCCGAAGAAGGGACCGGGCTGTTCCGGATCGATTTATGTGGAGATCGCGTTACTTGGTGATCGGGCCGAGTACCGGGTCGTCGGTGTAGGCCGTCTTCACGTTGGCGGCGGTGACAATAACCGGTGCCAGCAGGTAGGCGGGAACAACCTTGTTGCCGTTGTTGTAGGACTTGTCGTCATTCACCTCAGGCTTCTTGCCGGCCTGGAGGTCCTTCACCATGGTGATGGCGTGCTCAACGAGCTTGCGGGTGTCCTTGTTGATGGTGGAGTACTGCTCGCCGGCCATGATCGACTTGACCGACTCCACCTCGGAGTCCTGCCCGGTGACCACAGGAATCGGCTTGCCGGCGGCCTTGACGGACGTCAGGACTGCGCGGGCCAGGGTGTCGTTGGGGGAGAGGACGCCGTCCAGATTGGCGCTGGTGTAGCTGCCGGTCAGCAGCGTGTCGGCGCGGCGCTGGGCGTTCTCAGCCTTCCAGCCCTGCGTCACGGCCTGCTCGAAGCTGGTCTGGCCCGAGACGACCTTGAGGGTGCCGTCGTCGATCTTCGGCTTCAGGACGCTCATGGCGCCGTCAAAGAAGACCTTCGCGTTGGCGTCGTCAGGGGAGCCGGCGAAGAGTTCGATGTTGTACGGACCCGACGGCTTCTTGGCCTTGAGTCCGTCCAGCAGCGCCTGGCCCTGGAGTACGCCGACCTTGAAGTTGTCGTAGGCCACGTAGTAGTCCACGTTGTCGGTGTTCAGCAGGAGCCGGTCGTACGCGATGACGGTGGCGCCGGCATCCTTGGCCTGCTTGAGCTGGGTGCCCAGCTGGGAACCGTCGATGGCGCCCACGATGATGACCTTGGCGCCCTTGGTCACCATGGCGCTGATCTGGTTCTGCTGCTCGGAGACGCCGCCGTTGGCGAACTGGACGTCAGCCTTGAACCCGGCACCGTTAAGCCCGTCATTGAACAGCTTCTCGGCGAGGACCCAGTTTTCACTGGTCTTCTGCGGCAGTGCGACGCCGATGGAGGAGTTCTGTTCGAATCCGCCGGCTCCTCCGCTGGCTCCGCCCGAGGGGGTTTCCGAGCGGCCGCAGCCCGTCAGCGCCAGTGCTGCGATGGCAGCAACCGCTGCGGCCTTTCCTGCTTTACCAAACATTCGCATTGTTGGTTCTCTTTCTCTATGTGATGGAACAGTGTTCAGGCGGCAAACTTCAGGCTTCCCTGGCGATCGCTTCCTTGGTGGAGGTGGTCTCGTCGGGCTGGAGCGGCGTGCTGGGACCGCCGGAGGGGCGGCCCATGTTCCTGGTCAGCATGCCGATGATCGAGCGCTTGCCCTGGGTCTTGTTGTAGACATCGAAGGCGACGGCGATCAGCAGGACCAGGCCCTTGATGATCTGGGTGAGGTCGGCGCCCACGCCCAGGAGCTGCAGGCCGTTGTTCAGGACCGCCATGACCAGGCCACCGATGATGGACCCGACCACGGTGCCCACGCCGCCGGTGACTGCGGCGCCACCGATGAAGACTGCGGCGATGGCGTCCAGTTCCCAGCCCACGCCGTCAAACGGCCCCGATGCGGTGGAGCGGCCCACGAAGATCATGCCGGCCAGGCCGGCCAGGATGGACATGTTCATCATGACCAGGAAGTTGACCTTCTTGGACTGCACACCGGAGAGCTCGGCAGCGTGCCGGTTGCCGCCGACCGCGTAGACGTGGCGGCCCAGGATGGTGCGGGATGAAATGAAGCCGTAGATCAGCACCAGGACCGCGAGGATCAGGCCGGGGATGGGGAAGGAGGTGCCGGGGCGGCCGGTGGCGAACAGGTAGGTGGCGTACAGGATCGCGGCGCAGATCAGGACCAGCTTCACGACCGTGACCCACATTTCGGGGACCTCGGCGCCCAGCGCCTTGGCCCTGGCACGGGAGCGCAGTTCACCGACCACCACGAAAGCGGCGACGGCGATGCCCAGCAGCAAGGTCAGGTTGTTGTAGCCGGTGTTCGGGCCGACCTCGGGCAGGTAGCCGGAACCCAGGTACTGGAAGTCGTTGGGAACGGGGATGGTGTTGGACTTGCCCACGAACTGGTTGAAGCCACGGAACAGGAGCATTCCCGCCAGCGTCACGATGAAGGCGGGGATTCCCACATACGCGGTCCACCAGCCCTGCCAGGCACCGATCACGGCGCCGAGCACCAGCCCCAGCAGGACGCCGGCCCACCAGGGGATTCCCCAGTCGCGGATGGCCAGGGCCACGGTGACGCCCACGAATGCGGCGACCGAACCGACGGACAGGTCGATGTGGCCGGCGATGATCACCAGGACCATGCCGATCGCCAGGATCAGGATGTAGGAGTTGCCGTTGAAGAGGTTGATGACGTTGCCGGGGGTCAGCGTCCGGCCGTCGGTGGCGAACTGGAAGAAGATGATCAGGGCCACAAGGGCGAAGATCATGCCGAATTGGCGGGTGTTGCCGCCAAACAGCTTTTTGAGGGCGTTCATGGTGTCAGTCCTTGTGTCCGGAAGGTTCTGGGTGGTCCAGAGGGTCAGGCGGCTTTTCGGGTAGCGGAGGTCATCAGCTTCATCAGGCTTTCCTGGCTGGCCTCTTCTTTGGTCAGGACGCCGGTGATGGCGCCTTCGAAGATGGTGTAGATGCGGTCGGACAGTCCCAGGAGTTCGGGCAGTTCCGAGGAGATGACGATCACGCCCTTGCCCTGGTTGGCCAGCTGCTGGATGATGCCGTAGATCTCGTACTTGGCTCCGACATCGATGCCACGGGTGGGTTCGTCAAGGATCAGCAGGTCGGGGTCGGTGAACATCCACTTTGCGAGGACCACCTTCTGCTGGTTGCCGCCGGACAGCTTGGCGACGCCTTCCTCCACGGACGGGGTCTTGGTGCGCAGCGACTTGCGGTACTGCTCCGCAACCGTGAATTCCTGGTTGGGATCCACCACCGAGTTGTGGCTGATCTTCTTCAGCGCAGCCGAGACCGTGGTGGTCTTGATGTCATCCAGCAGGTTCAGGCCCAGGGACTTGCGGTCCTCGGTGACGTAGCCCAGGCCGGCGTCGATGGCATGGCGCACATTCTTCAGGACCACCTCCTTGCCGTCCTTGTAGATGTGGCCGTCGATGAAGCGCCCGTAGGAACGGCCGAAGACGGAGCGGGCCAGTTCGGTGCGGCCGGCGCCCATGAGGCCGGCGAAGCCCACGATTTCGCCGCGGCGGACGAAGAAGCTGGAGTTCTTGCAGACCAGCCGGTCCTGGACGCTGGGGTGCCCCACCGTCCAGTTCTTGACCTCGAAGAACACCTCGCCGATTTTGGGGGTGTGGTCCGGGAACCGGGATTCCAGCGTGCGGCCCACCATGCCCTTGATGATGCGGTCCTCGTCCACGCCGTCCTTCTTGACGTCCAGCGTCTCGATGGACTTGCCGTCGCGGATGATGGTGATGGAATCGGCGATCTGCTCGATCTCGTTGAGCTTGTGGGAAATCATGATCGAGGTGATGCCTTTGGCCTTCAGGCCCAGCATCAGGTCCAGCAGGTGCTGCGAATCCGACTCGTTCAGGGCGGCGGTGGGCTCGTCCAGGATGAGGATCTTCACGGACTTGTTCAGCGCCTTGGCGATTTCCACCAGCTGCTGCTTGCCGACGCCGATTTCCTTGATGGGGGTGTCGGGATCGTCCCGCAGCCCAACGCGGGCCAGCAGGTCCAGCGACCGCAGCCGGGCCTCGGACCAGTCGATGATGCCGCGCTTGGTGGGCTCATTCCCCAGGAAGATGTTTTCCATGATGGACAGTTCGGGGATCAGCGCGAGTTCCTGGTGGATGATCACGATGCCCGCGTGCTCGCTGGCCCGGATGTCCCGGAACTGCTGCACCTGGCCCTGGTAGACGATGTCGCCGTCGTAGCTCCCGTACGGGTAGACCCCGGAGAGGACCTTCATGAGGGTTGACTTGCCGGCGCCGTTCTCGCCGCAGATGGCGTGGATTTCGCCGGCCTTCACCCGAAGGTTCACATTCGACAAGGCTTTAACGCCGGGGAATTCCTTGGTGATGGAGCGCATCTCAAGGATGATCGGCTCCGCTTGCGTGGTCTGGGACGTCATGAGCCCTAACCCTCCAATGCAAATGACTTCTTTGTCCGGCCGGCAAAGCGCAGGGCCGTCTGAACCAAAAGTAAACTGGATCACAGCTATTGTCGTCAAGTCTTTAACGCAATTGCCGGATAACGAAATGGTCTAGGACTTGCGGATCCCCGCGTGCTGGAAGACCAGGGCGGCGGCGCCGAGGGCCTCCGCGCGGTCCCCGAGTGAGGACATGGCAAGGGTGGTGGTTTCACCGATCACCGGCACCGCATGCCGGATCAAACCCCGCCGGATCGGGTCCAGCAGGATGTCTCCCAGGCCGGCCAGCGGGCCGCCCACCACGATCACTTCGGGGTTGATCAGGTTGGCCACATTGCCCAGGGCCCGGCCCACCGCCAGGCCGGCGTCATCCACCACCCGCAGTGTCGCGGGGTCCCGGTTCAGGGCTTTCCGGACGATGTCCGCCGGTGTCACCGGCCGGTCGTCGCCGCGGCTGAGCAGCTCGATCATGGTGGTGGTCGAGGCGATGGTTTCCAGGCAGCCGCGGTTGCCGCAGCGGCATACGAGGCCCTGTTCGTGGATGGTGGCGTGCCCGATTTCGCCGGTGATCCCCACGTTGCCGTAGTACGGTGCTCCGTTGAGGATCAGGCCGGCGCCGATGCCCGAACCGATCTTCAGGAACAATAGGTTGCTGACCCCCGTATGCTGGCCCCACGTGACCTCGGACCAGGCCCCGAGGTTGGCGTCGTTGTCAACAAAGACGGGGATTCTTAGGGTTTCCTCGAGGTGCTGCAGGATGTTGATGCCCACCCATTCGGGAAGGATTGCACCCTGCGCCACGGTTCCGGTGCGCCGGTCGATGGGGCCGGGGATTCCGACGCCGGCACCCACCACGGCGCTGCGCTCCACGCCGCTTTCCTGCAGCAGTTTGTCCAGCAGTGCCACGGCCGCCTGGATGCCTTCGTCGGCCTGGTGGCCGAGGGGGAGCATGACCGATTCCTCGGCGATGACGTGGTAGCTCAACGATGCCAGGACGACGCGGAGGTGGCGGCGGCCGAAGTCGATTCCCACGGCCACGGCACCGTTGCTGTTGAGGCGCACATTCAGCGCCCGCCTGCCCGAGCTCGTGATGGGCTCAGTGGACGCGAGCCCGGAATCGAGCATGATCTTGACGATGTTCGAGACGGTCGCCGTGGAGAGTCCTGTTTGCCGGGCGAGTTCGGCCTGGGTGGACGGGCCGCCCATCAGGGTCTCGATAATCCGCTGCTGGTTCAGCTGCCGCAGGGCTGACTGTGAGCCGGGATTTTTGGGTTTGCTCCTCGTTGAGCGCGGGGTTGCGGACATGCTAAGAACATTGCCCTATTTCCAGTCTTGTAGTCAAGAAGTTAACGCATACGTCGCTTTGATGCCCTAAAGCAAGTTGGCCGGGCAGCACCGAGGAGGAGGAGAGTGGCAGCCGGTGCATTGCATCCCGCGGACAGTTCGCCCGGGGCCAAACGACCCGCGGCCAGCCCGGGCGCACTGGCTACGCTGGAAAGCAGGAACACGCCGCGCCCCAGCCCGGGCCGGATGAGAGTCGAAGGGAAGGTGGCGAAGATGCTGCTGTCCGTCCTCCAGGAAAACGCCGTGGTGCTGGACGTCGAGGCCAACCTGCGGACCATTGCCGACGCCGCAAATCGTGCTGCCCGGGCGGGGGCCGCGCTGCTGCTGACCCCGGAGCTGTTTCCCGTCGGCTATGCACCGCTCAGGCTCCGCAGCGAATTTGACCCCGAACGCCTCCCAGATATCCGCGCCCGGCTTTCCGGAATCGCCCGGGAGAACCGGATTGGCCTGGTCTACAGCCTCCCTGCCGTGGCTGCAGCCGGACGCGATCAGGAGGCCGGCGGCCGCTGGCACATCAGCGCCACCCTCGTGGACGCGGAGGGCGTGGAAGTCCTCGACTACGCCAAGGTGCACCTCTTCGGCGCGGAGGAACATGCTGCCTTTGCGGCTGCCGCTGAGCCTCCCGCCGTCGTCGATTTCCAGGGCATCCAAACGTCCCTGCTGATCTGCTACGACATCGAGTTTCCGGAGGCCGCCCGGGCGGCCGCCACCCGCGGCGCCGAATTGCTCCTGGTCCCGACGGCACTCTCCGCAGGGTATGAAGGCGTGCCCCAGGTCCTGGTCCGGGCGCGGGCGCTGGAAAGCCAGCTGAACGTGGCCTACGCCAACCATTGCGGCAGCGAGGACGCGTACACGTTCCTCGGGGGGAGTGTGGTGGCGGGGCCTGGCGGGACGCTGCTGGCCGAAGCAGGCGGGGAGGCCCGCCTGCTTTTCGCCGAGGTGGGCACGGAGCCCGTCCGGGCGGCGCGGGCGGACGTCCCGTACCTCCAGGACCGCCGGCCGGCGCTGTACCGGGAATGGGACAGCCAGGCCTGGCCCCCGGCTGCCGGACTAGGACAATGAATCGACGTACTGCAGCGCGAACCATAGCTCTGCCCGCACCTGCGCCTGGTTGAGGTCCATGTCCAGGACCTCGGCAACGATGCCGATCTGCCGGCGCACGCTGTTGCGGTGCAGCCCCAGCCGCTTGGCCGAGCCGTCCCAGCTGCCGTTCTCGCTGAGCCAGCCGTGCAGTACGGTGAGCAGCGTTTCCCGGCGGTCCGGTTCCAGCGCCAGGACCGGGCCCAGGAGGCGTCCGGCCAGCAGGGTTCCGGCCTCCCGTCCCAGCAGCCCGGCCACCGACCAGGTCACCTCGTCCGCGCGGACGCTTTGGCCGCTCCGTTGCACCTGGCTGCGCAGGGAAGTCGCCCGCTGGTAGGCGGCGGGCAGGCTGGTAAGTTCGGCCGGCTCGCCGACCACCAGGCGCCAGCCGAGTTTTTCGATGTCGGCGAGCAGGGCGTCGTCCACCTTGAGGCGCGTGATGGCGGCGAAACCGTAGTCCGTAATTTCCACCAGTTTGGTGTCGAACATCCGCCGCCACTGCAGCAGTTCCCGCACCGGGCTGTCGCCGGCGGGCCAGTCGGGAGCTTCGACCTTGATGCCCTGCACCACGCGCGCGGGCGCAGATCTCGTGGAGGTGAGGCTTTGCGCCAGCAGGTCCTTCAGCCCGTTGACCTGCTTGGTGCTGCCCGTGGACAGGCTCTCGGGATGAAGCAGCACAGCGGTGGCCAGCTGGCTGGGCGCGAGGGATCCGCTGGTCCGCTGCCGCACCAGCAGTTCCAGCAGCCCCACCGCAGATTGGACCACATTGTTCTGCGCGGGCGTCAGCGGCGCGTCCGAGCCGAGGATGAGCGCCCCGAGGTTGGCGTCCCTGGTGCTGCGCAGCGGGTGGCCGACCACGAGCGCAGAGCCGGGCTGGTCGAACCCGTCCATCTCCACGCGGGGCCCACTGCCGGAGAGCAGCCGTTCCAGCATGGGCGCCAGGAGCGGAAGTTCGACGGCGGGGCTGCCGCCGGCGCTGGTGCCGCGTGCCCGCACCCGCCCGTCGGCGCCCACCAGCAGTGCCCACACTGGGACGCGCTGGACCAGCGCGGCAAGCAGTTCATGCTCAGGTTTTGGGGAGAGCACTGCACGCATGAGCTGGCGGTTGGTTTCGGCAAGCTGCCGGAAGACCCGGGCATTGTCGGTCTCCAGCAGCTGGGAGAACTGCAGGCCGATCGCGGCGAAGGGCAGCGCCTCCGGCACTTCGAGCAGCGTGAGGTTGTGCCGGCGGCAGGCCGCGACCACCGCATCGGGGACGGCGTCGAAATAGGGCCTGATGCCGAACCCGAGCGCTGCGACTTTGGCCGCCACGAGCCGCCGGACGTACGCGTCCACGTTGGCGGGCGAGCCGCCGTCACCCAGGAACGGCAGTCCCGCCGTGAGCAGGAACTCGCCTTCGGGAAGGTAGGGGGTGGGGTCCTCCAGTTCGCTGGGTTCAACCCAGCGCAGCAGCCGGTCCCCGCTGCCGCCGTCGTGAAGCATCTTCAACAACGGCGGCAGCTGCTCAAGGAACTGCTGGAGCGTGACGAAACTCAGGCGGGCGGCGTCGGCGGGCTCAGTCATGGGCGGGCCCGGCGGCTGCCGGCTCCTGGTAGTCCGGGCATTCATGCGCCGCGGTCCGGCGGCCGGAGCCGCGGTAGGAGCGCTGCAGCCGGGGCGCGATCCGGTTGATGATCTCATCCCCGTGGCTGCCGATCGCCGCCCCCCAGTCGTCGGCGCTGGCAGCACCGGTGGCCGGATCCCCGAACAGCACCGCCGTATCGCCCACGGCGATACCCAAAAGGTCCGGGCCAAGGTCCACCATGAACTGGTCCATGCAGACCTTGCCGATCACCGGTACCCGCCGGCCGCCGACAGTCACCAGGGGGCGGCCGCTGATGCCCTTGGGAATGCCGTCCGCGTACCCCAGCGGGATAAGGCCAAGGTAGCGGGGTTCGTAGGTGATGGCCTGGTGCTCGTAGCTGATGCCGGTGCCGGCGGGAACCTTCTTCACCATGACCAGGGGAGCCGTCACGCTGAGCGCGGGCCGCAGGCCGAAGTCGGCGGGATGCAGGTGGTCGGCGGGGGCCAGCCCGTACACGGCCAGGCCGGCCCGGACCATGTCGAAGTGGTGCTCCGGGCGGTCGAGGATGTTGGCGGAACTGGACACATGCCGGAGCTGAGGCGTGAGCCCCGCCTCGTGCGCAGCCTGGACGGCGTGTTCGAAGTCGGCCACCGCGGCGGCGTTCGCCGGATGGGCAGGCACATCAGCCCATGCAAGGTGCGTCCAGACACCTCGGACGCGGAGGGTGCCGTCCAGTTCGGCCTCCCGGGCCCGGCCCACGAGGGCAGCCCAGTCTTCCTTCCGCGCACCGCCGCGGCTGAGTCCGCTGTCCAGTTCCAGGTGCACGACGGCGGGACGGCCCAGCTGCCTGGCGGCACCTGCCAGTACCTCCAGCTGGGAGACGCTGCCGATGGAGACGTCGATGCTGTTCCGCAGTGCTTCCCCGATGTCTGCGCTGGTCTGGGATGCCAGATAAAGCCACGACAGGATGGGGGCCGTGATGCCCGCTTTTCGCAGGTCGACGGCCTCCTTCAGCTGGGCCGTCCCCAGCCAGTCGGCGCCCGAGGCGACCGCGGTGCGAGCCACCTCCACGAGGCCGTGGCCATAGGCGTTTCCCTTGACCACGGCCATGAAGAATCCGGCCCTGCTGCGGGTTTTCAACGCCCTGGTGTTGTCCGAAATGGCGGAAAGATCGACGATGACCTGTCCGGAAAACGCCGCCGGGGCGGCCGCATCGCATTGTGCATTAAGTCTCATGGGTGACCACTATAGGGCAATCTGCACCGGGCTGAGAGCTGACTCACATGCCAGCCTTGAGGAGGGGAAACCGCAACTACTCTGAAGGGACGTCAACGGTGACCGTGCCTGTGACCACTCAAAACTCCATTGCGCCCGACGCGGCCCGGCCACGCCTGCTGGACCAGCTGCTGCGGCGCAAACCGATCGGACAGATGGTCCGCGAGGCCGAAGGCATCGACGGCGGCACGCCGCTGGTACGCAGCTTCGGCGTCCTCCAGCTGACCATGATCAGCGTCGGCGCCACCCTTGGGACCGGCATCCTGGTGATCCTGGGCGAATCGGTTCCGCTGGCCGGCCCGGCCATCTGGATCTCGTTCGTCATTGCCGGGCTTGCCGCCCTGCTGTCCGCAGTGTCCTACGCCGAAATGGCCGGCCTGGTGCCGGTGGCCGGATCCAGCTACTCCTATTCCTACGCCACCATGGGCGAGGGGATGGCCTGGATCTGCGGCTGGTGCCTGGTGCTGGAATACGCCGTGTCGGTGGCCGCCGTCGCCGTGGGAGCCGGCCAGTACGTCAACGAGGCCCTGGCGGCCTTCGGGCAGGTACTGCCGGACGCCCTGTCCCAGCCGCCCGGTGACGGCGGCCTGGTGAACATCCCGGCCGTGGCCATCGTGGTGCTTGCCATGGTCCTGCTGGTCCGCGGCGCGAAGGAAAGCGCGTGGATCAACACGGCGATTGTGGTCATCAAGGTGGGCATCCTGCTCTTCTTCTGCGCCGTTGCCTTCACGGCGTTCAACGCCGGAAACTTCGAGCCGCTGCTGCCGATGGGCGCCGCCGGCGTGTCCGCTGCCGCCTCCCGGGTGTTCTTTTCCTACATCGGCTTCGACGCCGCCTCCACGGCAGGGGAAGAAGCAAGGAACCCCAAGCGGGACCTGCCCCGGGCCATCCTGCTGTCCATGGTGATCGTCACCAGCATTTACGTCCTCGTGGCCGTGGCCGCCATCGGCGCCCGCCCCTGGGGCTGGTTCGACGGCACCGAAGCCGCCCTCGTCCAGATCCTGGAGGAGCTCACCGGCCAGCCGTGGATTGCCCTCGTCTTCTCCGCCGGAGCCGTGCTGGCGATCGCCAGCATCGTGCTGACCGTCCTGTACGGCCAGACCCGCATTCTCTTGTCGATGTCGCGTGACGGCCTCGTGCCCAAGGTCTTCGGCCGCGTTTCCCCCCGGACCGGCACCCCGGCCGCCGGCACGCTCATCGTTGGCACCGCCGTCGCGCTCACCGCCGGTTTGGTTCCGCTGGGCGCACTCGCCGATGCCACCAGCATCGGCACGCTGTTCGCCTTTGCCCTGGTGAACGTCGCCGTCATCTACCTGCGCCGCAACCGCCCGGACCTGGTCCGCAGCTTCCGCGTGCCGCTCTACCCGTTCGCGCCGGTCCTGGGCACCCTCATGTGCGCCTACCTGATGGCGAACCTGGGCGCGGACACCTGGCTCGTCTTTGGCGCCTGGATGCTGGTGGGCGCCGCCATCTACTTCGGCTATGGACGCCGGAACTCCAAGGTAGCGGCTCTGAGCGAGCTGGACTACCGTGAACTGACCGCCACGGCCCCCGGCCGGGAACCTGTGAAAGCAGAACAATCATGACCATCGCCACCGAACTGCCGGCCTTCGACCCCTCCAGCACCTCCACCCCGCCGGCGGAGACGCCGCACCAGGAGGGCCACGCAGCCCCCATCACCATGCTGAACCCGGACTTCCCGTTCAGCTACGACCACTACCTGGCCCACCCCGGCGGCCTCGGCTCCGTGCCGCCGGAACTGCACGGCACCGAGGTCGCCGTCATCGGCGCCGGGCTCTCCGGCCTCGTGACCGCCTATGAACTGATGAAACTCGGGCTGCGGCCGGTGGTGTACGAGGCCGACCAGATCGGTGGAAGGCTCCGCACCGCAGCCTTCCCGGCCGCTCCCGGCGTTGTGGCCGACCTGGGCGGGATGCGCTTCCCCGTCTCCGGGAAGGCCTTCTACCACTACGTGGACCTGCTGGGCCTGGAAACGCAGGACTTTCCCAACCCGCTGGCCGAAGCCACGTCCAGCACCGTGATCGAGCTCGCCGGCAAGAAGCACTACGCCGAAAAGTCCAGCGACCTACCGCCGTTCTTCCGCGAAGTGGCGGACGCCTGGAAAGCAGCCGTCAACGACGGCGCCATGTTCGCCCAGATGCAGCAGGCCATCCGGTCCCGGGACACCGCCCGGATCAAGGAACTCTGGAACGGCTTGCTGCCGCTGATGGACGAGCAGACCTTCTACGGCTTCATCGCGGCCAGCGAGTCCTTCAAGAAGGCAGGGTTCGCGCACCGTGAGGCCTTCGGGCAGGTCGGTTTCGGCACCGGCGGCTGGGACACCGACTTCCCCAACTCCATCCTCGAAATCCTCCGCGTGGTCTACACCGACGCCGACGACCAGCACCGCTTCATCCGCGGGGGAGCGCAGCGGCTGCCCGAGGCCCTGTGGCAGCACGCGCCGTCGGACCTGGTGCACTGGCCCGCCGGCACCTCCTTGTCATCGCTCCACTCCGGTTCGCCCCGCGGCGCCGTGGGGAAGATCAGCCGCGACCCGGACGGCAACCTGCGCGTGCGTGAACGCTGGGGCCGCGAGGCGAGCTACCCGGCCGTGGTGACCACCTGCCAGTCCTGGCTGCTGTCCACCCGGATCCACACGGAGGAGGCCCTGTTCCCGGCCGAACTGTGGACCGCCATGGAGAAATCGCACTACATGCAGTCGTCCAAGACCTTCGTCATGGTGGACCGTCCGTTCTGGAAGGACATCGACCCGGAAACGGGCAACGAGGTCCTGTCCATGACCCTGACGGACCGGCTGAACCGTGCTACGTACCTGCTGGACAACGGACCGGACCAGCCCGCCGTCATCCTGCTCTCCTACACCTGGAACGATGACGCCCTGAAGTGGCTGGCCCTGGACGCCAACGAGAGGGTGGAACTGATGCTGCATTCGCTCGAGCAGATCTACCCCGGAGTGGACATCGCCAGCCACATCGTGGGGCAGCCCATCACCGTGTCCTGGGAGGCCGACCCCAACTTCATGGGCGCGTTCAAGGCCAACCTGCCCGGGCACTACCGCTACCAGCAGCGGCTGTTCACGCACTTCAAGCAGGACAACCTGCCGGAATCCCAGCGCGGCATTTTCCTCGCCGGCGACGACGTCTCCTTCACCGCCGGGTGGGCGGAAGGCGCCGTCACCACCGGACTGAATGCCGTGTGGGGCGTCGTGAACCACCTGGGCGGCTCCTCCGCGCCGGGCAACCCCGGACCGGGCGAGCTGTTGGACGAGTACGGCCCTATGTCATTGGACTGACCCGTCAGTGTCCTTGCGCGTGCAGTTCGCGGTGTTTCGCCGCGAGCTCCACGTACCGCGCCGCATTGGCGCGCACGCCGTCGAACTCCTCATCCGTCAGTTCGCGGCGCACCTTGGCGGGCACTCCCGCCACCAGCGACCGGGGCGGGACCACCGTTCCTTCCAGGACGACGGCGCCGGCCGCCACCAGCGAGCCGGCGCCGATCACTGCCCCGTTAAGTACGGTGGCGCCCATGCCGACCAGGCAGTCGTCCTCCACCGTGCAGCCATGGACGACGGCCGCGTGCCCCACGCTGACCCGTTCGCCCACCGTGCAGGGGAAGCCGGGGTCGGCGTGCAGCACCACGTTGTCCTGCAGGTTGCTGCCGGCGCCCACAGTGATGGCGGCGGTGTCGGCCCGGACGGAGACGCCGTAGAACGCGCTGGAATTCTCAGCCAGGGTTGCGTTGCCGATGATCGACGCGGACGGGGCGATGAACGCTGATTCGTGCACGGCGGGGGAGTTGCCGCCGAAAGGGTACAGGGGAGCCATAGCTTCACCCTAAGCTACCCCCGGCCGCCGGCGGCTCCAGGGCCCCTTTGCGACTGCCGGCGTTCGCAGGACCAGGAACTGGTAGTGCTGCGTCCAGGCGCCCCGCCCGGGGCCGGACTCGTCCCCAACGCCTTCGGGCCAGGTACGGAACTGCTCCACCTCGCCGTGGGAACCGAAAATCGACCGGACTGTGGCGTCGCTGCGCCGGCTGAAGAACCGCCGCGGCTCCTCAAGGTCCTCCGGGTTCAGTACCTCCTCGTCCCCGCCGGACCACAGGCCGACGGCGACGGGTGCCCCCGGTGCGCAGACGCGCACCAGTTCGCTGACCACGCCGTGGATTCCGCTGTTGGGCACGTGCAGGAGCGTGCTCATGGTCCATGCCGCGGAGAACGAACCGGCCGGAAACGGCAGGTGCCGGCCGCTGGCCACGCTGGTATCCAGCCCTTTGGCCCGCGCCACGCGGACGCTTTCGCCGGACAGGTCCACGCCGCAGTAGTGCAGCCCGGCGCGGACGAACTCGAGGCCCTCGTCGCCGGTGCCGCAGCCCAGTTCGAACACCGAGTGCCGGTGTTCGTCCTTCAGCAGCCGGATGAACCATTCGAGGCATTCGACCCGGCGGGGCGTGTGCGACCTGATGTTCGGCGCCGCGGCGTGCCGGTCGTAGAACACCGCGAGGTCTGCCTCATGGTCGCCGGCGTCCGGATTGCCCTGCATGGCACCAGCGTAGGGCCGGCCCCGGCCACACCCAAGGGCAGGAGGTCCCGTTGGCTGCTAGTTGAAGACCACTGTCCTGTTGCCGTCCAGCAGCACCCGGTGCTCGGCGTGCCACTGCACAGCCTGGACCAGCGTGCGGCCCTCGACGTCGCGGCCCATCTGTACGAACTGTTCCGGGGTGCGGGCGTGGTCCACCCGGATGACCTCCTGCTCAATGATCGGCCCTTCATCCAGGGCGGCTGTTACATAGTGCGCCGTGGCGCCGATGAGCTTCACGCCGCGGGCGTGTGCCTGGTGGTAGGGCTTGGCACCCTTGAAAGACGGCAGGAACGAGTGGTGGATGTTGATCGCCTTGCCGGTCAGTTCGGTGCAAAGCTCGTCGGAGAGGATCTGCATGTACCGGGCCAGGACGGTCAGTTCGATGTCGTGCTCGGCGATGAGGGCGCGCAGCTTGTCCTCCGCCTGGACCTTGGTGTCCTTGGTGACGGGGATGTAGTGGAACGGGATGCCGTAGAACTCTGCGAGTCCGGCCAGGTCCTGGTGGTTGGACACGATCGCGGGGATCTCAATGGGAAGGGTCCCCGAGCGCTGCTGGAAGAGCAGGTCGTTGAGGCAGTGGGCGGAGGTGCTGGCCATCACCAGGGTGCGCACCTTGTCCCCGACAGTGTTGAGGCTCCACTGCATGGAGAACGCCTCAGCGACGGGCTCCAGGGCTGCCCGGAGTTCGGACTTGGGGGCGGACGTGGTGACCTCGACGCGCATGAAGAAGTTCCCGGTGGCCGGGCTGCCGTACTGCTGCGAGTCCGTAATGTTGCATCCCGCCACCAGCAGCGCACCGGCCACCGCGTGGACGATTCCGGGGCGGTCCGGGCAGGACAGGGTTACGACGTACGCTTGGTTCAGCTGCTCTTCATTCACGCGTAATAGCCTACCCGCGCGGCGGGCGGTGGTTTTGGTAGGCTGGGATGGTCGCAACTGGCGTTGGGTGGCTAACCACCAGGGAGCGGCAATCACGAAGACCACGGATCGTACGCCTGGGCCGAGGGTCATGTTTTGCCGGATTGTGGGGCTGCACCTGCGACAGAACGCAGCACCCTCCCGTGCGTTTCCACGCCGTGTCACCGACACAGTGCGGAAGATCGCCAGCCGGTAGCCTGACCTAAGCAGTGCCCGTCCCTAGCCAGGAGTTCTTCGTGACTACTACAGCCACCTCAACCACCGACGTCAGCAACCAGCCGCTGGCTGAGCTCGACCCAGAAATCGCCAAAGTCCTCGAGCAGGAGCTTGGCCGCCAGCGCGGCACCCTGGAAATGATCGCCTCCGAGAATTTCGCGCCCCGCGCCGTGATGGAAGCCCAGGGCTCCGTCCTTACCAACAAGTACGCCGAGGGCTACCCGGGCCGCCGCTACTACGGCGGCTGCGAATACGTCGACGTCGCAGAGCAGCTGGCCATCGACCGGGTCAAGGCACTGTTCGGCGCCGAGTACGCCAACGTCCAGCCGCACTCCGGCGCGCAGGCCAACGCCGCCGCCCTGTCCGCGATGATCACCCCCGGCGACAAGATCCTCGGCCTGTCCCTGGCCCACGGCGGCCACCTGACCCACGGCATGAAGCTGAACTTCTCCGGCAAGCTGTACAACGTGGCTGCCTACCAGGTGGAAGAGGACAACTTCCGCATCGACATGGACAAGCTCCGTGAGCAGGCCATCGCCGAGAAGCCCCAGGTCATCATCGCCGGCTGGTCCGCGTACCCGCGCCACCTCGACTTCGCCGCCTTCCGCTCCATCGCCGATGAAGTGGGCGCGCTGCTCTGGACCGACATGGCCCACTTCGCCGGCCTGGTTGCCGCCGGACTGCACCCGAGCCCGGTGCCGCACTCCGACGTCGTCACCTCCACCGTGCACAAGACCCTGGCCGGCCCCCGCTCGGGTGTCATCCTCGCCAAGGAGCAGTGGGCCAAGAAGCTGAACTCCAGTGTCTTCCCGGGCCAGCAGGGCGGCCCGCTCATGCACGTCATCGCAGCCAAGGCCGTGGCCTTCAAGGTCGCCGGCACGCAGGAATTCAAGGAGCGCCAGGAGCGCGTCCTGGAAGGCGCCCGGATCATCGCGGACCGCCTCAACCAGGCCGACGTCGCCGAGGCCGGCGTCTCCGTCCTCACCGGCGGCACCGACGTCCACCTGGTCCTCGTTGACCTGCGCAACTCCCAGCTGGACGGCCAGCAGGCCGAGGACCTCCTGCACTCCGTGGGCATCACCGTCAACCGGAACGCGGTCCCGTTCGATCCCCGCCCCCCGATGGTCACCTCCGGCCTGCGCATCGGCACGCCGGCGCTGGCCACGCGCGGCTTCGGTGCGGCCGAGTTCACCGAGGTCGCCGAGATCATCGCCACCGCCCTCAAGGCCGGCACCGGCGCCGACGTCGAAGCCCTGCAGGCCCGCGTCGACAAGCTGGCCGCGGACTTCCCGCTCTACCCCCAGCACGAGCAGTGGTAACCCATGGCTGAAACCACCACCGCACAGATCCTTGACGGCCGGGCCACCGCCGCTGCCATCAAGGCCGAGCTGACCGAACGCGTGGCCGCACTCAAGGCCAAGGGCGTCACTCCCGGCATCGCCACTGTTCTCGTGGGCGCTGACCCTGCCTCGCAGCTGTACGTGTCCATGAAGCACAAGCAGTCTGTGCAGATCGGGATGAACTCCATCCAGCGCGAGCTCCCGGCCGATGCCACCCAGGAGCAGGTCGAGGCCCTCATTGACGAACTTAATGCGGACCCCGCCTGCCACGGGTACATCGTGCAGCTGCCGTTGCCCAAGCACCTGGGCACGGACGCCATCCTGGAGCGCATCGACCCCGCGAAGGACGCCGACGGCCTGCACCCGACCAACCTTGGCCGGCTGGTGCTGAACGTCAACAACAAGATCACCACGCCCCTGCCGTGCACCCCCCGTGGTGTCATCGAGCTGCTGGAACGCAACGGGTACAGCCTGTCCGGCAAGCACGTCGTGGTGGTGGGCCGCGGGGTCACGATCGGCCGTTCGATCGGCCTGCTGCTGACCCGGCGGGACGTCAACGCCACCGTGACCCTGACCCACACCGGCACGAAGAACCTGTCGGAGCTGCTCCGACAGGCCGATGTGATCGTCGGCGCGGCCGGCGTCAAGCACATCGTCAAGGCTGCGGACGTCAAGCCGGGCGCTGCCCTGCTGGACGTCGGAGTGACCCGGGAAACCGATCCGGAGACCGGCAAGAGCCGCGTCTACGGCGACATCGACCCCGCCGCCGCCGAGGTGGCCGGCTGGATTTCGCCGAACCCTGGCGGCGTGGGCCCGATGACCGTGGCGTTGCTGATGACCAACGTGGTCGAAGCCGCGGAGCGCCAGGCGGGCGTCGCAGGCTAGGGGCGCCAGGAACGCACGACGGCGGCACGGCACCTTTCGCACGAAAGGCGCCGTGCCGCCGTCGGCCGTTAAACCCCCGGAAACTGCGAGCCCACTTCCACCTGCCCGGCGGCTCCACTAGTGTGCGGAGGGTGCACAACGAAGCCATCCTGCCGTCCGGCACCCGGTCCGGCAGCCCGCCGTCGCGCCCCGCCGTGATCACCGCGGAGAACCTCACCAAGACGTACGGGGACGTGGCGGCCGTAGACGGCATTTCCTTCACGGTAACGGCGGGGGAGTCCTTCGGCCTGCTCGGGCCCAACGGTGCGGGCAAGTCCACCACCATGAAGATGATCGGCGGCGTCACCCGGCGCACGTCCGGCAGGCTCCGCATCATGGGCCTGGACCCGGACACGCACGGGCCGGAGGTCCGCGCGCACCTGGGCGTGGTGCCGCAGCAGGACAACCTGGACGAGGAACTGCGGGTCCGGGACAACCTCCTGGTCTACGGGCGCTACTTCGGGCTGCCCATGAGCTACCTGAAGCCCAAGGCCGACGAGCTGCTGGAGTTCGCCCAGCTGACCGACAAGGCCCGGTCCAAGGTTGACGCGCTCTCCGGTGGCATGAAACGGCGGCTGACCATCGCCCGGTCGCTGATCAATGAGCCCCGGATCCTGCTCCTGGATGAGCCCACCACCGGCCTGGATCCGCAGGCCCGGCACATCCTGTGGGACCGCCTCTTCCGGCTCAAGGAGCAGGGCGTCACGCTGATCCTCACCACCCACTACATGGACGAGGCCGAGCAGCTCTGCGACCGGCTGATCGTGGTGGATAAGGGCCGGATCATGGCAGAAGGCTCGCCCGCGCAGCTGATCCGCGGACATTCCACCCGGGAGGTGGTGGAACTGCGGTTCGGGTCGGAACGCAACGCGTCCATCGCGGGGCGGCTCGAAGGCATCGGCGAGCGCATCGAGGTGCTCCCGGACCGGGTGCTGCTTTACACGGACGACGGCGAGTCGGCCCTTGAGCAGGCTGTGTCCCGCGGCCTGCGGCCGTTGACGTCCTTGGTCCGCAGGTCCTCGCTGGAGGACGTTTTCCTCCGGCTCACCGGGCGGAGCCTCGTTGACTGAATTGCGGCCCCTGCCGGCGGCGCACCCGCCGGAAGCCTCGGCGGCAAGGGCGCGGCGCTGGGGTGCCTTCTACTATGCCGAACATGTGCTCCGGGTGATGAAGGGTTACACCTGGTCCATCCTGATGTACAGCGTGGGCCAGCCGGTGGCGTACCTGTTCGCCATGGGGGTGGGCCTGGCCACCCTGGTGGACACCGGGCATACGACGTTCGGCGGTGTGTCCTACCTTGCCTTCATCGCCCCGGCGCTGCTGGTGTCCGCGGCGGTCATGACGGCCGCGAACGAGTTCACTTTTCCCGTCATGGCCGGGTTCAAATGGCGCAAGACGTATTTCGGACCGCACGCCTCCCCGATCACCCCGGGCCAGATCGCGGCTGGACACATCATGGCCGTGACCTTGCGGCTGCTGCTTCAGTCGGCTGCCTATGTCGTTGCCGTGGCGATGTTCGGCGCCTCGCCGTCCGGCTGGGGCTGGGCCGGGATCCTGGTGGCCACCCTGGCCGGGCTGGCCTTCGGGCTGCCGCTGATGGCGTACTCGGCCTCGATCACCGAGGACAAGGGCCAGTTCGCGCTGGTGATGCGCTTCATCGTGATGCCGCTGTTCCTCTTCTCCGGCACCTTCTTCCCCCTGGACAACCTTCCACTGGCTGTCCGGTGGATCGGCTGGATGTCGCCCATCTGGCACGGAACCGAGCTCGGCAGGGTGTTCAGCTTCGGTTATGCCGAGCCGCCGCTGCTGACGGTCCTTCATGCCGTGGTGCTGGTGGGCCTGGCGGTGGCGGGCTGGATCATGACCCGGCGACGCTTTGCCCGAAGGATGGGCCAGTGACCGCCGGCGCGCGGGAGGCCGGGGCGCGCACCGCAACTGACCAGGCCCGGAACCGGACCTTCGGGCCGCTGTACTCCCGCAATGCCAGGGCCGTGATTTCGCGGGGTTTGATGGCGACGCGGAGCACCAACTGGCTGGTCATGGTGTCCGGGTTCTTCGAACCGGTCCTGTTCCTCGTCTCCATGGGCGTGGGCCTGGGCGCCATCGTGGGGTCCGTGACGGGGCCGGACGGAACACCCATCAGCTACGCGGCCTACATTGCCCCCGCCCTGCTGGCCGTCTCTGCCATGAACGGCGCAGTCTACGACTCCACTTGGAACGTCTTCTTCAAGATGAACTTCGCCAAGCTGTACCAGGGCATGCTGTACACCTCGCTCGGGCCGCTGGACGTCGCCTTGGGGGAGATCTTCCTGGCCCTCCTGCGCGGGATGCTGTACGCCACCGGGTTCACCGCCGTCATGGGTGCCATGGGGCTGGTCACCACACCGTGGGCGCTGCTGATGATCCCGGCGTCCGTGCTGGTCGCGTTCGGGTTCGCCAGCCTCGGAATGGGCATCACCAGCTTCCTGAAGACGTTCCAGCAGATGGACTGGATCAACTTCATCCTGCTGCCGATGTTCCTGTTCAGCGCCACGTTCTACCCCCTCAGCGTCTACCCCGAACCCATCCAGTGGTTCATCCAGGCCATGCCGCTGTGGCACGGCGTGGAACTGCTGCGCCAGATCAGCGTTGGCGCCTTCAGCGCGGCCACAGCACTGCACATCAGCTACTACCTGGTGATGACCGCCGTCGGGATGATGCTGACCACCCTCAGGCTGCGGAGCCTGTTCCTCAGGTAGACCCCACCCAACCAGGTAGCAGTTGGGTGTTCGCCGGAGGTGGAAGGCGGCCGAAGCACCGCCACCCGTTTGAGACAATGGCTGCATGCGAACTTTGGGCAGCTCCTCGTCATCCTCCAAACCCGCCAGGGCCGGTTTCTCGATGTTCCGGATCAGCGGGCCGGGCCTGATGGTCCTGGTGACCGCGTTCATCGTGGCCGTCATCTTCGCGGCCAACCAGAACGACGTCGTGGGCTGGGTTGTCGCCGTCATCGCCGGCTTCTGGCTCGCGCTGGCCGCGTTCGTGGTGTTCAGCATCCAGAAGGCAGCCAGGAAGGCCGGAGCCAAACTTTCCGAAGCCCACAACGCCTTCAACACCGCAGCCGGCCGCGCGCCGTCACACGCCTCCGCCGACCAGGGCGGAACGCGGGTCCTCTACGAGCGCAGCGAAGCCGACGAGGTGCGGGACCTGAAACTGGACCACTCCTTCAAGATCGTCCAGGTACAGGTCCGTGTCGTTGAAGAGGAGCGCGCCAAGGGCGCCGGCGCCAACCAGGACACCATCAACCGGGCCCTTGAGACGATCGAGATTACAGCCACCAACGCCCGGGACATGATCAAGTCCTCCGGCGGCAGCGGGGAGCCGGTCTCCGGAACCATCATCGACTAGAGTGGAGCGGGTGAGCTCGGCATTGAACAAGGACCACCTTCGCATCGCATCCGTCAACGTGAACGGCCTCCGGGCTGCCTACAAGAACGGCATGGCGGCGTGGCTGGAGCCGCGGGAAGTCGACATTCTCTGCCTGCAGGAGGTCCGCGCGCCCGACGCCATCGTCCGGCAGCTGCTGGGGGAGGGCTGGCACATTCTGCACGCCGAGGCCGAAGCCAAGGGCCGCGCCGGCGTCGCCATCGCCTCCCGGCAGGAACCGCTGGACACCAGGAACGGCATCGGCGATGACTACTTCGCCACCGCCGGCCGCTGGGTCGAAGCCGACTTCCGCGTGCCCGACGCCGCCGGAAACCCGGTCCAGCTCACCGTTGCCAGCGCTTACGTCCACTCCGGCGAAGTCGGCACCCCGAAGCAGGACGACAAGTTCCGCTTCCTTGACGTCATGAGCACCCGGCTGCCCGAGCTGACCAAGCACAGCGACCACGCCCTGGTGGTAGGCGACCTCAATGTCGCCCACACGCCCCGGGACATCCGCAATTCGAAGGGCAACGTCAAAAAGGCCGGCCACCTGCCGGAAGAGCGGGCCTACTTTGACCGGTTCTTCGGCGAGGAGATCGGCTGGCATGACGTCCACCGCAACCTCTCCGGCGATGTTGACGGGCCCTACACCTGGTGGTCCTGGCGCGGCAAGGCGTTCGACAACGACACCGGCTGGCGCATCGACTACCACCTGGCCACCCCCGGACTGGCCGCGTCCGCCATCTCGGCGGTCGTGGACCGCGCCGCCACGTGGGACACCCGCTTCTCCGACCACGCTCCGCTAGTAGTGGACTACCAGCTCTAAGCCCCGAAGGTTTCCTCCCCATGACCAGCCAGAACTCCCCGGCCACCAAGAAGCGCATCCTCTCCGGTGCCAAGCCCACCGCCGACTCCCTGCACCTTGGAAACTACATTGGCGCCGTCCGCAACTGGGTGGACATGCAGGCCGAGTACGACGCCGTGTTCTTCATTCCGGACCTGCACGCCATCACCGTGGACTTCGACCCCGCGGAGCTTGCCAAGCGCACCCGCATCGTTGCGGCCCAGTACATCGCCGCCGGCATTGATCCGGACAAGAGCATCTTCTTCGTCCAGTCCCATGTGCCCGAGCACGCGCAGCTGGCCTGGGCGTTGAACTGCATCACGGGGTTCGGCGAGGCCTCCCGCATGACCCAGTTCAAGGACAAGACCCAGAAGTCCGGCGCTGATGCCGCCACCCTGGGCCTGTTCGCCTACCCCACCCTGATGGCGGCGGACATCCTGCTGTACCAGACCGACCTGGTGCCCGTGGGCGAGGACCAGCGCCAGCACCTGGAACTCACCCGGAACCTGGCCCAGCGGTTCAACACCCGGTTCGGCCACACGTTCACGGTTCCCGAGGCGACCATCCTCAAGGAAAGCGCCAAAATCTACGACCTCCAGAATCCCAGTGCCAAGATGTCCAAGACGGGGGAGTCGCCCAACGGCGCCATCCAGCTGCTGGAGGACCCCAAGATCGCGGCCAAGCGCATCAAGTCCGCCGTGACCGACGCCGGCACGGACATCCGCTTCGACGCCGAGGAAAAGCCCGGGGTTTCGAACCTGCTGACCATCTACTCGTCCCTGACCGGGAAGTCTGTGGCCGAGCTGGAAGCCGAATACCAGGGGAAGATGTACGGGCACCTCAAGGTGGACCTCGCCGAGGTGCTGGTGGAGTTCATCACCCCGCTCCGGAACCGGACCAACGAACTGATGTCCGATCCCGCCGAACTGGACCGGCTGCTGGCGCTCGGGGCCGAGCGGGCCCGCGAGATTGCCTCGGTCACCCTGGGCCAGGTGTATGACCGCATGGGCTTCCTGCCGTCGCTGAGCCTCGCGGGAGTCCGCTAGGGTCATGGCTGCGAGGAACGTCACCGCCAGGGGAGGCACCTGCCCGGCCAGCCAGGCGGAGCAGACACTCACCAACCCGTACCCGGAGCAGCCGGGTCAGAGCGCGGCGGCGGCCCAGCCTGCCCGCAGTGACGAGATCAGCGTCGGCGTCATCCTCGGTTTCCCGCCGCGGATAGCGGAGGAACTGCAGCGGTGGCGCGCATCCTTCGGGGATCCGCTGGCCGATGTGGTGCCCGCGCACATCACCCTGGTGACCACCACACCCACCCGGGACTGGGACGCCACCCTCCGCCATGTCCGCGAGGTGGCCAGGTGCCAGAGCCCGTTCATGGTCACCATCGCCGGGACCGGCACCTTCCGGCCCGTCTCGCCGGTCGTCTTCATTAATGTGGAGGAAGGCTTCGAGGAATGCGTGGAACTGCATCGCAAGCTCCAGCAGGGCCCGCTCCACCGGGACCTGCCCTTCGCCTACCACCCGCACGTCACGATCGCCCACGACGTCGCCCCGGAAAGCCTGGACGAAGCCGAAACGGTGCTGAAGACCTACAAGGCCACCTTCCCCGTGGTTAGCATGGGACTTTACGAGCATGATGCCGAGGGCATCTGGCAGCTACGGGAAGAGCTGGACTTTGGGACCGAAACTGACAACGACGCCCGCGCCCGCTTCACCGGTGCCGCCGCGGACAGGACAACCGACGCCGGCTGACCAGCAGCCGCTGCCCACCGACCACGCCCGGCTGAAGCTTGCGGTCATCCAGAAGCAGATGGACTGGAACCGGGCCCGCAGGGACGGCGGCAAAGTCGCGGCCCTCATGGCCTTGCTTCAGTGGGTCACCGCCCGCGTGAACGTCCTGCGCCCCATGCGCGCCTTCAGGCATTACAGCCTGCAGCACGGCCCGCTGCTGAGCGCGGGCATCGGCTTCAACATGTTCTTCTCCATCACCGGCCTGCTCGCTACCGGCTTCTCGGTGGCAGGGCTGGTGCTGCGCGGCCAGCCGGCGCTGCTGGACACCATCGTCGGCAGCGTGGCCACCAGTGCCCCCGGGCTGCTGAAGGTCAACGGCGGACCGGGGCTGGTGGACCCCAAGGACATGCTGGATCCGAACGGATTGGGCTGGACGGCCGTCGTCAGCGCCGTCGTCACGGTGATCACCTCCCTCGGCTGGATCAGCGGCCTGCGGGACGGCCTGCGCGGCGTCATGCAGCTGCCGCCGCTGATGGTCAATCCGGTCCTGATGAAGGTGCGCGACGCCGGGACGCTGCTGCTGCTGGGGGTGGCGCTGGTGATCAGCGCCGGCGCGTCCCTGGTGTTCGGCACGGCGGCCGGGTGGGTCGCGGATTTCATGCACCTCACCGACGCCGTGGCCGGGCCCCTGACCACCTCCGTCAAAATCATCGTCCCGCTGGTCCTGAACTGGGTGACGGCGCTCATCATGTACCGGCTGGCGGCGGGACTTAAGCTGTCCCGGCGGGCGCTGCTGGAGGGCACTATCCTGGCCGCCGTGGGCACCACCGTCCTGCAGGTGTTCAGCACCGAACTGCTCGCCGGCGCCAGCCGCAACCCCATCCTTGCCCCGTTCGCCATCATCATCGGCCTGCTGATCTGGTTCAACCTTGTCAGCCAGGTGTACCTGGTGTCCGCCGGGTGGGCTGCCGTCCGCGAAGCGGACCTGGCGTCCGGCCGGCCGCCGCGCACGACGATCCTCGGTGCCCGCCGGGCGACGCCCCAGACCTGAGGCCAGACCTGAGGCCGGCGCCCGACTACGGTGCCGGCACCAGGCCTTCCCACGCCACAGTCCACCCGGGCGGAAAGCCGGGGGCATGGCGGTCCGGTCCGTTGTCCCACCCCGCGGCCATCAGGGCAACGGCGGCCAGCAGCCCTCCGTTGCCGGGCAGGTACACCGGCAGGGAGTCCGTTTGCCGGTTGTGGCCGTTGGGCAGGGCCGTGTTCTTCGGCGCATCCAGCAGGAGCGCACTGACTGCACGTTCGGGGTCGCCCAGGCGGGCGGCGGTCATGGCCATGACGGGGTAGTCCCAGCCCCACGTGCTGTCCCAGTCCCACCCTGCAAGGACGTCGTCGAGGGTTGCGCGCATGAGGGCGGGGTCGATCAGGTCCGTCCGGGGAAGGACTCCCAGTGCCGCAAGCATGGAAGGGTGGTCGGTGCGGATGGTGAAGGGTTCGGTGTCGATGGCAGCGTAGGTGCCGTCGACCACGCGCGGACTTACCAGCCCGTCGGCCACCTCCGCCCATGCTGCCACCGGTTCCAGGCCCAGCCGGTCCCGCCATGCTGCGGCAGTGCGGAGGCCCCACTGCCAATACGCCAGTTCGAACGTGGGATTGGCGACGGCGGCGCGCATCGAGCCGTAGCTTTCCTGGGCGGGAACCAGGGGCGGCCCCAGCTCAAATCCGCGCGGCGTCCGGTGCGCGAAGCTGGCCATGAACGCCGCGGACTCGAAGACGGTCTCCGCGAACTCTTCGAGGACTGTGCTGCCGCCGCCGGCCCGGTACACCAGTTCGGCCAGGTGGATGGGATGCGGCTGCTGCCAGATCAGGAAGGTGCCGATGGGGCTGGGGCTTTCCCGGCCGTCCGGGCCTACCTGCTTGGGCCAGCGGACGCCGTCGAACCCCTGAGCCTCTGCTGTCTGCCGCGATGCCTCCAGGATGGTGGAATACCAGCGCAGTGAGGGCAGCAGCAGCCCAGGCCGGTTCCACAGCGCGAAATGCGCGGCGTGCCACCAGTGCATTTCCAGGTGGAACCGGCCGCGCCAGGAATTGCACACCAGGCCGGTTTCCTGCGGCGGCAGTGAGCCGGAGCAATTGATGGCGGTGAGGTACTGCGAGAGGACAACCCGGCGCTCCAGCTCCAGGGCCCGGGGATCGGCGGTGCCGGCAAGTTCGATGGCGCCACCGGAGGACCAGAAACCCGGCCAGTGCGCCGTTGACGCCGCTGCCACGCTGCTGCCCGGCAGCGGTCCGTCCTTGGAACCAGGGACGACGGCGGGACGCGGCAGGGTGCTTTCCCCCGCCAGATCGGCCGGGCTTCCTGCCATCGCGGCAAATCCGGTACCGCCCCGGGCGATGCAGTCGCCATCCCCGGCCGGTATGAACCCGATGGACAGGTCCAGGATGTCAGTGCCGGCGTCTGGATCCCGGCGTATCTGCAGGTGGTGCGTGTCTGTCTGTTCCACGGCCAGGCCGCCCCCGGTGACCACCACCTGGTAACGCGAGTTGTCCAGTTCGCGGCTGATGGTCCAACTGGTGGCGCCGGGGTGGTTCCGCGAGGGCTGGGGAGCGCCCAGGCGGGTGGAGTGTGCCGTGGGAGCGTCCCACACCGCTGCGTCGTGCCACGCCTCCGACCCGTAAGGAAAGCCGATGCCGATCACCAGGCCGTCATTGAGCGCCGGCGACTCCACGCGGAGGCCGAGCTCGTCCCGGTACGGGTGGCACGCCGTCGTCACTTTGACAGGGTGGCCGGCGAGCATGAAGGTGCTGGTCACGGTCCCGGTCCACATATCGAGGGTCTGCGCGGCCGCGGAAATGTCGTCCGGGGTGATGGCGCGGTCCCTGCCCGGGGCTTCCAGGCGAAAGCCGATGCGTCCCAGGTCCAGGCGGTGGGGGTTCGCGCGGAGCCATGTTTCTGCCGCCGAGTTGCCCGTTTCCCGGTCGTTGACGATGTCGCCCACCATGTCCACGTACGGCAGCGGTCCGTGCGGCGAGTCGTAGAACACCGTGGACCCTGCGAGTCCATAGAGCTCCGGGGCAGGGACGGAGTGCCATCCCCATTGGGCCTGGGTGCCAAGGAGCGTTCCGGGCGGGAGCCCATCCCTGGCGCCCACCGGATACGCCTCCGGGAAGGATTGCAGGCCGGTGAGGTCCACGGTGGCGGCGAATTCCCCATTTCCCACGGAGACGGGGCTGCGGGGATCCAATCGCTCCTGGTGCACGTTGTGCCGGCGCACCAGGGATTCCCTGTCAATGGGTGCCCGCGCGTCGCGGATGTCCCCGCCATCCCGCCCGGGACGGAGGGTGCTGCTCTGGCTGTGCACGGCGCACACCTTCCTGCTCAGAATGGAAACCGGTTTCTCGGGTCCATCCTGATGACTGGGAGCCTAAGTGTCAACAGTTTCGGAGCTAACGCGGCTGTCCACGGCGCCCGCGGCGTTCACCCGCTAAAGCCGGGCTATTGACCGACCGGGAATTCACTTGATACGTTTCACGAAACCGCTTTCTGACTGGAGAGAAGCCTGCCCAATGACGCGCTACGGTAACCGAAGTATTCGTAAGTCACTCGCCATCCTGTCCGCGGCGGCCGTCCTGGCTGTGACCGCGGGGTGTTCCGGACCCTCGTCGAACACGGCAGCTGACGGGCCCGTGGAGATCCGGTTCGCGTGGTGGGGCAACGCCGGCCGCGCCGAGCTTACGAACAAGGCGATTGCCGAGTTCGAGGCTGCCAATCCCACGATCAAGGTCAAGCCGGAATACGGTGACATCGGCGGATACTTCGACAAGCTGGCCACCCAGGTGGCCGCGAACGACGCTCCCGACGTCATCACCATGGGTGGCGCGTACCCTGCCGAGTATGCCAACCGCGGGGCCCTGCTGGACCTCTCGAAGGTCTCCGGTTCCCTGGACCTGTCAAAGATGGACGAGGGGGCGCTGGAGAACGGGCAGGTCAAGGGGAAGCAGTACGGCGTCTCCACCGGTGCCAACGCCCTGGCAATTGTCGCCAACCCGGCCGTTTTCGCCGCCGCCGGCGTTCCGCTGCCGGACGACAGCTCATGGACCTGGGACGACTTCGCCAGGACCGCCGCCGACATCACGGCCAAGAGCCCGCAGGGCACCTACGGAACCGCCACTGTCCTCACGCATGACTCGCTGGATGCTTTCGCCCGCCAGCGGGGCGAATCGCTGTATACCCAGGATGGCCAGCTTGGCCTGGGACAGCAGACAGTGCAGGACTACTTCGACTTTTCCCTGAAGCTCAGTGACTCCGGCGCCGCGCCCAGCGCGTCCGAGACCGTGGAGAAGCTCAATGTCAGCACAGAGCAGACCCTCATGGGCATGGGGAAAGCGGGCATGATGCTGACGTGGAGCAATTCACTGACCGCCCTCAGCAAAGCATCCGGCGCTGACCTGAGGCTGTTGAAGCTCCCCGGCGAAAAGCCCACTCCGGGTATCTGGCTGCAGTCTTCGCAGTTCTACACCATCGCTGCGCGCAGCAAGCACCCGGATGCTGCGGCGAAGCTGGTTGACTTCCTGGTGAACAATGCCGCGGCCGCCAAGATCATCCAGAGTGACCGTGGCATCCCCAGCAACCCCGGCATGCGCACCGCCATCCAGGACCTGCTGACTCCGCAGGGAAAGGTGGAAGCGCAATACATCAACCAGATCGGCACGATGGACTTTGCGCCCACATTCATCGGGCCCACGGGATCGACGGCGGTGTCGGAAATTACCTCGCGCATCAACACCGAGGTGCTGTTCAAACGGCTAACGCCCCAAAAGGCGGCGGAGCAGTGGATCAGCGAAAGCAAGGCCGCCATCGGGAAGTAGCCGGGCACCCCGGGCGCCCGGCCGCTGTCAGGAGGCCCCGGCGTCGAGGTACTGGTCCGCCCATGCCGCGATAATCCGGGCGGCACGGGCAGCCTGGCCCTTCCCCGTCAGCAGGTGGTCGCTGCCCTCGAGCGAGACGAAGTTCCTCGGGTGCCGGGCGGTCTGGAAGATGGTGCTGGCATTTTCGATTCCCACCGTGTTGTCGGTGGGGGAGTGGAGCACCATCAGCGGTTTGTGGAGCTGCCGGATGCAGTCCGTCAGGTCTGCGTTCTCCAGGTCCTCGACGAAGTGGCGGCGGATCTCCACCCGCTTGCCGCCCAAGTCCACTTCGGCGCTGCCTTCGCTCAGGATCCTGTCCAGGGCGGCGTCGAAGACGTGGGCCACGTGCTTCGGTGAGAAGGGGGCGCCGACGGTGGCGACGGCGTCGAGCTCTGGGATCTCGCGGGCGGCGGCGAGCACCGCTGCGCCGCCGAAGGAGTGCCCCACCAGCAGCGAGATTTCCTTGCCCTGGCTGAGCATGAACTCAGCCGCCTTCACGGTGTCGGCCACCTTGTGGCTGAACGATCCTGCAGACCATTCGCCGGCGGAGCCGCCCAGGCCGAGGTTGTCGAAGCGGAGCATGCCCACGCCGCTGTCCGCCAGTGCCTTGCACATCCTCGAGGCGGACGGGCTGTCCTTGCCCAGGGTGAAGCCGTGCGAGAAGACGCCCCAGCCCTTGACGGGCCCTTCGGGAACATCAATGATGCCGGAGAGCATCTCACCGGTGGAGCCTTCGAAGCTGACTTTTTCCGAGCGGGACACGGCGTCCCCTTTCTACATTCGGCTTGCCTAACACTTGTGGTCCCTAAAACGCCTTCTTGCGGGCCAAAACTGATAGAGCATTGGAGGATTTGGTGCGGATACGACGACGGCGCCGATCCCCTAAAGGTGGGGACGGCGCCGTCGTCTGCTTAATCCTTGGTCAGATCTTGCGGGACAGGATGGCCTGCTTGACCTCGGCGATCGCCTGGGTCACCTGGATGCCGCGCGGGCATGCTTCGGAGCAGTTGAAGGTGGTGCGGCAGCGCCACACGCCTTCCTTGTCGTTGAGGATCTCCAGCCGCATGTCGCCGGCATCATCACGGGAATCGAAGATGAACCGGTGCGCGTTGACGATCGCGGCCGGGCCGAAGTACTGCCCGTCGGTCCAGAACACCGGGCAGGAGGACGTGCACGCGGCGCAAAGGATGCACTTGGTGGTGTCGTCAAAGCGCTCACGGTCCTCGGCGGACTGCAGGCGTTCCTTGGTGGGCTCGTGGCCCTTGTTGATCAGGAACGGCATGACCTCGCGGTAGGACTGGAAGAACGGTTCCATGTCCACGATGAGGTCCTTCTCCACCGGCAGGCCCTTGATGGGCTCGACCGTGATGGGCTTGGAGGTGTCCAGGTCCTTCAGCAGGGTCTTGCAGGCCAGGCGGTTGCGGCCGTTGATGCGCATGGCGTCGGAACCGCACACGCCGTGGGCGCAGGAACGGCGGAAGGACAGGCTTCCATCCATCTCCCACTTGACCTTGTGCAGGGCGTCCAGGACACGGTCCGTGCCATACATGGTGAGGTGGAAGTCGTCCCAGGTGGCCTCCCCGGATACTTCCGGGTTGTAGCGGCGGACCCGCAGGTGCACATCGAAGGTGGGGATTTCCCCGCCCCCGCCGACGCCGGCAGGCAGTTCAACCTTGGAGGCTGGCTCAGCGATTTCAGCGGACATCTTAGTACTTCCTCACCATCGGCTCGTAGCGGGTAAAGACAACCGGCTTGGTGGCCAGCCGGATGCCGGCGATTGATTCCGCCGATCCGTCAGCCGGCGCGTGGTCGTCCTTGTACGCCATGGAGTGCTTCATGAATTTCTCGTCGTCACGGTCGGGGAAGTCCTCGCGGAAGTGTCCGCCGCGGGATTCCTCGCGGTGCAGGGCTGCCACGGTCATCACCTTTGCCAGCTCCAGCAGGAAGCCGAGCTCAACGGCCTCCAGCAGGTCCAGATTGAAGCGCTTGCCCTTGTCCTGGACGTTGATGCGCTTGTACCGCTCCTCGAAGGACTCGATGTCGCGCAGCACCTGGTTCAGGGTGTCCGCCGTCCGGAACACCTGCATGTTGGCGTCCATGGTGTCCTGCAGTTCCTTGCGGATCTGGGCCACCTTCTCGTCGCCGGTGCCGTTGCGGGCAATGTCCAACAGTTCGGTGGTGTAGGCCAGCGGGTTCTCCGGCAGTTCCACGAACTGGGCAGTCTTGGCATATTCTGCGGCGGCGATGCCGGCGCGCTTGCCGAACACGTTGATGTCCAGCAGGGAGTTGGTGCCCAGGCGGTTGGAGCCGTGGACGGAAACGCAGGCCACTTCACCGGCGGCGAAGAGTCCGGGGACCACGGTGTCGTTGTCCTGGAGCACCTCGGTTTCGATGTTCGTGGGAATGCCACCCATGGCGTAGTGGGCGGTGGGGAACACCGGGACGGGCTCGGTGTACGGCTCCACGCCGAGGTAGGTGCGGGCGAACTCGGTGATGTCCGGAAGCTTTGCGTCGATGTGCGCCGGTTCCAGGTGGGTCAGGTCCAGCAGGACGTAGTCCTTGTTCGGGCCGCAGCCGCGGCCTTCACGGACTTCGTTGGCCATGGACCGGGCCACGATGTCACGCGGTGCCAGGTCCTTGATGGTGGGGGCGTAGCGCTCCATGAACCGCTCACCCTCGGAGTTGCGCAGGATGGCGCCTTCACCGCGGGCGGCTTCGGAGAGCAGGATGCCCAGGCCGGCGAGGCCGGTCGGGTGGAACTGGAAGAACTCCATGTCCTCCAGCGGAATGCCGCGGCGGAAGGCGATGCCCATGCCGTCACCGGTGAGGGTGTGCGCGTTGGACGTGGTCTTGAAGACCTTGCCGGCGCCGCCGGAGGCGAACACCACGGACTTGGCCTGGAAGACGTGCAGTTCGCCGGAGGCGAGGTCGTAGGAGACGACGCCGGCAACGCGCTTCTGCTTGAAGGGCGTGCCGTCCTCGCGGACGGCATCCTCTTCCACCGTCAGCAGGTCCAGGACGTAGTACTCGTTGTAGAACTCAACGTTGTGCTTGACGCAGTTTTGGTACAGGGTCTGCAGGATCATGTGGCCCGTGCGGTCCGCGGCGTAGCACGCACGGCGGACCGGTGCCTTGCCGTGGTCACGGGTGTGGCCGCCGAAGCGGCGCTGGTCGATGCGGCCCTCGGGCGTGCGGTTGAACGGCAGGCCCATCTTTTCCAGGTCCAGCACGGCGTCGATGGCCTCTTTGGCCATGACCTCGGCGGCGTCCTGGTCCACCAGGTAGTCGCCGCCCTTGACGGTGTCGAACGTGTGCCATTCCCAGTTGTCTTCCTCGACATTGGCCAGGGCTGCACACATGCCACCCTGCGCCGCACCGGTGTGCGAGCGGGTGGGGTAGAGCTTGGTCAGTACTGCTGTGCGCGCGCGCTGACCGGATTCGATCGCGGCGCGCATGCCAGCGCCACCGGCACCGACGATGACGACGTCGTACTTATGGACCTGCATACCAGACGCTCTTTCTCTCAAAATTCGCAATAAAACAACGGGGCGGCGTTGCCTGCTCCGCAAAACAGGGCCCGCGGGAATGCCCGCGGGCCCGGGGTTGTGCCAGTGCTAGGCAGGGCAGAATCCGCCTGGAAGGGCAACACCATCCACCACGGGGCAGGGGTTGAAGGTGAAGATGACCAGGGTGCCCAGCAGGATGATGACCACCGCGGCGGCGTAGAGAACGGTCTTCAGCCAGCGGCGGGTGGAGTCCTTCTCGGCGTAGTCGTTGATGATGGTGCGCACGCCGTTGGTGCCGTGCAGCATCGCCAGCCACAGCATGGCCAGGTCCCAGAACTGCCAGAACGGGTCGGCCCACTTGCCGGCCACGAAGCCGAAGTCGATGGCGTGGATGCCTTCGCCGACCATGAGGTTCACGAAGAGGTGGCCGAAGATCAGGACGACGAGCACCACGCCGGAGAGCCGCATGAACAGCCAGGCGATCATCTCGAAGTTGCCCTTGGATCCGCCGCTGCGGCGGTACTGGGGGGCGATCCGCCCGCTGCGGGGGCTCTCGATCGTTGCAGTCATGGCTTAGTGACCTCCGAGGGCGAGGGACAGGTGGCGGATGGAGAATGCGACCATGGTCACGATCCAGAGGGCCAAAACCGCCCACAGCATCTGCCGCTGGTACTTTGCGCCCTTCTTCCAGAAATCGACCGCGATGATCCGCAGGCCGTTGAAGGCGTGGAACACGATGGCTGCAACGAGGCCGGTCTCGCCCAGCGCCATCAGGGGATTCTTGTAGGCGCCAATCACGGCGGTGTAGGCCTCGGGTGACACGCGCACCAAGGAGGTGTCCAGAACATGGACCAACAAGAAGAAAAAGATCACTACACCGGTAATGCGGTGTCCTACCCAGGACCACATGCCTTCACGGCCGCGGTACAAGGTGCCAGCTGGTTTCGTCGGCACTGAATAAACCTCCCTGCAACACAGCGGCGCTGGCATGAGATCCACGCGGGGGGAACGCCTGCTGCGAGAGCACTCGTAGCTCAGGCCTAAATCTAGGCTCAGCTAACAGCTTATTCAATTTGAGGGTTCCCTGCCGCCCAACAACGGCGCGGTTTTTTCGAATTTATGAGACAAACGCCACACTGTGTGGCGGGCGGGGGCCCAAGTGTGTCTTGGCAGGGGCCGCCCAAAAAGGGCGGTTGCGCCCCGTCGGCTAAAGTAGCGGTGATGAGTACAGACAAAGTGACAAGCCCGGTATCGCCCCTTGACCGCTTCGTTGCGGTGATTCCGGCAGGCGGAGTGGGGACCCGCCTCTGGCCCCTGTCACGTGCAGCAGCTCCCAAGTTCCTTCACGACCTCACCGGCTCGGGCAGCACCTTGCTGCGCGCCACGTACGACCGGCTGCACCCGCTGGCAGGCAGCCGCATGCTGGTGGTTACGGGCCAGGCCCACCGTGAGGCCGTCTGCCGGCAGCTTCCCGAGATCCATGACGCGGACCTGGTCCTCGAGTCCGAGCCCAAGGATTCGGCCGCAGCCATCGGGCTTGCGGCCGCCATCCTGCATGAGCGGGACCCGGACACAATCATGGGTTCCTTCGCCGCCGACCAGGTGATCAGCCCGGACGAACTCTTCCAGCAGGCGGTCCGCGAGGCGATCCATACCGCCGCCGCGGGCAAGATCGTGACCATCGGCATCAAGCCCACCCACCCGTCCACGGGCTTCGGGTACATCCGGTCCGGAAAGGCGCTGCACATCGACGGCGCGCCCAGCGCCCATGACGTGGTGGAGTTCGTCGAAAAGCCCGACGAAGTTGTCGCCCAGCAGTACGTGGACAGCGGCGACTACGTGTGGAACGCCGGCATGTTCGTAGCCCCCGTTGCGCTGATGCTCAAGCACCTCGAAGCCAACCAGCCCCAACTGTTCCAGGGCCTGCAGGAAATCGCGCAGGCCTGGGACACTCCCGAGCGTGACGAGGTCACGGCACGGGTCTGGCCCACCCTGCCCAAGATCGCCATCGACTACGCAGTGGCCGAGCCTGCCGCGGAAGCCGGGGACGTCGCCGTCGTGCCCGGCTCCTTCCGCTGGGACGACGTCGGTGACTTCGCGTCCGTTGGCCGGCTGAACAGCGCCAAGGAAGTGGACGCCGTCACTGTCCTCGGTGAGGGCGCCCGCGTGTTCACCGAAAACTCCAGCGGCGTGGTGGTCACCGACACCAAGCGCGTCATCGCCCTGATCGGGATCGAGGACGTGGTTATTGTCGACACGCCGGACGCCCTGCTGGTGACCACCATGGCCAACTCACAGCGCGTCAAGGCCGCCGTGGACGCCCTCAAAGCCAGCGGGGATACGGACGTCCTCTGATGCTTTGCTGCCGGCGCGCACAGTGCCGGCAGTAAAGCGGATGTAACGAGACGTTCGCGAATGGCTCCTTATGCGGCCACGCTCGCTAGAGTGAAGCAGTGCGCAACTACACTACTGAAGCCGAGCCCACCGCCTTGGTGGCCCCCTGGCTCGAGCCGCTCCTGCCGGAACTGATCGAATTCCGCCGGGACCTGCACGCACATCCGGAACTGTCCTTCAAGGAGTACCGCACCACCGACAAGCTCGCCGAACGGCTCGAGGCCGCCGGCCTGCGCCCCCGCCGCCTGGAAGGCACGGGACTCACGGTGGACGTGGGGGAGGGGCCCATCGCCACCGCCATCCGCGGTGACATCGACGCCCTGCCCATCATCGAGGAAACGGGGCTGGCCTTCGCGTCGCGCAACCATGGCGTCACGCACGCCTGCGGCCACGATGTCCATACCACCACCATGCTGGGCATTGCCCTGGTGCTTCACCGCATGCACGAGGAAGCCCCGCTCGGCGGCCGGATCCGGATCATCTTCCAGCCGGCCGAGGAGACCATGCCCGGGGGAGCCCACGCCTGCATCGAGCAGGGCGTCCTCGACGGCGTCCCCAGGATCATGGCGCTGCACTGCGATCCCCGCATCGAAGTAGGGAAGATCGGGACGCGCATCGGTGCCATCACCTCCGCCTCGGACACCATCCGGATCGAGCTGTCCGGCCGCGGCGGCCACACGTCCCGGCCGCACCTGACCGAGGACCTGGTGTTCGCGCTGGCCCAGATCGCGGTCAACGTCCCTGCCGTGCTGTCCCGCCGCGTGGACGTCCGCAGCGGCGTGTCCGTGGTGTGGGGGCAGATCACCGCAGGGTCGGCGCCCAACGCCATTCCCGGCACCGGCTACATGGCCGGAACCATGCGCTGCCTGGACCGTGACGCCTGGCACGCGGCCGGGGAACTCCTGGACGAGGTGGTGCACCAGGTGGCCGCTCCCTACGGCGTGGACGTCCACCTGGAGCACACCAGGGGCGTGCCGCCGGTGGTCAACTCCGAGCACGAGACTGCCATTATCGAAGCCGCCGCCCGCGCTGAAATCGGCGAAAGCGCAGTGGTGCTGACCCCGCAGTCCATGGGCGGTGAGGACTTCGCCTGGTTCCTCGCCGAACTTCCCGGCGCCATGATGCGCCTCGGCACCAAGACGCCGGGCGGGGAGGACTACGACCTCCACCGCGGCGACTATATCGTCGATGAACGCGCGCTGGGCCTGGGTATCCGGGTCCTGACCGCTGCCGCCCTGCGCACCATCCGCGACCTCTAGCACCCGGGTGCGCTCCGCCGTCGTGCACGGCTGCGCAGTGAAGCCTGGGCTCACCGCGCAGGGACAGTCCCTGCGCACTGAACCCTATGCCGGATACGCTGGCGCGCTCAGCAGAGTTAAGTTGTGCACAACCTAATTGCCCACTACTATATTTCTTGTGACTGAAGCCCCCCGCCTTGACCGGCAAGTGTGTTTTGCGCTCTACTCGGCCTCCCGGGCCGCCACCGCCGTCTACCGGCCGGTGCTGGACGAGCTGGGCCTGACCTACCCGCAATACCTCGTGATGCTGGTGCTCTGGGAGAACGAGCCGCGGGGCGTCAAGGAGCTCGGTGAGGAACTCGGGCTCGATTCGGGCACCCTGTCACCCCTGCTCAAGCGGCTGGAGGCGCTGGGGCTCGTGGAACGCCGTCGGCCCGCCGAAGATGAACGCCGCGTGGCCATCCACCTGACCCCGGCGGGACGGGACCTCAGCGGTCCGGCCCGCGCCATCCCGCAGCGGCTCGCAGATGCCGCCGGGCTGTCCCAGGACGAACTTGAACAGCTGCGCACCACACTGGGCAAACTGACTGCCGCCCTGCACGAATCCTTGTGATGCGCGGCAACCACCAAACAACAACAGGACGGAACTTTCTGTGAAGACCCTCTACACCGCCGAGGCGCTGGCCTCCGGCGAAGGCCGTGACGGCACTGCCCGCAGCAGCGACGGCAGGCTTGCCGTTGACCTGGCCAGCCCCGTTGAGCTGGGCGGAAACGGCCAGGGCACCAACCCGGAACAGCTCTTCGCCGCCGGCTATGCCGCCTGCTTCCACTCCGCCCTCCGGCTGGTGGGCCGGAAGGCCGGCGCGGACCTTTCCGACTCTGCCGTCGCAGCCAAGGTCCATCTCGGCCAGCTGGACGGCGGCGCAGGCTTTGGACTGGCCGCCGAGCTGGAAATCGCCCTTCCGGCGCTCAGCCTCGCCGCCGCCGAGGACCTCGTGGCCAAGGCGCACGAAGTCTGCCCCTATTCGAACGCCACCCGCGGCAACATCAACGTCGACATCAAGATCCTGGAGTATGCAGCATGAGCACCGTTCTGCCCGACACAACCCGCGAAATCCGGCTGGCCTCCCGCCCGGTGGGCCGCCCTTCCGGCGACAACTTCCAGCTTGCCGAATCGCAGCTGCCTGCGCTCGAGGACGGGCAGGTCCTGGTCCGGAACCTCTTCATGTCCGTGGACCCCTACATGCGTGGCCGGATGAAGGACGTGAAGTCCTACTCTGCGCCTTTCGCCGTGGGGGAAGCGCTCGACGGCGGCGCTGTGGGTGAGGTGATAGCGTCCCGTTCCGCCGCGCACAAGGAAGGGGACGTCGTCGTGCATCCGCTGGGCTGGCGGGAGTACTCGGTGGTCAGCGGCGCTGCCACGACCCCGGCGCGGACTGACCTGGCGCCTGCCTCTGCCTTCCTTGGCGCCTTGGGCATGACTGGACTTACGGCATACGCCGGCCTGCTGAAGGTCGCCGAATTCAAGCCCGGCGACGCGGTGTTCGTCTCCGGCGCGGCCGGCGCCGTGGGATCCCTGGTGGGCCAGATCGCGAAGGCGATGGGCGCATCGCGCGTCATCGGTTCCGCCGGGTCGCCGGCCAAGGTGGCACGCCTCCTTGAACTCGGCTTCGACGCCGCCTTTGACTACCACGACGGTCCGGTGGTGGAGCAGCTGGAGAAGGCCGCGGGCAGCGGCGGCATCGACGTCTACTTCGACAACGTGGGCGGCGACCACCTGGAGGCCGCGCTGTCCGTCCTCAACGTGGGCGGCCGGGTGGCGATGTGCGGCGCCATCGCCCAGTACAACTCCACCGAACCCACCCCGGCGCCGCACAACCTGATGCAGGCGATCGGCAAGCAGCTGACCCTGCGCGGCTTCCTGGTGGGCGGACAGCGCCAGCACGCCGCTGAATTCGCCGGGAAGATGGCCGGCTGGCTGGCCGACGGCACCGTGCGTTACGACGAGACGATCGTGGACGGCCTGGAGAACGCCCCGCAGGCGTTCATCGACCTCCTGGATGGGGCGAACACCGGCAAAATGCTGGTCCGGCTGTAGCCAACCCGCCCATCCACAGCAGTAGGGGCACCGCGTTTTGCGGTGCCCCTACTGCTTGGTAACAACTTGTAAACAATCTCCCGGATGGACTGCTGACGTGCTATGGGGACGTGGCGCAGGCCACTAAAGTTAGTGCCGTCAGAGCGCTCCGGCGCAGTGCTGCGTGCCTTCAGTGAAAACAGAATTTCAGCGCCGAAACGGACACTCATTGAATTCCAGCCCGTAGCGCCACTCGCATCATCCCTGGAGGGAAATTGAAGAAATCACTGCGTGCCAGCTTCAAGCGCGGTTCAATGGCCGGCGTGGCCACTGCAGGTGCCGCGGCATTCCTGCTGGCCGGCTGCGGAGCCCCGCCGTCCTCATCTGGTGGTTCAAGCGCTGCGCCCAAGTCTGATTACACCGCATGCATGGTCTCTGACTCCGGGGGCTTTGATGACAAGTCGTTCAACCAGTCCGGGTACGAGGGCCTGCAGGCTGCTGTCAAGGACCTCGGCATCCAGGAGAAGCATGTCCAGTCCAAGGCTGACACCGACTACGACCCCAACCTCCGATCCATGGTCCAGCAGGGCTGCAAGCTCACCGTGACCGTCGGCTTCCTGCTCGGCGACGCCACCAAGACCATCGCCACAGCCAACCCGAACAGCCACTTCGCCATCATCGACTACAACGACCCCACGTTCCCCAAGAACGTCAAGCCGATTGTCTATGACACGGCCCAGGCTGCGTTCCTGGCAGGCTACCTGGCCGCCGGCACGTCCAAGACCGGCAAGGTGGCAACCTTCGGCGGCATCAACATCCCCACTGTCACCATCTTCATGGACGGCTTTGCCGACGGCGTGAAGTACTACAACGGGAAGAAGGGCAAGAGCGTCCAGCTCATCGGCTGGGACAAGGATAAGCAGGACGGCACCTTCGTTGGCGACTTCAAGCAGGTGGACAAGGGCAAGGTCCTGACCCAGGGCTTCCTTGACCAGGGCGCGGACATCGTGCTTCCCGTGGCCGGACCCGTTGGCGGCGGCGCAGGCAGCGCGATCCTCGACGCCAAGTCCAAGGGCAAGGACGCCAAGCTCATCTGGGTTGACTCGGATGGCTACCTGACTGCCCCGGATTACAAATCCGTGATCCTGTCCTCGGTCCAGAAGACCATGGCCAACGCTGTGGAATCGGTGATCAAGGACGACAAGGACGGCAAGTTCGACGCCTCGCCGTACATCGGAACTCTTGCAAACGGCGGCGTGGACCTGGCTCCGTTCCACGATCTCGATTCCGCCGTGCCGGCAGATCTGAAGAACGACCTGGACCAGCTCAAGAAAGACATCATCTCAGGCAGTGTGAAGGTCGAGTCGAAGTCCAGCCCCACGAAATAAGCACAGAACTGCGCGGCGCGCTGCCCTTCTGCCGTTACCCCGGCCGAAGGGCGGCGCGTTCTGTCTTGCGTGCAACGTCCCGCTGCCCGCAACTTTCCAGCGCCCCTTTTTTGCTGGCTGCCTGCCCTGCCCAGGAACCACCCCTAACACTAGGCTGGGACTACCCGCTGCCTTGCCGCTGACAGCGCGCCGGAGCAGATCCATACACACAGATTGGTTGGGTTTTGAAACTCGAACTGAAAGGGATCACGAAGCGATTCGGGGCCCTTGTAGCCAATGACCACATCGACCTGGTCGTCGAACCGGGGCAGGTGCACTGCCTCCTGGGAGAGAACGGGGCAGGCAAATCCACCCTGATGAACGTGCTCTACGGCCTGTACGATCCGACCGAGGGTGAAATCCTGGTCGATGGCATGCCCGTCGTCTTTAAGGACCCCGGCGAGGCGATGGCGGCCGGCATCGGAATGGTCCACCAGCACTTCATGCTCATCCCGGTATTCACCGTGGCCGAGAACGTGGCGTTGGGCAACGAGACCACCAAGGCCGCCGGCCTGCTCAACCTGGAAGCCACGCGCGCGAAGATCCGCAGCATTTCGGACCAGTACGGATTCGACGTCGACCCCGACGCCATGGTGGAGGACCTTCCGGTGGGCGTCCAGCAGCGGGTGGAGATCATCAAAGCCCTGGTACGCGACGCCGAGGTGCTCATCCTCGACGAACCCACCGCCGTGTTGACGCCCCAGGAGACCGATGAACTCCTGGACATCATCCGCCAGTTGAAGCGCGACGGTAAGTCGATCGTCTTCATCTCCCACAAGCTGCGCGAAGTCAAAGCCATCTCGGACACCATCACGGTCATCCGCCGCGGCAAAGTGGTGGGGCAGGCGGATCCCACCGCTTCCCCCACCGAGCTGGCATCCGCCATGGTGGGCCGCACCGTCAGTTTGACGCTCGACAAGGCTCCGGCCAAGACCGGCGAGGTGACCTTCAAGGTCCGCAACCTGACCGTCACGGACCACAACGGCCAGCACGTGGTCGATGACCTGTCCTTCGACATCGCCAAGGGCGAAGTTCTGGCCATAGCCGGGGTGCAGGGCAACGGCCAGACGGAACTCACCGAGGCGATCCTCGGCGTGCAGCCGCACGTTGCCGGGTCCATCACGCTCGACGGCGAGGAACTGCTGGGCAAGAGCGTCAAGCATGTCCTCGGTGCCGGTGTGGGCTTTGTTCCCGAGGACCGCACCCTTGATGGCCTGGTGGGCACGTTCACCATCTCCGAGAACATGATCCTGGACCTCTACGACAAGACGCCGTTCGCACGCGGCGTGGGGATGAAACCGGGCGTGATCGCGGAGAATGCCGCCAGGAAGGTCGAGGAATTCGACGTCCGCACGCCCTCCGTGTCCGCCGCGGTGGGCACCCTCTCCGGCGGCAACCAGCAGAAGGTCGTCCTGGCCCGCGAGCTTTCACGACCGCTGCGCCTGTTCATCGCTTCGCAGCCTACGCGGGGGCTTGACGTCGGTTCGATTGAGTTTGTGCACAAGCGCGTCATCGCCGAACGTGACCACGGAACGCCGGTCATGATCGTGTCCACAGAACTGGACGAAGTACTGCAGTTGGCGGATCGGATCGCCGTGCTCTACCGTGGCCGCCTGGTCGGGATCGTACCCGCCACCACGTCCCGCGACGTGCTGGGCCTGATGATGGCCGGCGTCCCGGCGGCAGAAGCCGAAGCCAGCGCCTCCGCCCATGCTTCTGGTACCACGACCACAGCGGCGATGGCGGAGCAGGCAGGCAACGAAGGAGAATCCCATGTCTGAGAAGGCAACCCCTGAGCCGCACAACAACGCGCCGGAGCCCGCCGGCATCCAGGCTCCCGGCGGTACCACCTCCGAAGCCGTCGCCTCCGACGTCGTCCTGGACACCGCCGGCGGCCAGATGCCGCCGTCCGCCGTTCCGGCAGCCACCCAGCGTCGCGGCCGGGACCATGGCCAGGGCAGCAGCGGTTCTGTACTGCACCAGATCCTCACCGGCAACGCCATGGTCTCCTTCCTTTCCGTGCTGCTGGCGATCGTGCTCGGCGGCATCCTGATGGCCGTGACCAACCCCAAGGTGGCCGTCACGGCCAGCTACTTCTTTGCCCAGCCGGGGGACCTCCTGGCCGAGGTCATCCGTCCCTACACCGCCTTGGTGCAGGGGTCCATCTTCAACTGGGCCGGCGGCGACCTGGCCGCCCAGCTGTACCCGATCACGGAGACCCTCACGGTTGCAACCCCGCTGATCTGCGCCGGGCTGGGCGTCGCGCTGGCGTTCCGCGCAGGCCTGTTCAACATCGGCGCCCAGGGGCAGATCATCTTCGGCGCGCTCTTCGGCGCCTACGTGGGCTTCGCCTGGCACCTGCCCCTCGGCCTGCACCTGCTGGTTGTCATCCTGGCCGGCCTGGTCGGAGGTGCGGTCTGGGGCGGCGTCGTTGGCCTGCTGAAAGCACGAACCGGCGCCCACGAGGTGATCGTGACGATCATGCTCAACTACATTGCCAACTTCCTGCTCCTGTTCTTGCTCACCACGCCGGCCTTCCAGCGCAAGGGTTCCACCAACCCGATCTCCCCGTTCCTCGACTCCACGGCGTTGTTCCCGGAACTGCTCGGTCCGCAATTCCGGTTGCACGCCGGCTTCCTGGTCGCTATAGCGGCCACCGCTTTCGTCTGGTGGCTCCTGAACCGCTCCACGATCGGTTTTGAGTTCCGCGCCGTTGGTGCCAATCCCAGCGCAGCCCGCACCGCCGGCATCAACGTCGCCCGCAGCACCATCCTCGTGATGGCCATAGCCGGTGCACTTGCCGGCCTGGCCGGCGTGGCCCAGGTGTCCGGCACGGAAAAGTACCTTTCCGGCGGCGTCGCCGCTTCCATCGGTTTTGACGCCATCACGGTGGCACTGCTGGGACGCTCCACACCGTGGGGAACCTTCTTCGCGGGCCTGCTCTTCGGCGCCTTCCGGGCCGGCGGCGTGGCAATGCAGGCCCAGACCCAGACCCCGATCGACATTGTGCTGGTCATCCAGTCCCTGATTGTGCTGTTTATCGCAGCACCGCCGCTGGTCCGTGCGATATTCGGACTCAACCCCCGTAAGAAGAAGACCACCACGAGTGGGACCGCCGGCACGCGCGCCGGCGGCGTGAAGAGCGGAGCGGCAGCATGAGCGCCACCACACACCCCCCGGCCCGCACGCCGGGCACCGGGAAGGGCGGCGCCACCGCCCCCGGCGGCAAGGCCGGCGCCCCGGCCGCGGCCGAACTGGTGAGCTGGAAGGCCGGCATCGGCCTGGGCCTGCTGGCCCTCCTCGGCACTGTCCTGTTCGGCTTCCTGGCAAACACCAAGTCCGCCGGCTTCCGCATCGCCGAGGCCCGCGACCCCAACGCCTCCTCCGCCGCTGCCTGGATTACCCTGGCCGTCGCCCTCGCCGCCGCGGCCTACGTCGGCTACCGCTGGATCAGCCAGCGGCGCGACGGCGGCCCCATCGACCGCTGGATCCCTGCCACCACCGTCGCCGCCGTCGCCGTCCTGGGCCTGGCCGCCCTCGGCGTCGCCAGGGTGGAAAAGATCACCGTGCCTTCCATGGCGCTGGGCTGGATCTGTTCGGTCCTACTGCTCGCACTGGCCGGATACGCCTGCTTCCTGACCGTGCAGCGCAGGAAGGTCCCCGCCTGGGTGGGCGGAAGCTTCGCCGTCGTCTTCCTCGTCGGGTTCATGATCTGGATCGTCGCGGGCGGCCGGGACGCCGAGCCGTCCATCTCCCTCGCAGGGCTGATGGCCGGCGCCGTCACCCTGGCTGTGCCGCTGGTGTTCGGTTCGCTCTCCGGGGTCCTCTGTGAACGCGCCGGCGTGGTCAACATCGCCATCGAGGGCCAGCTCCTGCTGGGTGCCTTCTCCGCCGCCGTCGTGGCCACCGTCACCGGCAACGTGTACGTGGGCCTGGTGTCCGCAGCAGTCGCCGGTTCGCTGGTGTCCCTGGTCCTGGCCGTGGTCAGCATCAAGTACCTCGTCAACCAGATCATCGTCGGCGTGGTGCTCAACGTCCTGATCAGCGGCCTGACCAGCTTCCTGTTCTCAACCCTGCTCACGGCGGACCCCGAACACCTCAACAAGCCCGGCAGGCTGCAGGCACTGGACATTCCGTTCCTCGCTGACATCCCGATCATCGGCCCCATCCTGTTCCGCCAGTCCCTGGTCGGCTACCTCATGTACGTGGCTGTCATTATCGTGTACGTCGGGCTGTTCCACACCAAGTGGGGCCTGCGCGTGCGCGCCGTCGGTGAGCACCCGCAGGCGGCGGACACGGTGGGCATCAACGTCAACCGCACCCGGTTCATCAACGTCCTGATGGGCGGGGCAATCGCGGGCATCGGAGGCTCCTTCTTCACCCTCGTGTCCGTGGACGCGTTCAGCAAGGACATGTCCGGCGGCCGCGGCTACATCGCCCTCGCCGCCATGATCTTCGGCCGCTGGAACCCCATCGGGGCCTTCCTTGCCGCCTTACTCTTCGGTTTCGCCGACAACCTGCAGAGCATCATCACCATCATCGGATCGCCCGTGCCCAGCCAGTTTATGGCGATGCTGCCCTACGCCCTGACCGTCATCGCGGTGGCGGGCCTGGTGGGACGGTCCAGGCCGCCCGCGGCCGACGGCATACCTTACGTCAAGGGGTGACCAAGGTGACCGAATCCGAAGCCGCCGGCGTTCAGGGCCAACGTGGCCCGCGGGACGGCGGTACCGGCGTCGACTGGGCCGCACTGGAGGCAGCCGCGGTCGAAGCAATGAAACGCGCCTACGCCCCCTATTCGAAATTCCCGGTGGGGGCTGCGGCCCTCACCGCGGACGGCCGGATCGTCAGCGGATGCAACGTGGAAAACGCCAGCTACGGCCTGACCCTGTGCGCCGAATGCGTCCTGGTGGGGAACCTGCAGACCACCGGCGGCGGCCTCCTGCGCGCCTTTTACTGCGTGGACGGAACAGGCGCAATCCTGATGCCGTGCGGCAGGTGCCGCCAACTGCTGTATGAGTTCCATGCCCCGAACATGCAGCTGATGACCGCCCAGGGCATCAAAACCATGGACCAGGTGCTGCCTGACGCCTTCGGTCCCGAACACCTCGAGGAGACCCCGTGACCGAGAGCAGCACACCGGAGAGCAAGGCCGAGGCGTTCGACGCCGTGGACATCATCCGCACCAAGCGCGACAAAGGCACGCTGAGCCCCGAGCAAATCGACTGGACCATTGACGCCTACACGCGCGGCGCCATCGCGGACGAGCAGATGGCGGCCCTGAACATGGCCATCCTGCTCAATGGCATGGACCGGGTGGAGATCGCCCGCTGGACCGCCGCGATGATCGCCTCCGGGGAGCGGATGGACTTCTCCAGCCTGCGCCGCCCTGACGGCGGGCTCAAATACACCACGGACAAGCACTCCACCGGCGGGGTGGGGGACAAGATCACCCTGCCGCTGGCGCCGCTGGTCGCCGTGTTCGGCGTTGCGGTCCCGCAGCTCTCCGGCCGGGGCCTCGGCCACACCGGCGGCACCCTGGACAAGCTGGAGTCCATCCCCGGCTGGCGCGCCAACCTCAGCAACGACGAAATCCTCGCCCAGCTCCAGGACGTGGGCGCCGTCATCTGCGCCGCCGGAGCCGGCCTGGCACCGGCGGACAAGAAGCTCTATGCGCTGCGCGACGTCACCGGCACCGTGGAGGCCATCCCGCTGATCGCCTCCTCGATCATGAGCAAGAAGATTGCCGAGGGCACCGGGTCCCTGGTCCTGGACGTCAAAGTCGGCAGTGGCGCGTTCATGAAGGACGAAGCAAAAGCGCGCGAGCTGGCCGAAACCATGGTGGCACTGGGCAAGGACGCGGGCGTGAACACGGTTGCCCTCCTCACCAATATGGACACGCCGCTGGGCCTCACGGCCGGAAACGCCATCGAGGTGGAGGAATCCGTGGAGGTGCTGGCCGGCGGCGGCCCGGAAGACGTCGTCGAACTGACCGTCCGGCTCGCCGAAGAGATGCTCGCCTGCGCAGGAGTGCACGACGCCGACCCGGCCGCCGCGTTGAAGGACGGCCGCGCCATGGACGTGTGGAACAGGATGATCTCCGCCCAGGGCGGTGACACCCGTGCGGCGCTGCCCTCGGCAAGGGAATCCGACGTCGTGTACGCGCCGGCGGACGGCGTGCTGGTGGAACTGGATGCACTCGCCGTGGGCGTTGCTGCCTGGCGGCTCGGCGCCGGCCGGGCCCGCAAGGAGGACTCCGTGCAGGCGGCCGCCGGCGTGCGCCTACACGCCAAGCCGGGAGCCACCGTCCGGGCGGGCGAGCCGCTGATGACGCTGCTGACGGACACCCCGGAACGTTTCGACCGCGCCCGGGAGGCGCTGGAGCACGCGGTGGTCATCGCCCCGGAGGGCTCGCGCCCCGCCCAGCAGCTCATCATCGACCGCATAGCATAGTGATCCATGCAGGCCATCAATGACTTCATCCTCGCCGCCGCCGGACAGCCATGGGTGCTGGTCCTGGTGCTGGCCTGCTGCGTCATTGACGGTTTCTTCCCGCCGGTCCCCAGCGAATCCGTCGTGGTGGGCCTCGCCGCGGTAGCCGCCACCGCCGATGTCCCCAATCCGTGGCTCCTGGGCATGGTAGCCGCCGGCGGCGCCTTCGCCGGGGACAACATCGCCTACCTGCTGGGGCGCCGGGTGGGGACCACGCGGTGGGCGTGGATGCGCGGGCCGCGGATGCAGAGCGCGTTCCGCTGGGCCGGCCGGGAACTGCGGAAGAGGCCGGCTTCTTTGATCCTCGTGGCACGGTTCGTACCGATCGGCCGGGTGGCGGTCAACCTGACCGCGGGCGGCACCCACTATCCGCACCTGCGGTTCGTCGGCCTGACCATCCTCTCCGCCACACTGTGGGCAAGTTACTCGGTCGCAATCGGGCTTTTCTTCGGCCAATGGTTTGAAGACAACCACCTCCTCGGGGCCGCGATCGCCATCGTTTGTGCCGTCGCGCTGGGCATCCTGGTGGACCTGGCGATCAACAAATTCCGGGGCAATCCCAACGTGGTGGAACGGATCCGGGAACCCGGGACCTGACCAAGGCGTTTAACGCGTCGTTCCGGGCATTAAAGGCGTAGCGCACTGCGCCCCCTGCATGGGACACTTAGGAACGATTTTCCGCTTTGGCTGCCGCACTTTGGCTGTGTCATTTTTGTACAGGAGCAAGACCGCGTGGAGTTTATTAATGAGGCCGTGCTCCATGCAGCGGGCCAGTGGTGGATTTACCCCGTGCTGCTGGTGTTCTTCTTCGTTGACGGCTTCGCCATGGTGGTGCCCAGCGAGACCCTGATCGTGGCGCTGGCGGCGTTTTCCCGGCACAGCGGTGAACCCAACCTGTGGATCCTCGGCCTCACTGCACTGGTGGGCGCCATCTGCGGCGACAACATGGCGTTCATGCTGGGCCGCAAAATCGGCCTTGAGCGCTGGAAGTGGATGCGCCGGCCCAAGGTCCGCAAGGTCTTCGGCTGGGCCCGGTACGAACTGGACAAACGCGGCGCCGTACTCATCTTCACCGCCCGCTACATCCCGTGGGGCCGCGTGGCAGTCAACTACGTGGCGGGCAGCACCGGATTCTCGCACCGCCGGTTTTTCGTCCTTGATGCCGCCGCCTGCCTCACCTGGGTGGGCTACTCCATCGGCATCGGCCTGCTGGCCAGCTCCTTCCCCTGGCTGCACCACAACCCGCTGCTCAGCGCCGGCATCGCCGTCGTCTTCGCCATCGTGCTGGGGGTGGTCATCGACCACGCGCTCCGCTGGTGGCACAAACGCCTCGGCCGCCACGACACCCCGGAGACTCCCGGCACGGACGGCTGGGCGGACGGTTCCTCGGCCGGCGGCGGCCAGGACGGCCGTTCCGGCACCGTGGCGCTGGTAGTGCCCGCCGCCGAAGCCGGCCCCGCGGCCAAGTAGCGGCCACCTGGAGCGGCCCGCCGTGGACGGCTGGCTTTGAACACGGGCCCACCCTAAGGTGGGAACGTGACCGAGCCTATTGTTGACGCCGCCCCTGCCATCGATTTTGACCTGAAGAACCTGCCCAAGGTCTCCCTTCACGACCACCTGGACGGCGGACTCCGGCCGGCCACCATCATTGAACTGGCGGCGGCCGTCGGCCACACGCTTCCCTCCACGGACCCGGTGGCCCTGGGCCAGTGGTTCCGTGAGTCCGCGGACTCGGGCTCCCTGGTGCGCTACCTCGAGACCTTCGACCACGCCGTCGCCGTCATGCAGACCTCCGAAGGCCTGTTCCGGGTGGCCAAGGAATTCGTCGAGGACCTGGCGGACGACGGCGTGGTGTACGGCGAAGTGCGCTGGGCACCGGAACAGCACCTCCAGAAGGGCCTCACCCTCGACGAGGCAGTCGAAGCAGTCCAGGAAGGCCTGGAAGCCGGCGTCGAGGCTGTGGGGGAGAGCGGCCGCGAAATCCAGGTGGGCCAGCTGATCACGGCCATGCGGCACGCGGACCGCGGCCAGGAGATCGCCGAACTCGCCGTCCGCCACCGCAACAAGGGCGCCGTCGGCTTCGACATCGCCGGGGCGGAGGACGGGTTCCTTCCCTCCCGGTTCCGGGACGCGTTCACCTACCTCGCCCAGCACAACTTCCCGGCCACCGTCCACGCCGGCGAAGCGGCCGGCCTGGAGAGCATCCAGTCCGCCCTGGTTGACGGCCGGGCCCTGCGCCTGGGCCACGGCGTCCGCATCGCCGAGGACATCATGGTGGAATTCGACGACGACGACGAAACCGGGGAAACCGTGGGCCTGGTGACCCTGGGCGACCTCTCCAGCTGGGTCCGCGACCGCGGTATCCCGCTGGAAATCTGCCCGTCCTCCAACCTCCAGACCGGCGCGATCGCCGGCTTCGGCGAAGGCATCGAAAGCCACCCGCTGGACATGCTCTACCAGCTGGGCTTCAACGTCACCATCAACACCGACAACCGGCTGATGAGCGGCGTCACCCTGACGGACGAGTTCAACCTGCTGGTGGAAACCTTCGACTACGACCTCGATGACCTGCTCGAGCTGACCCTGAACGCGGCCGAGGCCTCCTTCCTGCCCCTGGAGGAAAAGGAAGCGCTGGTGGAGTACATCAACGACTCCTACGCCAACCTTGGCTGACCAGGCACCCATCGAGCAGCTGCTGGAGAAAATCGCGCAGCTGCGCGGGCACTGCCCCTGGATGGGCGCGCTGACCCACGCCTCCCTGGTGGAGTACCTCCTCGAGGAGGCGTACGAAGTCGCCGAAACCATCGAGGAAGGCCACCCCGACGCCGAACTCCTGGGCGAACTGGGCGACGTCCTGCTCCAGGTGGTGCTGCACGCCCGGCTCGCAGAGGAGCGCGGTGCCTTCACGTTCGACGACGTGGCACGCGGCCTGGTTGCCAAGATGGTCCGCCGCAATCCGCATGTGTTCCGGCCTGACGGCACCCTGCAGGACAGCTTCCCCGCCACGGTCGCGGAGATCGAGCAGACGTGGGATGCCGTCAAACGGGCCGAGAAACCGCACCGGACAGATCCCTTCGAGGGGATCCCGCAGGCCCTGCCCGCCCTGGCCAGGGCACACAAGGCGCTGGACCGCGCCGGACGCGCAGGACTGGGGCTGCCGCCGGGGGTTCCCGTCCCCGACGGCGAGGAAGAGCTCGGGGAGCTGCTGCTCGGCGTCGTGCGTTCCGCCCGGGACCGCGGCATGGACGCCGAGCGTGCCCTGCGGGGCGCCATCCTCCGGTACCAGTCCGATGCCGCCCCATCATGACGTCCGGAGCCGGACAGGTTTCCGTAACCCGCACCACTCTCGACTACGCTAGTCCGTGACGATCACGTCGAGTTTTTCTGCAACATCCCCCCGTTAATCGCCCATAAGGAGCAAATTCATGGCGCTTATCGATGCCATCCACGCCCGCGAGATCCTCGATTCCCGCGGCAACCCGACCGTTGAGGTCGAGGTCCTGCTTTCGGACGGCCAGATCGGCCGCGCAGCAGTTCCCTCCGGTGCTTCCACCGGCGAGCACGAGGCCGTTGAACTGCGCGACGGCGACAAGGGCCGTTACCTCGGCAAGGGTGTGCAGAAGGCCGTCGACGCCGTCATCGACCAGATCGCACCGGCCCTGACCGGCTTCGACGCCACCGACCAGCGCAGCATCGACCAGGCCATGCTGGACCTGGACGGCACCCCCAACAAGGGCAAGCTGGGCGCCAACGCCATCCTCGGTGTCTCCCTGGCCGTCGCCAACGCAGCGGCAGCCTCCGCTGACCTGCCCCTCTACAAGTACCTGGGCGGCCCCAACGCGCACGTCCTGCCGGTACCGCTGATGAACATCCTCAATGGTGGCTCACACGCCGACTCCGACGTCGACATCCAGGAATTCATGATCGCCCCGATCGGCGCTGAGACCTTCTCCGAGGGCCTGCGCTGGGGCGTTGAGGTCTACCACAACCTCAAGTCCGTGCTCAAGGAGCAGGGCCTGTCCACCGGCCTGGGCGACGAGGGCGGCTTCGCCCCCAACCTGCCGTCCAACCGCGCGGCACTGGACCTCATCACCGAAGCCATCAAGAACGCCGGCTACACCCCGGGCAAGGACATCGCCCTGGCACTGGACGTCGCCTCCTCCGAGTTCTACAAGGACGGCGCCTACCAGTTCGAGGGCAAGGCCCTGTCCGCCAGCGAGATGAGCGCCTACTACGCCGAGCTCGTGGCCGATTACCCGCTGGTGTCCATCGAGGACCCGCTGGACGAGAACGACTGGGACGGCTGGAAGACCCTCACCGACGCCATCGGCGACAAGGTCCAGCTGGTGGGCGACGACCTGTTCGTCACCAACCCCTCCATCCTGCAGCGCGGCATCGACACCCGGACCGCCAACTCGCTGCTGGTCAAGGTCAACCAGATCGGTTCCCTGACCGAGACCCTGGATGCCGTCAGCCTGGCCCAGCGTGCCGGCTACACCACCATCACCTCGCACCGCTCCGGCGAAACCGAGGACACCACGATCGCCGACATCTCGGTGGCCACCAACGCCGGCCAGATCAAGACCGGCGCTCCGGCCCGCTCCGAGCGCGTCGCCAAGTACAACCAGCTGCTGCGCATCGAAGAGGAACTCGACGACGCCGCACGCTACGCCGGACGCAGCGCGTTCCCGCGTTTCAAGGGCTAGTAGCCGCGTAATACCTGCAGCGGTGGCTATGGTTGAAAGACCATAGCCACCGCTGTCGTTTTCGGCAGCACCAGTTCCAGCCCAGATTTTGGCGGCCCCGGCAGGCTGCGTTTCAGGAGTGTCATGGCCACCCGCCGTCCCAAAGTCCCCAAGGTCGCCCGCACCAGTCCGCCCGGGGAGTCCGCCGAGGGCGCCGACGTCATCCGTGCCCACTTCGGCCCCGGCAAGGAACGCGCCGCAGGCGAATCCAAGGAAAGCACGGCCGGGGAGCCCCGCAGTGCCGGGGCGGAACGGCCGACGGCGGCGCGCACCACGCCGACGCGCGGCACCGGCAAGGACAGGACAGGCAAGGGGAGCAGTGCCACCGCCGGACACCCTGCCCAGGACGAGGACGCACCGCAGCCCGTCCCGGCCAAAGCCTTCTCCGGACGGATGCTTGCACTCGCCGTGGTCATGATTGCCATCACCATCATGCTCGCCCCCACGGTGAAGGTGTTCTTCGACAAGAAGGCGGAAATCGATGCGCTGAACGCCGACATCGCCGCACGCCAGGCCGAAGGTGACGTCCTGCGGCAGCAGGTCTCCCGCTGGCAGGACCCCAACTACGTGAAGCAGCAGGCGCGCGACCGCATTAACATGGTTATGCCGGGCGAAACCGGCTACTGGGTTTTCGGCAGCGACCTGCCGGCCGGAGAAAGCAGTAGCCCCACCGGCGCAGCAGCACAAGACCCCGCCGATCTGCCGTGGGTGGATTCCCTGTGGGAGTCCATCAGGCGCGCGGCCACAGACTGAACCGCACAGGAAGGACGGCCCGCGACAGTGGAAAACAACACGGCAGCCGCCCGGGACGAATCCCGCCAACCGACAGCACGAGACCTTGAAGTACTGAGCCGGCAGCTGGGACGCCCCGTCCGCGACGTCGTGGAAATCCCGGCACGCTGCGTGTGCGGCAACCCCCTCGTCGCCGCCACCGCGCCGCGGCTCAGCAACGGCACGCCGTTCCCCACCACCTTCTACCTGACGCACCCGGTCATCACGTCCGCGGTTTCCAGGCTGGAAGCCGGCGGAACCATGAATGACATGAACGACCAGCTCGCCGCCGATCCCGGCCTGGCCGCGGCCTACCGTGCCGCCCACGAGGCGTACCTTGCCGCCCGCGACGCGATCGGCCGGCGCTCGGGCATCGGAGCCGTCCCGGAAATCGACGGCGTTTCGGCCGGCGGGATGCCCACCCGCGTCAAGTGCCTGCACGTCCTGGTGGGCCATTCCCTGGCGGCGGGCAGCGGCGTCAACCCGCTGGGGGACCGGGCGCTGGAGATGATCAGCGAATGGTGGACCGCGGACAGGTGCTACTGCGACGGCGCCTGGGACACCGCCGGCGAAGCCCCTTCCAGGGACCTCAGCCGGCACGGACCCCAGGGCCTGCCGGACATCGTGGGCCGCCCGGCTCCCGTGCGGAAGTCCGCCGGCTCCGGGAAGGCAGCCGAATGACCCGCGTCGCCGCCATCGACTGCGGCACCAACTCCATCCGCCTCCTGATCGCCGACATCGACCGCGGTGACGACGGCACCAGGCTCACCGACGTCGTCCGCGAGATGCGCGTCGTCCGCCTGGGACAGGGCGTGGACGCCACGGGCGAGCTCGCGCCCGAGGCCCTGGAACGGACTTTCGCCGCCACCGCAGACTACGCCCGCCTGATCCGTGAACACGGCGCCACCCGTGTCCGGTTCGTGGCAACCTCAGCGAGCCGTGATGCCCGCAACCGCGACGTGTTCGTGGCCGGCATCAGGGACCTGCTGGGGGTGAAACCCGAAGTGATCTCCGGGGACGAGGAAGCGGCGCTGTCCTTCGCCGGCGCCAGCAGCGTCCTGCCCATCCTCGACGGCCACGAAGTGCTGGTGGTCGACCTCGGCGGGGGAAGCACCGAGTTCGTGCTGGGCACAGCCGCTGGCGTGACGGCGGCCAAGTCGGTGGACATCGGCTGCGTCCGGCTGACCGAACGGCACCTGCGCGACGATCCGCCCACCGCCGGCCAGATCGCCGCCGCGGAAGCCGACGTCGACGCCGCCATAGCCCGCGCCGGACGCGACGTGCCGCTGGAACGTGCCACCGCCGTCGTCGGTGTTGCCGGGTCCATCACCACCATCACCGCGCACGCCCTGCGCCTGCCGGAATACCGGCCCGACGCCATCCATGGCGCGGAACTGCCGATCGGCGAGGTCCGCGCCGCCGCCACCGACCTGCTCACCATGAGCCGGGACAAGCGCGCCGCCCTGCCCTACATGCATCCGGGCCGGGTTGACGTCATCGGCGCCGGGGGGCTGGTGTGGCGGCGCATCCTGGAACGCGTGGAAGCGTTGAGCGGCGGCAGGATCACGGCGGCCACCGCCAGCGAGCACGACATCCTCGACGGCATCGCCCTGAGCATCGGGTAGGCGGATGCAAACACCATCACCCGCACCCACCCTTTTCCGGCGGCTGGGCGCCGGCATGCTGGCCCTGCTGCTGCTTGCCTGCTGCCTGTGCGCCGGCCTGTTCACAGCCCCCGAAGCCAGTGCTGACGAATGGCGTGACAAGGAGTACTGGCTCGGGGACTCCGGCATCACCAAGGCCTGGGAGGTGTCAAAGGGCGCCAACGTCAAGGTGGCTGTGATCGACAGCGGCGTCGACGCCCAGCACCCGGACCTCAAGGGCGCTGTCACCGGCGGGTATGACGCCTCCGGCTCCGGCCAGCCCGACGGGCAGAAGAGCGTCGGTTCCAAACCGGAGCACGGCACCCTCGTTGCCACCATGCTGGCCGGACGCGGACACCAGCCCGCCAATGCCACCCCCAGCGCCAGCCCGAACCCCGGGCCGCCGCCGGAAGGCATCCTGGGCGTGGCCCCCGAAGCTCAGATCCTGTCCGTTTCCACGTGGCTGGGCTCACCCAACCCCGCCGGCAAGAGCGACCAGGACCAGATCCCCGAGGCCGTCCGCTGGGCCGTGGACAACGGCGCCAAGGTGATCAACATATCGCTGGGCAGCACCACGCCCGAGTGGCCACAGAGCTGGGACGCGGCGTTCCTCTATGCCGAACAGAAGGACGTGGTGATCGTCGCGGCCGCCGGCAACCGGGTGGGCGGCAACACCCAGGTGGGCGCTCCGGCCACCATCCCCGGCGTACTCACGGTGGCGGGCCTGGACCGCAAGAACGTGGCCAGCGTGGACGCGTCCTCCCAGGGGATCAGCATCGGCGTCGCTGCACCCGCCGAGAACCTGGTGGGCGGCCTTCCCGGCGGCAGCTACGCGGAATGGGCCGGAACCTCAGGGTCCACCCCGATCGTCGCCGGCGTGGCGGCCCTGATCCGTTCCAAGTGGCCCGACATGACCGCCGAGCAGGTGATCAACAGAATCGTCTCAACGGCCAAGGACGCCGGTGCCCCCGGGAAGGACCCGCTGTACGGTTACGGCATCCTAAACGCCGAAGCCGCCCTCAAGGCGGACGTCCCCGAGGTCACCGCCAACCCGCTGGGCTCGATCGCCGAGTGGATCCGCGTGCACCGGCGCGGCAACGCCGCGGCCCCCGCAGCCCCGCAGCCGGCGCCCACCCAGGTGCCGAGCGCCGCACCCACGCTGCCGGAGGCAACCGTACCCGCTGCCAAGGCGCCCTCCCAGCGGGACAGTGCCATTGGCGCCGCCGTCGTAATCGGGTTCGCCGCCCTCTTCGTAGCCATCATCGCGGCCGCGGTGGTGCAGCTCCGCCGCGCTGCCCGCAACCCGGCACTCGCCCGCGAGGAAGCCGATACCGGCGTGGTGGAAAAGGTGAATTCACGGCCGAATCCCTAGGTTACGCACCGGCCCGTGGCGGCTAGTGAAGATTTTCACAAACTCCTGTATCCTTAAATCATGGCAACCACCCCACAGCTCCAGGACCGTCCCCGCGTGCTCGTCGTCGGCGGCGGGTACGTCGGCCTGTACGTAGCACTGAAACTGCAGAAGAAGATCGCAAACGCCGGTGGCATCGTCACCGTCGTCGATCCGCTGCCCTACATGACTTACCAGCCCTTCCTTCCCGAGGTGGCCGGCGGCAACATCGAAGCCCGCCACGCTGTGGTGTCCCACCGCCAGCACCTCAAGCAGACGGAACTGATCCAGGGCCGCGTTACCTCGATCGACCACGAGAACCGGACTGCTGTCGTGGCTCCCGCCGACGGCGGCGAAAACTTCGAGATCCCGTACTTCGACGTCGTCCTCGCCGCCGGTGCCATCACCCGCACCTTCCCCATCAAGGGGCTGGCGGACAAGGGCATCGGCCTGAAGACCATCGAGGAAGCCGTTGCGCTGCGCAACAAGCTCCTGGAGCGCATCGAGGTTGCCTCCACCATGACCGACCCCGTGGCCCGCGCCCGGGCCCTCACCTTTGTGGTGGTCGGCGGTGGCTTCGCAGGCATCGAATGCATCACCGAGATGGAAGACCTCGCCCGCGCGGCCGTGCGCAACAACCCGCGCATCAAGCAGGAGGAAGTCCGCTTCGTCCTGGTCGAAGCCATGGGCCGGATCATGCCCGAGGTCACCGCGAAGCAGGCCGACTGGGTGGTTGAGCACCTGCGCAGCCGCGGCATCGAAGTTCTCCTGAACACCTCCCTGGACAGCGCAGAGGGCACCCTCAAGCTGATCAACCTCCCGGACAAGACCCCCGCGCAGGAATTCGAGGCCGACACCCTGGTGTGGACGGCCGGCGTGCAGGCGAACCCGATGGTCCGCTCCACCGACTTCCCGCTCGAACCCCGCGGCCGCGTCCGCGTCCTGCCCGACCTCCGCATCGCCGGCGACGAGGGCATCGTGGAGAACGCGTGGGCTGCCGGCGACATCGCCGCCGTGCCCGACCTCACCGGGAAGGGCCTGCCGGACGGCACCTGCGTCCCGAACGCCCAGCACGCCCTCCGCCAGGCCAAGCGCCTTGCCAAGAACCTGTGGGCCTCGCGCTGGGACAAGCCGCTGGCGGACTACAAGCACAAGAACCTCGGTGCTGTTGCCGGCTTCGGTGAATGGAAGGGTGTTGCCAACATCAACCTCCTGGGCCGCATCGGCCTCAAGGGCGGACTCGCCTGGCTGGCACACCGCGGCTACCACGGCCTGGCCATGCCCACCTTCGAGCGCAAGTTCCGCGTGATCCTGAACTGGATCATCGGCTTCTTCGCCGGACGCGACACCACCCAGCTGCTGGACCTGGACAACCCCCGCGGTGCGTTCGTGGCCGCTGCCACCCCGGCTCCGAAGCCGGCTGCTGCGCCCGCGCCCGTTCCGGCCGGCTCCGGTTCGACGGCCGCCGCGCCGAAGGAAACGGTGCCCGCCAGCGCCAAGTAGCCATCGCTGCAGGTTCCATAAGACGTACGACGGCGGCCGGTCCCTTTGTGGGGGCCGGCCGCCGTCGGCGTTTCCAGCCCGGGCCCCTTGGGCAGGTACCATTGACCCGGCGCCCCAGTAGCCCAATTGGCAGAGGCAGCGGACTTAAAATCCGCGTGTTGTGGGTTCGAGTCCCACCTGGGGTACATCGCGGCCGCGGCCACCCAGGCCCGCCGCCGCCGGAAGCCGCCTGTACCGCAGGCGGCTTCCGTCATTTAATTCCGGATAGGAAACGACTGTTATAAGGCTGTGACCTCAGTCACTCAGTTTCCCTGCGCTTCATGCATTAGCTTGAACCTAAATCAGGAACACCTGGTTTCACTCCGGGCGCCGCGGCGCCCCAAGGTTTCCGCATACGCATCGCATGGCACTGTTTCGGAAGGCAGACACATGTACCGAAAGAAAGTCCTAACCTCGTTGGCAGCAGCCGCCACATTCAGCATGCTGCTTTCGGCCTGCGCCAACCAGGCGGGCCCCGGCACTACTGAAAGTTCGGGCGCGTCCGGCAAAGTGAATATCCCCGCGATCTCCAAAGTGGATGTCCCTTCCGGTGCGGTCAAGCCAGCCGGCGACGGCAAGGCAACCTGCCCCTCCACCACCACCCTCGCCTACGCCGGTGCCCAGACCGGCCCCAACGCGCAGCTCGGCGTCAACATCTTCAACGGCATCCAGCTGGCCATCGACCAGCACAACAAGGCCAACCCGGGCTGCCAGGTGCAGTTCAAGAAGTTCGACACTGAAGGCGACCCGAACAAGGCGACCGGCCCGGTCACCCAGCTGGTCAGCGAGCCGGACATCGTCGGCGTCATCGGCCTCCCGTTCTCCGGTGAGTCCAAGGCCACGGGCAACATCTTCGAGCAGAAGGGCCTGGTGCACATCACGCCGTCGGCCACGAACCCGACCCTTACCGAGAATGGCTGGACCACGTTCTACCGGGGCCTGGGCAACGACGCCGTGCAGGGCCCCGCCGCAGCCAAGTTCCTGACGGGCAAGCTCGGGGCCAAGAAGGTGTACCTGGTCCAGGACGACTCCGACTACGGCATTGGCCTGGGAACGTCCACGTCCGCCGGCCTGGGCAGCGCCCTCGCAGGTACGGAGAAGGTGACCACGGGGCAGAAGGACTTCTCGGCGGTCATCTCCAAGATCATGAACGCCAAGGCTGACGCGGTCTTCTATTCCGGCTACTACGCCGAAGGCGCCCCCTTCGACCAGCAGCTCGTCGGCAAGGGCTTCACCGGCACCTTCGTGGCTCCGGACGGCGTGAAGGATGACCAGTTCATCAAGCAGGCAGGCGACGCATCCAACAACGCGTACTTCACCTGCCCCTGCATCCCGGGTGAACTGATCCCTGATTTCGCCTCGGCCTACAAGGACCTCGCCAAGGGCGCCGAACCCGGCACGTACTCGATCGAGGGCTACGACGCCGCCACCGTCCTCCTCTCAGGCATCGACGCCGGCAAGCAAAGCCGCGCCGACCTGCTCGGCTGGGTCAAGTCCTACGACAAGGACGGACTGAGTAAGCACTACAAGTGGGACGCCAAGGGCGAGCTCCAGGCACCCACGGTTTACGGCTACAAGGTGGAGAACGGGAAGATCGTTCCCATCGGCCCGATCGGGGAGTAGCAGCCCGGCGGAACAACGGCTGTGGGGCCAGCAATTGCGGGCCCCACAGCCTTTTCTTCGCTTGGCGGCAACCCAGCACCACACGTCTCTAGACATTATTCCCACGGCCGGGCCCCGGCGGCCGCGTGCAACTGGATCAGGATGTTCCCATGCTCCCCACTCTTGTCCAACTACTTCCCACCGAAAATGACTGGATCACCTTCGACATACCGTCCCTGGCGCAAAACTTCTGGAGCGCCACCTTTGATGGACTGACCTTCGGCGCCATTTACGCCCTGGTCGCCCTCGGCTACACCCTGGTCTACGGTGTCCTGAACCTCATCAACTTCGCCCACTCAGAGGTGTTCATCGTTGGCTGCTACGCCGTCTTCTTCACCCTGAGCAGCCTCGGGTTCGGCCCCTCCGTTCCCCGGCTGGGCCTGCCTGCCATCATCCTTAACCTGCTGCTGGCGCTGGTCCTGGCCATGGTCGCCTCCGCCGTGACAGCCTTCCTCCTGGAGCGGATCGCCTACAAGCCGCTGCGCCAACGCAACGCGCCGCGCCTGGTCTTCCTGATCACCGCGATCGGTGCCTCCTTCACCATCCAGTACCTCATCTACCTGTGGCGCGGACCCAGCCCCGAACTTGCGTTGACGATGTTCCGGCCCACGCCCATCTTCGACGTCTTCGGCACCATCGTCGATTCCCAGCAGCTGGTGATCATCATCGCCGCGGTCATCATGATGATCGGCATCGACCGGTTCATCAGCAAGTCACGCACGGGCCGCGGTATCCGCGCCGTCGCGCAGGACCCCGACACCGCCACGTTGATGGGCGTGAACAAAGAGCGCATCATTATTACCACCTTCGTCATCGGAGGCCTGCTTGCAGGAGCCGCCGCCTTGTTCTACGTCATGAAAATCCCCTCCGGTGTCCAGTACAGCGGCGGGTTCGTGCTGGGCATCAAGGCGTTCGCCGCCGCCGTACTGGGCGGTATCGGCAACGTCCGCGGCGCCCTGCTCGGCGGCCTGCTGCTTGGCCTGATCGGCAACTACGGCCAGATCCTGCTGGGCAACTCCCAGTGGACCGACGTCGTCGCGTTCGTGGTGCTGGTCCTCGTGCTGCTGCTGCGGCCGGAAGGCATCCTCGGAACCTCCCTTGGAAGGAGCAAAGCATGAGCATGACCGACGGCCCCACGCCGCTGCCCACGGCGGCCGCGGAGCAGGCTGCGGAGGACCGCGAAGCGTCATCGAAGGGCGCCGGCAAGAGCGACCTCCGGCAGCGCGGCAAGCGCAGGGGCGGCTACCTTTCCGACCGCTGGCACGCGCTGTCCCGCCAGCAGCAATGGGCGTTCCTGGTCATCGTCGTTGTCCTCGCCTACCTCCTTCCACTGCTCAATCCGCCCATCATCACCACCGAACCCGGCAACAACTTCGCGCTGGCATGCTTCGACATGGCACGCTTCGCGCTCATCGCCGTCGGCCTGAACGTGGTGGTGGGGTATGCCGGTCTGCTGGACCTTGGCTACGTCGCATTTTTCGCCGTGGGCTCCTATTGCGCCGCAATGCTCACCAGCCCGGACTCGCCCTACCTCCACATCCCGTACCTCTGGACGATTCCGGTGGCCATGGCGGTGACCATGTTCTTCGGGGTGATCCTGGGCGTGCCCACGCTGCGGCTCAGGGGCGACTACCTGGCCATCGTCACGCTCGGGTTCGGTGAAATCGTGCGCATCCTCGCCACGATCATCCCCGCCATGAAGGGCCAGGTTGGCTTCCAGAACGTCGGCCACCCACCGGGCCTGGAGCCCAGCGGTGCGCCGATCTTCTCCAACTCCAACGGGGTGCCCTGGTACTGGCTGACGCTGACCATCATCATCATCGTCACCCTCCTGGTGGGCAACCTGGAACGCAGCCGTGTGGGCCGGGCCTGGATCGCCATCCGCGAGGACGAGGACGCCGCCGAAATCATGGGCGTTCCCACGTTCAAATACAAGGTGTGGGCCTTCGCTATCGGCGCCGCGATCGGCGGCCTGTCCGGCGCCTTGTTCGCCGGGCAGGTGGGCTTTGTCAACAACCAGAAGTTCGACGTCACCACGTCCATCCTGTTCCTCGCCGCCGTCGTGCTGGGCGGCGCCGGCAACAAGGTGGGCGCCATCCTCGGCGGTGCCCTGGTCAGCTACATTCCGCTGCGGTTCACCGCCATCGCCGAATACAAGTACCTGATCTTCGGCATCGCGCTGGTGCTGATCATGATCTTCCGGTCCCAGGGCCTGCTCCCGGCGCGCCAGCGCCTGCTCGCCTACGGCCGGAGTGCGCTGAACCAGGTGACCGGCAAGGGCACGGGACCGAAGGACACCGACGTGCCGCCCGCGGGTCCGGAGATCCCGGCAAGCCGGCAGAGAGGAGCGGAGGCATGAGCCCCGAGGAACGGAACAGCGGGTCCAGCAGCATTGAGGAGCAGCCGGCCCGGACTCCTGCTGCAGAGGAGGGCCCGGGAACGCCCATCGCCCCCGAGTTGGACATGGAAGCCCTCGCGGAAGCCGGCGTGGACCAGGAGCTGGCCGAGAAGGTTGCCCCCGACCGCGACATCGCGGTCAAGGTGGGCGACAACATCGTGGAAGTGCAGAACCTCACTATCAAGTTCGGCGGCCTGGTGGCCCTGGACAACGTCAGCTTCAACATTAAGCGCGGCGAAATCCTGGGGTTGATCGGCCCCAACGGGGCCGGGAAGACCACCTGCTTCAACGCCATGACCGGCGTCTACAAACCCACCAGCGGCCAGGTGATGCTGGAGGGGCAGGTTCTGAACGGCATCAAGCAGCACAAGATCACCCGGCTGGGCCTGTCGCGCACCTTCCAGAACATCCGGCTGTTCGGGGAGATGACTGCCCTGGAAAATGTTGTGGTGGGCCTGGACGCACGGCACCGTACCAGCGTGGGCGGAGCCCTGCTGCGCCTGCCCACCCACATCAGGGAGGAAAAGTCGGCCATTGAGCGCGGCATGGCCCTGCTGGACTTCGTGGGCATCGCCTCCCATGCGCATGTCCTGTCGCGCCAGCTGCCCTATGGGTACCAGCGGAGGCTGGAGATTGCCCGTGCCCTGGCCACCGACCCCAAAGTGCTCTGCCTTGACGAGCCCGCTGCCGGCTTCAACCCTGCGGAGAAGGAGGAGCTCATGGCCCTGATCCGCACGATCCGGGACGAGGGCTATACCGTGCTCCTGATCGAGCACGACATGAAGCTCGTCATGGGTGTGACGGACCGGATCGTGGTGCTGGAATTCGGCAAGAAAATCGCGGACGGACTGCCCCGCGAAATCCGTGAAGACCCGCGTGTTATTGCCGCCTACCTAGGGGAGCCTGAAGATGACGTTGCTTGAACTCAAGGGAGTGTCCGTGCACTACGGACGCATCCAGGCCCTGCGGGACATCTCCTTCACCGTCAATGAAGGTGAAGTGGTGGCCCTGATCGGCGCCAACGGTGCGGGCAAGACCACCACCATGCGGACCATCTCGGGCCTGCTGCACTGTTCGCAGGGAAAGATCACTTTCGCGGGGCAGGACATCACCAAGATGAAGGCCCACATCCGCGTTGTCCACGGGATTTCCCAGGCTCCGGAAGGACGCGGCATCTTCCCGGGAATGACCGTCATGGAAAACCTGGACATGGGGACCTTCGGCCGCAAGGACAGGAGTGGCGTCGCCAAGGACCTGGAGCGTGTCTTTGACCTGTTTCCCCGGCTGAAGGAGCGCGAAAAGCAGTTCGGCGGCACCATGTCAGGTGGGGAACAACAGATGCTTGCCATCGGCCGGGCATTGATGTCCAACCCGAAGCTGCTGCTGCTCGACGAGCCGTCCATGGGCCTGGCACCGCAGTTCATCCGCCAGATCTTCAAGATCATCAAGGAGATCAACAAACAGGGCACCACGGTCCTGATGGTGGAGCAGAACGCCAACCAGGCGCTGGCAGGTGCCCACCGGGCGTTCGTCCTGGAGACCGGTGAGATCACGCACAGCGGCACCGGCAAGGAACTCCTGGAGGACCCTTCCGTCAAGGAGGCCTACCTGGGCGTCGGGTAGCAGGCGGCGCCCGGACTCGGGCCGGAAGGGCGCCGGCCGGAAGGGCGCAAGGGTCACGGTTAGGTTTCGGCCGGCAGGCGGCGGGAACTTTCAGGATCGGCCTGACGTGGGACTTGGTAGCGTACGAATACATCCATCACCCACACCCCACATGGAGGAACCCCGCAATGGCACTTGGCGGCAACCCGATCTTCAACGGAAAGAGTTTCCGTGGCGCCACCCAGGCGGCGCCTGTCCCGCCGGCTCCTTACGGCGCTCCCTACGGGCAGCAGCCATACGCCCAGGCCCCCTATGGCCAGCCGTACGGCCAGCAGGGCTGGAACACGCAGCCGCAAAGCATGACCGATGAGCAGCTGCGCCAGATGTACAGCCAGCCCTCGGCCGGCCCCGCAGATACCGGGCGGATGACGTTCGACGACGTCATCATGAAGACGGCGGCCTGCCTCGGCGCCGTGCTGGTGGGCGCCGCCATTACCCTCACGGTGGGGCTCCCGCTGGCCTCCATGCTGATGATCGTCGGTGCCCTGGGCGGGTTCGTGCTCGCCCTGGTCAACACCTTCAAGAAGCAGCCCTCGCCGGCACTGATCCTCGCCTACGCTGCGCTGGAAGGACTCTTCCTTGGCGGCCTCACCCGGATCCTGGACACGCAGTTCCCCGGCGTCGGCCTGCAGGCCGTCATCGGCACCCTGTCCGTGTTCGCCGTGACGCTGGTCCTCTTCAAGAGCGGCAAGGTCCGCGCCACCCCGAAAGCCATGCGGTTCTTCATGATCGCGGTCATCGGATATGCCGTGTTCGCCCTGGTCAACATGGTGATGATGTGGACCGGGGTGCTGCAGCAGCCGTTCGGCCTGCGCAGTGTTGAGATCATGGGCATCCCGCTGGGCGTCTTCATCGGCCTGCTGGCCATCGGCCTCGCGGCGTTCTCGCTCATCATGGACTTCACCAGCATTGAGGAGGGCGTCCGCAGCGGCGCTCCGCAGCGGTTCTCCTGGACTGCCGCCTTCGGCCTCACCGTCACGCTGGTCTGGCTCTATGTGGAGATCATCCGCCTGCTCGCCATCCTCCGCGGCGACGACTAGGCACTCCGGCAGCGTCCGCCGTCGTAAACCAAAAGACCGTGGGCCCCACCAAACTGGTGGGGCCCACGGTCTTTAAGCTGCTGCCCGCATCAACGGGCCGGAGCGCCCCCGGCGATGCGCATGGCTCCGGCGGCAGGGGAGACGGTGAAGATGTCCGGCGCCGCAAAGCCGGCGTCGGCGAAAGCCTTGGCGACGGCGTCACGCACCTTGTGTTCGGCGTCTACCGGTGTCAGGGCGATCGCCGCCCCGCCGAAGCCGCCGCCGGTCATCCGGGCACCAATCGCTCCGCTGGCCCGGGCCGTGTCCACGGCCAGGTCCAGTTCCGGACAGGAGATCTCGAAGTCGTCGCGCATGGAGGCATGGCTGGCGTCCAGCAGGGGGCCAATGGCCGCCGGACCCTGGCCGCCCAGCAGTTCCACCGTCTGGAGCACGCGGTCGTTCTCGGTGACCACATGGCGTACCCGCCGGAACGTGACTTCATCGAGGAGCCCGCTGGCCTCCTCGAGGTCGCCCACCTCCACATCCCTCAGGGCTTTGACGCCCAGCACCTCGGCGCCGAGCTCGCATGATGCCCGCCGGGAGGCGTAGCCGCCGTCGGCATGGGAGTGCGACACCTTGGTGTCAATCACCAGCAGCACCAGGCCGGCCGGTTCGGTCTCGAAGGGCACCAGGCGGGCCTGCTGGTTGCGGCAGTCCAGAAAGACGGCGTGCCCCTTTGAACCACGCAGCGACGCCGACTGGTCCATGATGCCGGTGGGTGCACCGACGAAGTCGTTTTCCGCCTGCTGGGTGGCCAGGACCATGTCCTCGGCCCCCAGACCGGCGCCGGTGAGCTCGTTCAGGGCGGAGATGACGGCACATTCAATGGCGTGCGAGGACGAGAGTCCTGCGCCGAGCGGGACGTTCGAGTCCAGCAGCAGGTCCACTCCGGGGACGTCGATGCCGCGCTCGCGCAGGGCCCACATGACGCCAAGCGGATACTTGGTCCACCCCTTGGCGGTGCCGGGCCGCAGCGACTGGACCGACGCGGTGACCACGCCCTGGTCCCCGTAGGTGGACAGCAGGCGCACGGTTGAATCCGTGCGGACCCTGACCGCCACCCGTGCCGTGCGGTCAATGGCGAACGGAAGGACGAACCCCTCGTTGTAGTCGGTGTGTTCCCCGATGAGGTTCACCCGCCCCGGCGCCTGCCAGACGCCGTCGGGCCTGCTGCCGAACTCCCGGGTGAAGCGGTCGGTCAATTCCCGGGCTTCGTCCGTTGCAGGACCGTCGCCGGGACGCGGGGCGGTGCTCATGCGGAGGCTCCTTCCGGTGTTGCCGCGAGTGCGGCAACGGGCTGGGACGACGGCGGGACGGCAACATGGCGCAGCCGTTCCGCCACGCTTTCCGGTGTGGTGTCGTTGATGAACGCACCCATGGCTGCTTCCGAACCCGCGAGGTACTTCAGCTTATCCGCGGCGCGGCGCGGGGAGGTCAGTTGCAGGTGCAGGTAGCCCGCGGGCCTCAACACGTCGTCCAGCGGCGCCTGGTGCCACGCGGAGATGTACGGGGTGGGTGTGGGGTAAAGGGCATCGACGCGCCGGAGCAGGTCCAGGTACAGGTGCGCGAGTTCATCCTTTTCCTCCCCGTTCAATGCCGCGAGGTCCGGAACGTGCCGGTGGGGCACCAGGTGGACCTCCAGGGGCCAGCGGGCGGCGAAGGGGACATAGGCGCTGAAATTGGCGCCTTCCAGGACCATCCGGCTGCCGTCCTCCCGCTCGGCGTGCAGCAGGGAGCCCGTCAGGGTTTCCCTGCCGTCCTTCGAGTCGTAGTATTTCCGGGCCGCCGCACCCAGGACACCGGCGCGCGGAGTGATGTAGGGGTAGGCGTAAATCTGCCCGTGCGGGTGGTGCAGCGTGACGCCGATGTCCGCGCCACGGTTTTCGAACGGGAACACCTGTTTGATGCCCTCCATGGCGCTGAGCGCGGCGGTACGCTGCGCCCAGGCCTCGATCACCGTGCGCGACCGCTCCGGGCCCAGGCCACTGAACGAACCCGTGTGCTCCGGGGTGAAGGAGACGACTTCGCAGCGGCCGTAGGCCGGTCCCTTCGTTCCCCACGCCGGGTCCGCCGGGACCGGCCCGAGAGCAGGGCCCAGGGAGGGGAAGCGGTTTTCGAAAACGACGACGTCGTAGTCCGCTGCAGGAATTTCCGAGGCGTTGGCCGGGGTGGTGGGGCAGATCGGGCACTGGTCAGCCGGTGGCAGGTGGGTGCGCGTTTGCCGGTGCGCTGCGACGGCCACCCACTCGTCCGTCAAGGCATCGAAACGGATCTCGCCCGGTTCCCCCCGGGGCGGCAGCCCGCGGTGGTCGGTCGTGAGGTCTGCGGCGCGGGAAGCCGTGGTAGCGGCGTCGTCGAAGTAAATCAGTTCGCGGCCGTCAGAAAGTTTGGTGCTGGTGATCCCGGTCATGAGGAAATCTTCCCACAAACGATCAAGAATGAATAGTTAACAACAAAAAGTAACAGAGTGCTGGTGGAGGAGTGGCGCGTCCCGTTGTACGGTAAGGCCCATGACAGCGTCTTCGATGGAACTTCCAGGTCCCACCAGCCCCCCTGCCTGCGCCACCGGCAGCCAGTACGAACTGCGCCGCGGTGACGCCGTGGCCGTAGTCACCGAACTGGCCGCGGGGCTCCGGTCCTATACCCGCCGTGGGGTCCTGCTAACGGAGACCTACGCCGATGGCGAGATCCCGCCCGGTGGGGCCGGCATCACCCTCGCGCCGTGGGCCAACAGGGTGGCGGACGGCCAGTGGGTCCTGGATGGCGCAATGCAGCAGCTGGACATCACCGAAGTGCCGCGCAACAACGCCAGCCACGGATTGCTGCGCAACACCGGCTACGCCCTGCTTGGCCGGACGGAACATTCCGTGTCGCTCGAAGCCACCATCTTTCCGCAGCACGGCTACCCGTTCCTCGCCCGGCACCGGGTCGACTACCAGCTGACGGAGGACCTGGGCCTGCGGGTCCGGCAGAGCCTGGCAAACGACTCGGCGGCGCCGGCCCCGTTCGTCCTGGGCGCCCACCCCTACCTCCGGCTGGGGGATACCCCGGTCGAGGAACTGGTCCTGACCGTTGCGGCCGACACCCGGCTCGTGGCCGACGAGCGGTTGATTCCACGCAGCTCCGCACCCGTCGAAGGGGACTCCGATTTCCGCTCGGGCGGACGGATCGCGGACCTGGCCATCGACGTTGCCCTCACGGATCTGCGGTACGACGCCGGCAGGGCCCGCCATGTGCTGGCTGCTGCAGACGGCAGCCAGGTGGTCCTCTGGCAGGACGAGGCGTGCCGGTACGTCCACATCTTCGTGAGCACGGTCTATCCCGGCCGGACGCGGGCGGTGGCGGTGGAGCCGATGACCGGACCCGCGAACGCCTTCAACTCCGGGGACGGCCTGAGGTGGCTTGCTCCCGGGGAAACTTTCAGCATTGAATGGGGCATCGACTATGTGCCCGCCACGGGCGCCCAGTAGTTTCCCATTAGGGCGGGGCTGGGGAAGTATTGCCTTATGAAGCCACACGAGGACAACGCTACCCAGGCAGAGCAACCTTCCGCGGCTCCCGCTGCGCCGCTGCGCGTGCTGACGGACCGGGAACTGGACATGGACATCCCGTACGGGGTGCGCATCGCGGCGTCCTGGTCATGGCGCCTGGGGCTGATCCTCCTCATGGCCGGAACCCTGGTGTGGCTGCTCAGCCACGTCACCCTCCTGCTCATCCCGGTCATGGTGGCAGCGCTCCTTGCCGGGCTGCTCAGCCCTGTCACCGCATGGCTGAAGCGTCGGGGGCTGCCCGCCGGGCTGTCCGTGGCCGTGACGGTCCTGGGCTTCATCGGCGTAATCGCAGGCGCCCTGGCGCTGGTGGGCCGCCAGCTCATCGTCGGATTTGGTGAGCTCTGGTCCCAGGCCCTTGAAGGCGTGCGGCAGGTCCAGGACTGGCTGTCCGCCGGCCCGCTGCACCTGACGGCCGCCCAGATCGACCAATACGTCAAAGAAGCCAGCGATGCGCTGCAGAACAACAGCAGCAGCATCCTCAGCGGCGCCCTCTCTTTCGGCAGCACCGCCGGGCACTTCGCCGCCGGCATGCTCCTGGCGCTGTTCATCCTGATCTTCTTCCTCCTGGAGGGCGACCGGATCTGGGCCTTCCTGGTCCGGCTGCTTCCCCGGAAGGCCCGGGCGGCGGCCTTTGGTGCGGGCCGCAAGGGCTGGGCGTCCATGGTCAGTTACGCCCGGATCCAGATGTTCGTCGCCGCCGTCGACGCAATCGGCATCGGTGTGGGTGCTGCGATCATCGGAGTTCCCCTGGCGCTGCCGCTGGGCGTCCTGGTCTTCCTCGGCTCCTTCATCCCGGTGGTGGGCGCCCTGGTCACCGGCGTCGTTGCCGTGCTGCTGGCCCTGGTGGCCAACGGGCCGGTCAACGCGCTGATCATGCTCGGAATCGTCCTCCTGGTCCAACAGCTGGAGGGGCACATCCTGCAGCCGCTGGTCATGGGCAAAGCCGTCTCGCTCCACCCCGTGGCCGTGATCCTGAGCGTTGCGGCCGGCTCCTACCTCGCCGGCATACCCGGTGCCCTGTTCTCGGTGCCCATCCTGGCCGTAGCAAACTCGGCCGTTCGCTACATCGCCGCGAGAACGTGGGAACATGAACAGGTGCCGGTAATTGCCGGAAAGCCCATCACGGCCGCAGCAGGCCCGGACAACACCATCGAGGACGTTGAACCGCCGGTCCCCTCCGGTGCCGGGAACGACGCGGCAGCCGGCACGACAGCTGAACACCGCGATGCCCGCACCGCCTCCCGACCGGGCAACGGGGCCGAACCCAGAGGAGAGTAGTCCGTGAAGATCCTTGAAACCCTTCCCGTCACACTGGACGATGTCCTGGAGGCGCAGAAGCTGCTCGACGGGATTATCGCGCGTACTCCCGTTGAGTCATCGCGGGCGCTGGGCACCATGGTGGGCGGGGACGTCTACTTCAAATGCGAAAACCTCCAGCGCGCCGGTTCGTTCAAGGTGCGCGGAGCCTACGTTCGCATGGCGCGGCTCTCGCCCGAAGAGAAGAAGCGCGGGGTGGTGGCAGCTTCCGCCGGCAACCACGCCCAGGGCGTCGCCGTCGCCGCCAAGAGCCTTGGCATCAAGGCCCGCATCTACATGCCGCTGGGCGTGGCGCTGCCCAAGCTCGCGGCAACCCGCAGCCACGGGGCCGAAGTGGTCCTCCACGGCCACAACGTCGACGAGGCGCTCGCCGAGGCGCAGCGGTACAGCAACGAGACGGGCACGGTGTTCGTCCACCCCTTCGACAACGTGGACGTCGTGGCAGGCCAGGGCACCCTGGGGCTGGAAATCCTCGAGCAGGTCCCCAACGTGGACACCGTCCTCATGGGGGTTGGCGGGGGCGGGCTCCTGGCCGGCGTCGCCGTCGCCATCAAGGCCCGGGCCAGGGAGCTGGGCCGGGAGATCCGGATCATCGGCGTGCAGGCCGAAAACGCCGCCGCCTACCCGCCGTCGCTCGCTGCCGACGCGCTGGTGCCGCTGAAGAAGGTGTCCACCATGGCGGACGGAATCGCCGTAGGGCGCCCCGGGCAGCTGCCCTTCAGCATCATCCGGGAGCTCGTCGATGACGTGGTCACCGTCAGCGAGGACTCGCTCGCCCGCGCCCTGATCTTCCTGCTCGAGCGGGCCAAGATGGTGGTCGAACCTGCCGGTGCCGTGGGCGTCGCTGCCCTGATGGACGGCAAGATCGAGAACCCCGGCACCACCGCCGTGGTGCTCTCCGGCGGCAACATCGATCCGATGCTGATGCTCAAGGTCATCCAGCGCGGCCTCTCCGCCGCAGGCCGCTACATGACCGTACGGATGATGCTCGACGACCGGCCCGGTTCGCTGGCCACGATCGCCCGCATCATCGCCGAAAACGACGCCAACGTCACCGGACTGGACCATACGCGGGTGGGCGGGTCGATCAGCATGGGGGACGTCTCCATCACCGTGAACCTGGAAACCAAGGGCCACCAGCACGGTGAGCAGGTCCTCAGCGCACTGCGCGCCGAAGGCTTCCAGCCGATCGTTGTGCACTAGGACCGGCCGTGGCCGGGCTGATGCGTAACGGGCGTTTTCCGGAATGGCAGGCCACAGCCTCCCGGGCCAGGGGCGGGCTGCTGGTGCTGGGCGGGTTCGTGGCGCTGCTGTTCGTCCTGGAACTGGCCAACAGCCTCATGCTGGGTGCGCTCAACCGGACCTTCGGGCTGCGGCCCAGGAGCGTGGACGGGCTGCTGGATATCTTCACGTTTCCGCTCCTGCACGCGAACCTGAACCACCTGCTCTCCAACAGCCTGCCACTGATCATCTTCGGCTTCCTGGTGTTCCTCTCCGGGCTCCGCGTCTTCCTGACCGCCCTGGCCTTCAGCTGGATCGGCAGTGGGCTTACAGTGTGGCTGATCGGCGACGGTGTCACCGTGGGCGCCTCGGGCCTGGTCTTCGGGCTTTTCTCGTTCCTCCTGGTGCGGGGCTTCTTCAACCGCAGCTGGCGGCAGATCCTGCTCGCGGTGGTCCTCTTCCTGGGCTACGGGAGCATCCTGCTGGGCGTCCTGCCGTTCGTGGCCGGATATGTCAGTTGGCAGGCCCATCTTGGCGGTGCCGCAGGGGGAGTGGTGGCGGCGCTCCTGCTTCGACCGCGCAGCCCTGAGACTTCCCGGGGTGTGTGAGGCCGCCGTTCATGCTGCGGCTTTAACGCACAACGGCGGCCGTCCCGTGAGGGCCGGCCGCCGTTTCCGCTGGGCTGGTATTAGCCCGTGTAGGGCTTGGCGGAGAGGATCTCCACCTTGATGTCCTTGCCGTTGGGTGCGACGTAGCTGAGGGTGTCGCCCTCCTTGTGGCCCACGATGGCAGCACCAAGGGGCGACTTTTCGCTGAACACGTCCAGGTCCGAATCGCCGGCGATTTCACGGGATCCCAGCAGGAACGTCTCCTCGTCGCCCGCAATCCTGGCCACGACAATCATGCCGGGCTCCACGATTCCGTCGTCGGCAGGGGCCGCGCCCACGTGGGCGTCGCGGAGGAGCACTGTCAGCTGGCGGATACGGGCCTCAATCTTGCCCTGTTCCTCCTTGGCCGCGTGGTAGCCCCCGTTTTCCTTGAGGTCCCCCTCTTGCCGGGCCGCTTCGATCTTCTGGACGATATCCGCCCGGCCAGCGCCGGAAAGGTGGTCCAGCTCTGCCTTCAGGCGGTCAAAAGCCTCCTGGGTAAGCCAGGTTGCAGATGCGCTGTTCGTGGTAGACACGGACTTCTCCTCTAGTGGTCCTACATGCAAAAGACCCCGCCACGGTGGCCACTTGTGGAACAGTAACCAGCTCAGCGGGGTGAAGGTATCTCCCTATTGTAGTCAATCCCTTGGAGATAACCCAACCTGAAAGCGTCCTGCATCACATGTTTTAATGCGCTTCCCCGGGGATCCAGCAGCTGTCGACGACCCCCGAGACGGACGCCGACTCCGTGCGCACGGCAACGCGCTGGGCGACTGTCCTGCCGCCGTCGGGCGTTCCATCCGCCTTGGACGGCGGAATGTCCACCACCTTCCAACCCACCACGGCAAACTTTGAGTCCAGTGCCTTAACTGCACACGTGACCGCCTTGCCGGGCTCGCGGGTCACCTGGAAATCGACTTCTGCCAACGTGGCGTCCGTGGTGCTGTAGCCGATGTCCTTGAATGTCACGCCGGACAGGGAATTGGATGTCGAAACCCATGCGAGGAACCCGATTCCCACGGCAAGCGCAACGCCGATGGCCGTGCGGGTGGCAGCAGGGGTGAGCCTGCGCTTCTTAGCACCATACCGATTGGCTAGGCTAGTGTCTGCGGGCGCGGGGCGGGCCGGCTGGTCCGGGGAAGTCACCAGACCAGTTTAGTGCCCTTTCCGCCGGCGCTCTGCGGGGGCGGGAGCCGCCGCGAACGCAGCACCCGCCTGGTCACCGGACCGTGGCGCCGCCACGGGCCGCGTCAAGAAGAATAAGGAGCAGTCCTGCCCATGACAGCGTCGAGCAATTCCCAGGTGCCGCTCCGGCTGCTCGCAGTCCACGCCCACCCGGATGACGAGTCAAGCAAGGGCGCCGCGACCATGGCCATGTATGCCGCGGCCGGGGTCGACGTCCTGGTGGCAACGTGCACGGACGGTTCGCGGGGCGACATCCAGAACCCGGCCGTCGAGGACGAACCGCACCCCAAACGGGACATGGCAGGTGCCCGCCGGCTGGAAATGGAGCGGGCAGCCGCCATCCTCAACATCCGGCAGCGGTGGCTGGGATTCGTGGATTCGGGGCTTCCCGAGGGCGACCCGCTGCCACCCCTCCCGGCCGGGTCCTTCGCGACGCTGCCGCTGCGCCAGGCCGCCGCGCCTTTGGTGCGGCTGGTCCGTTCCTTCAAGCCGCACGTGATCCTCAGCTATGACGAGAACGGCGGCTACCCCCATCCGGACCACATCATGGCGCACAGGGTCGCCGTGGAAGCCTTCGAGGCCGCGGGGGATCGGGAGCGTTATCCGGAAGCGGGCGAGCCCTGGGAGCCCAGCAAGCTCTACTATGACCGTGCGTTCAGTCCGGAGCGGTTCCGTGCCCTGCATTTCGCGCTCGAAGAGGCGGGGCTCCAGTCTCCGTATGCGGAGCGGCTGGCGGCATGGCTGGAGTCCGACGCCGAAGGCCACACTCCGCCGCCGGCTGCACACCCGACCACCACGCAGATCGACTGCGGGGACTTCTTTGAGGTGCGCGACGACGCCCTGCGCGCCCACCGGACGCAGGTCGACCCGCTGGGGTTCTTCTTCGCCGTCTCACCCGAAATGCAGCGGCGCGCCTGGCCCTGGGAGGACTACTCGCTGATCCATTCCAGGGTGCCGTCCGAACTGCCTGAGAAGGACCTGTTTGCCGGGCTAAGATAGACACAGCAGGCTATTTCTATCTGCCGTAGAAGACAGCTGCGGCCCCGGCCGGTCCTGTCCGCTCCCTGCTGCATCCGTTCCACCAGAAGGTATCCACCGTGCATTCTCTGCTGCTCAGCCTCGCCACCACCCCGACTCCGTTGCCCACTCCGACGCTCCGGAACGGGATCTCCGAGGACCAGGTAACACCGGGCCTGCTGGGGTTCATCATGACCGCCTTCTTCGTGGTGGCCACGGCGCTGCTGATCGTGGACATGGTGCGGCGGATCCGCCGGGTCCGCTACCGGGCCCAGGTGGAGGAGGAACGCCTGGCGGCTGCCGCCGCAGCCGACGTTGAGGCCGCCGATGCCCAGGAAGGGCTGGACGACCCCACCCGGTCAGCCGCGCCGGACTCCGACGGCGGCTCCGGCCCCGGACTCCCGCGGCCCCGCGACTGACCGGAGGCCCCTGCCGGCCGGCGTGAATGCCGTCAGCCGAGGACCGCGATGGCGATTGCGGTGAAATGCGCCGCGAACGCGAAGACGGTCAACGCGTGGAACAGTTCGTGGAAGCCGAAGTGGTGGTAACTGAAGTTGGGCTTCTTGAGGGCGTAGAAAACGGCCCCCGTGATGTACAGGACGCCGCCCACGCAGATCAGGACGGCTGACGGAAGGCTGGCCTGGAAGAACCGGGGCAGATAGAACAACGCGCCACAGCCCAGGGCTATGTAGATGGGCACGTAGAGCCAGCGGGGTGCGTCCGTCCACAGCAGCCGGAAGAGGACGCCGAGGATGGCGCCTGACCAGATGACCCACAGCAGCAGGACGGCCTGCTGCCGCTCCAGGAGCGTCCATGCCAGCGGCGTGTAGCTGCCGGCAATGACGAGCATGATGTTGGTGTGGTCCAGCCGCTTCAGGACAAGCTTCACCCGCGGCGACCAGTTGCCGCGGTGGTAGACGGCGCTCACGCCGAACAGCAGGACGCCGGTTGCGGCGTAGATCGCCGAGGTGATCTTGCGGTCCGGCGCCGGCGCGAGGATCACCAGGACGATACCGGCTGCGAGGGCCAGCGGCGCGGTCACGGTGTGGATCCAGCCCCGCCACTTCGGTTTGATCATCAGCAACTCGGCGAGCTTGACTGCGGCGTCATCCACCGCGCTTGGCCCGGAACCTGCAGCGGCGCCGTTCTGGTCCTCGGGCTGCGGCGTCAGCGGACCCTTCGGAGAGTGGCTGTTCATTGGTCCAGAATAACTTACGGCCCGGTAAGTTACTGGTGGGTAACGAGTGTGGCCGGCCGCCCCGGCATTGCGGGAAGTACCGGCATGCGGCGGGCGGTAGCCTAGGATGTGCAAGTACGTACGGCAGGAAAGTCAGGTGAGTGGACGCGTGGAGTTGCCCGGGTTCCTCTACGGCTATTACGAGCGCCGGCTGCTCAAGGACCTTCCGCGGGACCGGATTCCCCGCCACATCGGCGTCATGGTTGACGGCAACCGGCGCTGGGCCAAGCAGTTCAACGCCCCCACCAGCCAGGGCCACCAGGCCGGCGCGGACAAGATCCACGAATTCCTCGGCTGGTGCCAGGAGCTGGGTGTCAAGGTGGTCACCCTCTACATGCTGTCCACGGACAACATGAACCGTTCCAGCGAGGAACTGGACCTCCTGATGGGCATCATCGCCAACACCCTCGACCGGCTTGACGAGGACGCGAACATTTCCGTGCATGCCATGGGTGCACCTGAACTGCTGCCCGGCTACCTGGCCGAACGGCTCAACAAGCTGACGGCCCGGACCCCCGTGCGGGAGAAACTGCACGTCAACGTAGCTGTCGGGTACGGCGGGCGCAGGGAGATCGTCGACGCCGTCCGCGAACTCCTGCATGACGCCGTCGGCAAGGGGATGGACATCTCCAAGCTCGCGGACGACCTGTGCGTCGACGACATTTCGCGTTTCCTGTACACCCGTGGCCAGCCGGACCCGGACCTGGTGATCAGGACGTCGGGGGAGCAGCGGCTGTCCGGTTTCCTGATGTGGCAGAGCGCCTACAGCGAGTTCTACTTCTGCGAGGCGCTGTGGCCGGCCTTCCGGAAGGTGGACTTCCTGCGCGCCCTGCGCGATTACGCCGGCCGGCAGCGCCGCTTCGGCGCCTGACATCCCCGGTTCACGGCAAGTTCACCGGGCCGCAACAGGAATCGCCGGGTAATGGTTGCGGAAATTACCTGGGGTGGATTTACGTTATATCCATCAGCAGGCAAAACCGCCGGCTGATCGGGGAGGCCAGTACATGGAGCGAAACATCGCACCGGTTGTATGGGAGGCCGGACCCGGCCTCGTGGCCGAGCCGCCTCACCAATAACAAAGCCGGGCTGGGGCCCGGGGCTGGAGTCGATGTGGCTACTTCTGAAAAACTGCACGGGGTCCTTTCCGACCAGGCAGGAAAAGCTACCTCTCGCGCCGCGCGAGCCACTACTGAAACCGGCACAGCGACTGAAGCTGTGGCCGGTTTTGCCGTCTCCGGAAGGGAATCCCTCATCCACACGTTCGTGATCGACACGTCCGTCCTCATATCCGACCCGCGGGCGTTGCTCCGGTTCGCCGAACACGAAGTGGTGGTCCCCGTTGTGGTCATCACCGAACTCGAAGCCAAGCGCCATGATCCCGAGCTGGGCTACTTTGCCCGCAAGGCCCTCCGGCTCCTCGACGACCTCCGGGTCAAGCACGGCGGCCTGAACGAGCCCATTCCCATCGGTGACGAGGGCGGCACGCTCACCGTGGAGCTCAACCACATTTCGTCCGAGGTGCTGCCCCTTGGGTTCCGCAGCGGGGACAATGACAGCCGCATCCTCGCCGTCGCCAAGAACCTTGCCAACGAGGGCCGGAACGTCACCGTGGTGTCCAAGGACCTGCCAATGCGCGTCAAAGCGTCCGCCATGGGCCTGACCGCGGATGAATACCGCAATGAACTGGTCAAGGACTCCGGTTGGACAGGGGTGGCCGAAATTGAAGCCAACGAACAGGAGATCTCCACCCTGTACGGCCACGAGCCGGTCTTCATCCCGGCCGCCGCGGAACTGCCCGTCAACACCGGGCTGGTACTGCTCTCCAACCGCGGCTCTGCCCTGGGCAGGGTCGGGGCGGACAAGCAGGTCCGCCTGGTCAAGGGCGACCGCGACGTGTTCGGCCTCCATGGCAGGTCCGCCGAGCAGCGGCTGGCCATCGACATGCTGATGGACCCGTCCGTCGGCATCGTCTCCATCGGTGGGCGCGCAGGAACCGGAAAGTCCGCGCTCGCCCTCTGCGCCGGCCTGGAAGCGGTGCTGGAACGCCGTGAACATCGCAAAGTGATCGTCTTCCGTCCCCTCTTCGCGGTGGGCGGCCAGGAGCTGGGCTACCTGCCGGGCTCCGAGTCCGAGAAGATGAACCCGTGGGCGCAAGCGGTGTTCGACACGCTCGGCGCCCTGGTCAGCCAGGAAGTGGTGGAAGAGGTCATGGACCGGGGCATGCTCGAGGTCATGCCCCTCACCCACATCCGCGGACGGTCGCTCCACGACGCCTTCGTGATCGTTGACGAGGCCCAGTCGCTGGAGAAGAACGTCCTCCTGACCGTCATGAGCCGCATCGGGCAGAACTCCAAGATCGTGCTGACCCACGACGTCGCCCAGCGCGACAACCTCCGCGTCGGCCGGCACGACGGAATCGCCGCCGTCGTCGAAACCCTGAAAGGACACCCGCTCTTTGGCCACATCACGCTGACCCGTTCGGAACGCTCGCCGATCGCCGCCCTGGTGACGGAACTGCTGGAGGGCTAGGTCACCTGCGGAAGGGGCCGTGGTCCGGCTCGCCGGGCCACGGCCCTTCGCCGTCGCATAGACACCTCCCGACGCGCCGCTCCGGTCGCTGGGCGACCTGCGCAGCGCTCTGGTCGGCGATGCGCTCCTGCGCGAAGGACCGTAACCCGGCTTGTGGTCAGGTCACCTTCAGGAACATTGCAGCCGCCTCATGGCCCTCAACCTGCAATTCCCACTCCGGCCGCCTGAACCTTTCCGGGGTGAGCCGGACGTGCTGCACTGTATGGACTTCCGTGCCCCACTGCTTACGGGAGGTGCCGTTGGGTTCGTAGCCGAGGGACCGCGAGACCCCCAGGGATGCTTCGTTCCAGTCCGCCGCTTCGGATTCGGCCACTTCGGCACCAAGCCAGTCAAAGGCCCAGAGGACGACTGCGGCGCGCATCTCCTTGCCCAGGCCTTGGCCCTGGACGGACTGCCTGAGCCAGGATCCGGTGCTGACCGTTTTGAGGGCGGCGAAATTGGCGGCGCCGACGTCCTGGCAGCCAACAAATTCGCCGTCACGCCAAATGCCAAGGAGCAACGTCCATTTTTCCGGCGTGCACTCTGCCCGGCACCGCCAGTACCAGCGGGCCATGTTGGTTCCCAGCTCGTCGTCGGACACGTCGGTCCACGGGATGCTGAAGGGGCTTTTGCCCGGCTCGTGGATGCCGCTCCTGGCGGCGTCCACGGCTGCCGGAATGTCGGCGTCAGTGATGGGACGAAGCTCCAGCCGTGGGCTGGCAAGCCTGAGGTCGAACAGCGGCCAAATTGAACCCAGCGTAGTCATTGGCGCAGCCTAGCCCATCCGCGGGGCAGGCAGTCTTCAGGCGGGAATGTCCCACGTGATGTGCCGGCGCACGTCCGTGAGGTTCATGGACTCGGCCAGGAACAGGTCGTCCAGCATGTATTCATCCACGGCGATGATGCGAAGCCAGTGCCCGTGCCCCGCAGTTTCCGGCTCCAGCGACTGGCTGGACACACAGACTCCCGTGCCGACATCCAGGCGCAACCGGGACCGGCCGGGAAGGCAGAGCGGGGCGGCAGGGTCACCGGGATGGTAGGCGGGATTCGGCGCCGTCTCGGCCTCAAGGACAGGCCGCCCCTCGTGTTCGGCAAACTGGACCTGGAGCAGGTCCAAGGCGTTGCTCCCGGGGAACTCAAGCGGCACCGGAGCGCTGCCGGCCAGTTCCACGGGATCGAGTGCAGCCGAGAACCGTCCGTTGCCGAAGCCCGGCTCGCCGTAGGCCGCCTCCGGACGGCGGCGCACCAGTCCGGCGCCGTCGTACACCGGCGTCACCAGGGACGGGGGAAGGAGCCAGGATTTCCGGGTGGCGCTGACGTAGAAAACATCCCGGGAATCGTTGATGCCTGTGGTGCTGTACAGAACCTGGCCGTCCGGGTTCTCCAGCCGCAGCGCCCCTGGCCGGCGCAGCCACGCCCGGACAAACGGCGCGGCAGGATCCGGAGCCGCGTCAAAAGGCCGGTCCCAGTATTCGAAGCGCAGCGACTGCCACTTCCACGGCGAGGACCGGCACAGGTTCCGGAACATGGTTGCCAGGTCCGCGGGGGCGGTTTTGGCGTCCGGATGCGCCCCGTGCCGGGAGTCCCAGGTCGACATATCCACATTTTACGCGGGAGCACTGTGGCGGGAATGGCCGGATCCAGTAGCATCCGAGGGGTGATCGGACGACTGGGGGACCTCTGGCAGCACAGCCCGCCTGCCTTCTGGCTGGTGCTGGCAGCCTGCGTCTACTTCGCGGTGATGGCGATCCGGCTCACCATCATCGACGTCAGGCACCACCTGCTGCCCAACCGCATCGTCTTCCCGTCCTACGCAGTGGCAGGCGTGCTCCTGCTGGCGGCTGCCGCCGTCACGTGGGCTGGCCCCGTCCCGGCTCCCGGGGACAGCGCCGCCGGATTCCTGGCCGTTCCGGCGCTCCGGATCCTTGCCGGGGCGGCCATCCTGTGGGTGTTCTACTTCATCCTGCGGGCCGTCTATCCGGCCGGGATGGGGTTTGGCGACGTCAAACTCGCGGGGGTACTGGGAATGTACCTTGGCTACCTCGGGTGGGGGCACCTGTTCGCCGGGACCTTCCTGGCCTTCCTCCTCGGCGGGCTGTGGTCCGTGGCGCTCCTTGCCGCCCGGCGCGGGACGCTGAAATCGGCCATTCCGTTTGGTCCGTTCATGCTTGCCGGAACCGCCGCCGCGATGTTGCTGCCGGCCTGAGATGCCCGCTGCCTTGGGTAGGCTGGCGTTATGCCTGCACCCGAATACGTCCTGAAGCTGCGCAAGAAGATCGGCAACGACCCCCTCTGGGTTCCCGGTGTCCGGGGCGTCGTGGTTGACGGCGCCGGCAGGATCCTGCTGGCCCAGCGCGCAGACAACCGGCAATGGGCCCTGATCAGCGGCATGCTGGATCCGGGGGAGCAGCCTGCCCGCGGCCTGGTCCGGGAGATCTTCGAGGAGACTGCAGTCGTGGCGGAAGCCGAACGCGTCGTGTCGGTGGGCGCTGTTGGCCCGGTGACCTACCCCAACGGCGATGTCTGCGAGTTCCTGGACGTGGTGTTCCTCTGCCGTTACGTCTCCGGCGAAGCCAGGGTCAACGACGACGAATCCCTGGCTGTCGGCTGGTTCAGCCTGGACGGGCTTCCCCCACTGATGCCGGGGCATCTCACCAGCATCCGGCAGGCGCTGGCGCCGGCAGGAACGGTCCATTTCGAACCCTGAACCGGCCCCTGGCGGGCCCGGAGCCGCTAGGGCAGTTGAGCGGCGGCCAGCCGCTCGGCTTCCTCCCCGCCCACTGCCTCGCCGCGGGCCACCATGCCGGCCGTGTCCGAGAGCGGAATCTGCTTCAGCGTGATGGCCAGCAGCAGCGCGGCGGCGATGAAGGGAAGCAGGTACCAGAACACTGGTGCCAGGGAGTCGGCGTAGGCGTTCACGATGGCGTCCCGCAGTTGCCCGGGGAGCTGGCCCAGCGCCTGCGGGTCCAGGGTCCGGGTGGACTGCCCGGCCTGCTCGGCGGAGGCTCCTGCCCCAGTGAACGCAGAGGTCAGGGCCTCGGAGAGGCGCGTGGTGAAAATGGAGCCGAACACAGCCACGCCCATGGCGGCGCCCACCTCGCGGAAGTAGTTGTTGGTGCTGGTGGCGGTGCCGATCTGGTCCGCCGGGACCGAGTTCTGGACCACCAGGACCACCACCTGCATGATCAGGCCCAGGCCCGCGCCGAACACGAACAGCTGGAGGCAGATGATCCAGATGGGGGTGCTGGCAGCGAGGGTTGTCATCCACAGCATGGCGGCCATGGTGAGCGCCGCGCCCAGGATGGGGAACATTTTGTACTTGCCGGTCTTGGAGATCCTGATGCCGGAGTAGATGGAGGTGCCCATGAGGCCGGCCATCATCGGAAGCATCAGGAGCCCGGATTCGGCCGCCGAGGTGCCGGAGGACATCTGCAGGAAGGTGGGGACGAACGCGATCGCGGAGAACATGCCCAGCCCCAGGGTGAAGCCGATGGCGGTGGCGTTGATGAATATGCGGTTGCGGAACAGGCTGAGCGGGATGATCGGGTCCTCGGCCCGGCGCTCCACCATGACGAACGCGGCGGCGGACAGCAGCAGGCCTGCGCCGAACGCCCAGGTCAGCGGCGAATCCCAGCCTTCGTCCTTCTTGCCGCCGAAATCGGTGAAGAAGATAAGGCAGGTTGTGGCGGCCGAAAGCAGGACCACTCCCAGGACGTCGATCCGCTTCTCAGCCCTTTTGCTGGGCAGTGTGAGGGCGAACCAGGCGATGGCGAAAGCGGCCAGGCCCACGGGGATGTTGATGTAGAAGGCCCACTCCCAGGTGAGGTGGTCTACGAAGAAGCCGCCCAGCAGCGGGCCGGCCACGGCGGAGAGGCCAAAAATGGCGCCCAGTGGTCCCATGTACTTGCCGCGGTCCTTGGCGGGCACGATGTCGGCGATGATCGCCTGCGAAAGAATCATCAGGCCGCCGCCGCCCAGGCCCTGGATGGCCCGGAAGACCACGAAGCCCCAGAAATCCGTGGCCAGGGCGCAGCCGATGGACGCGAGGGTGAACAGTGCGATGGCCACCAGGAAGAGGTTGCGCCGCCCCAGGATGTCGCCGAACTTGCCGTAGATGGGCATCACGATGGTGGTGGCCAGCAGGTAGGCGGTGGTGATCCAGGCCTGGTGCTCCACGCCGCCGAGCTTGCCCACGATGGTGGGCATGGCGGTGGAGACGATGGTCTGGTCCAGGCTGGACAGGAGCATCCCGGCGATCAGCGCGGAGAAGATGGTCCAGATGCGTTTTTGGGTCAGCAGCAGGGGCCCTGCCGGCGGTGTGGCGGTTGCGGTGGTCATGGTTGTCCTTTGGCTGCGGAGGCGTCCGGAATGTCGAATGCCTGGGAGAAAAGAAGGCTGGCCGCGGAGATGTTCTCCAGCAGCAGTTCCTGGTAGCTGCGGGTGTTGCCGTCGGAGAAGTAGGCCATGCTGCTCTTGCGCGCAATGGTGCTCAGCAGCACCACCGCCATCTGCACGACAGGATGGTCCGGGGCAACACCCTCGCGGCGCGCAACGTCGCGGGCGAACTGGGCTTCACGCTGTTCCGTGACGCCGATGAGGCGCAGGATCAGTTGGGGTTCCTTCTTGACGACGGCGATCAGCTGCCGCGTTTCCTCTTCCGAGGCCGACATGCCCTCCGCCAGGCGCAGGGAGAGCCGGACCAGGTCGCGGAACAGGGTGGGTGAGATGACGCCGGCGGGGGAGTCCGCGCCCCCCGCGACGAAGTCATCGATGATGTCCGCCGGCACGTCGTCGTCCGCGTGGCCGATGATGGCATCTTCCTTGGTGGGGAAGTAATTGAAGAAGGTCCGGCGCGAAATGCCGGCGGCCTCGCAGACTTCCTCCACGGTGTAGCCGTTGAGGCCTTTTTCGGAGGTCAGGGTCCGGGCTGCGGCGGTGATGGCTGTCCGGGTCGCGGCCCGCTTCCGTTGACGCAGGCCGGAGCCAGAAGATGCACTATCGTTCACAGAGTAAAGTTTTGCACTTAGTAACTATTAGTGCAACTTTTCGGGGTGGTGTCCCGCGACCCGCTTAAAGCACGACGGCGGCCGTTGCCTTTCATCCGAAAGGCAACGGCCGCCGTCGTGGTTCAGTGCGGTGCCGCTAACGGACCAAACTACGCCTTGTGCGCCGGGGCCGTCATGGTGGTGACGTCCAGGGCCTTGTCGAGGTCGGCCTCGGAGACCTTGCCGTCGCCGTCGCCAACGAAGCCCAGCTTCTCGGTGGCCTGGCGGATGGTCAGGCCTTCCTTGACGGCGGTCTTGGCGATCTTGGCGGCGTTCTCGTAGCCGATGTACTTGTTCAGCGGCGTCACGATGGACGGCGACGCTTCGGCCAGGAAGCGGGCGCGCTCCACGTTGGCGGTGATGCCGTCGATCATCTTGTCAGCCATGACGCGGCTGGTGTTGGCCAGCAGGCGGATGGATTCGAGCAGGTTGGCAGCCATGACCGGAATGCCGACGTTCAGCTCGAAGGCGCCGTTGGTGCCGGACCAGGCGATGGCGGTGTCGTTGCCGATAACCTGGGCGGCCACCATGATGGACGCCTCGCAGATGACCGGGTTGACCTTGCCGGGCATGATCGAGGAGCCGGGCTGCAGGTCGGGGATGGCGATTTCGCCGAGGCCCGTGTTGGGGCCGGAACCCATCCAGCGCAGGTCGTTGTTGATCTTCATGAAGGAGATCGCGATGTTGCGCAGCTGGCTGGACGCCTCGATCAGGCCGTCGCGGTTGGCCTGCGCTTCGAAGTGGTCGCGTGCTTCGGTCAGCGGCAGGCCGGTGTCCGTGGCGAGCAGTTCGATGACGCGCTCGGGGAAACCGGCGGGGGTGTTGATGCCGGTGCCCACGGCGGTTCCGCCCAGCGGAACCTCCGCAACGCGGGGGAGTGAGGCGTTGATGCGCTCGATGCCGTACCGGACCTGTGCCGCGTAGCCGCCGAACTCCTGGCCCAGGGTCACCGGGGTGGCGTCCATCAGGTGGGTGCGGCCGGACTTGACGACGTCCTTGAATTCAACGGCCTTGCGCTCCAGCGATTCTGCGAGGTAGCCCAGGGCGGGGATCAGGTCGTTGATCAGCGCCGAGGTGGCTGCAACGTGCACCGACGTGGGGAACACGTCGTTGGAGGACTGCGAGGCGTTGACGTGGTCGTTCGGGTGGACCACCTTGTCGCTGCCGGCGGCCTTCAGGGCACGGGTCGCCAGTTCTGCCAGGACCTCGTTGGTGTTCATGTTCGACGAGGTGCCGGAACCGGTCTGGAAGACGTCGATCGGGAAGTCGCCGTCGTACTTGCCGGCAGCCACCTCGTCGGCAGCGTCTGCAATCGCCTTGGCCAGCTCGCCGTCGAGCACGCCCAGTTCAGCGTTGGCCTGGGCGGCAGCCTTCTTGACCCGGGCGAGCGCCTCGATGTGGGTGCGCTCCAGGGTCTTGCCGGAAATAGGGAAGTTCTCCACTGCCCGCTGCGTCTGCGCGCGGTACAGTGCGTTCACGGGGACGCGGACTTCGCCCATCGTGTCATGTTCAATGCGGAACTCTTCAGTGGAAGTCATGGGGCTAGCTTAGGGCGATCCGGCGCCCCATCGAAAACCGTGAAGCCGGTCCTGCGGGCGGCCTGTCCGGCCGCCCGCAGGCAGTGCCTAGAGCTCGCCGATTCCGGAAACCAGCTCCGCGTGGCCCTCGGCCAGGCTGTAGGACAGGCCGATGACGGCGGTGCGGCCGCCGGCAATTGCGTCCGAAATCACACGCGAGCTGTCCACCAGGCGCTGGGACGTCTGCTTGACGTGCTCCACCACCATGTCATTGACCTCCGGCTGGTCGTTGCGCAGCGACGTCAGGACCGAGGGCGTGATGCGCTCCACGAGGTCCCGGATGAAGCCTGCCGGCATGTCGCCGGTCTCCACAGCGGCCTTCGTGGCGGTCACGGCGCCGCAGCTGTCGTGGCCCAGGATGACAATCAGCGGCACATTCAGCACGCCGACGCTGTACTCCAGGGAGCCCAGCACTGCGTCGTCGATCACCTGGCCGGCAGTCCGGACCACGAAGACGTCACCCAGGCCGACGTCGAAAATAATTTCCGCGGCGAGCCGTGAATCGGAGCAGCCAAAAATCACCGCGAACGGGTTCTGCGTCTCCACCAGCGACGACCGCCGGGAAGCGTTCTGGTTCGGGTGCGAGGATTCGCCGTTGACAAAACGTTCATTGCCTTCGCGCAGGCGGCGCCAGGCCAGTGCAGGAGTCAGATAAGTCGTCACGGCCCTTACCTTACGGCGTGCTGCTGGCTGAGGGGGAAACTGTGACGGTGCTGCCGCCCTCAAGGGACTTCACGACGGCGTCCGCCAGGGTGGCGAATTCGTCCAGTTGGGCAGCACCCGAGAGGATGACGGTGGTGCCCCGGTACGCGAGGACGAGCGACTTGTCGCCCTTCCCGGTGTCCCGCAGCTCCCATTCCTGGCCGCCGGCGTTCCGGGAACCGGTGACGGGCGCGTTCCTGGTCTGCTGGAGCAGCCAGGTGGGGTTGGCGCTCTTGGTCTGGACCAGGCCGATGAAGGAGCCCTTGGGCGTCAGGTAGCCGACCTCCCAGGTGGGCACTCCGGTGCCGGTGCCGGCTTCCCACCGGGCGTAGTTGGCCCGGAATGCGTTGCCCGTATCCGGGGCGACGGGTGTGAATCCCGCCACATCGGCGGCGTTCTGTGCGACCGACGCGACATCGATGTCCGGCCGGTAGCCCTCGCTTTTGGGCTGGGGATTCATCAGGACAACGGGCAGGAAGGCAGCGATGCTGAGGAGCAGTGCAATGACCATGCCGATGACCGAAGCGTTGGCCCGTTTGGCCGCTGCTGCCGGAATGACGGGCTTTACCGGGGTGTCGGCGCTGCTGCCGGCGGGGAGGGGGCGCCCTTCCGGTCCGGGCTGGCCGGAGTTCGGGCTTGCGGTTTCCTGCATGTCATTCACCCCTCCATAGTCCCCCATGGGTGAGCCTGACTTCCATTCGGCCGTTCCGGTGCCGACGTGCCGCTGCCCGCGCACATTGCGGGGACGCGTCATGCGCCCCTCGGGGACCCGGCGCCACGACTATGATCGATAGCAGAGGAATCACCGCTCCGCTGCCGGCGGGCGGACTCAATGATCGCCACTCGAAGAAGAGGTTCACGTGTCACCAGCGTCCATGACCCAGAAGTACTCCACGCTTTCCCCGTCGCTCGCCGTCGGCATCGACGAGCCGGACCGCAACCTTGCCTTGGAACTGGTCCGCGTCACCGAGGCTGCGGCCATCGCCGGCGGCCACTGGGTCGGTTTTGGCGACAAGAACAAGGCCGACGGCGCCGCCGTCGACGCCATGCGCTCCTTCCTGCAGACCGTCCACTTCAACGGCGTCGTGGTGATCGGCGAAGGCGAAAAAGACGAAGCCCCGATGCTGTTCAACGGTGAGCGCGTCGGCGACGGCACCGGCCCCGAGGTGGACGTCGCGGTTGATCCCATCGATGGGACCCGGCTGACCGCACTGGGCATCAACAACGCCCTGGCCGTCCTGGCTGTTGCCGAGCGTGGCTCCATGTTCGATCCTTCTGCCGTGTTCTACATGGAAAAGCTCGTCACCGGTCCCGAAGCCGCGGACATGGTGGACCTGCGCCTGCCGGTCAAGCAGAACCTGCACCTGATCGCCAAGGCCAAGGGCGTGAAGGTCAACCAGCTCAACGTGATGATCCTGGACCGTGACCGCCACCGCCCGCTGGTGGAGGAGATCCGCGAGGCCGGCGCACGCACCAAGTTCATCATGGACGGCGACGTTGCCGGCGCCATTGCCGCGGCCCGCTCGGGCACCGGCGTGGACGCCCTGATGGGCATCGGCGGAACCCCGGAAGGCATTGTGGCGGCCTGCGCCATCAAGTCCCTGGGCGGCGTCATCCAGGGCCGCCTCTGGCCCACCAGCGACGAGGAGAAGCAGAAGGCGATCGACGCCGGGCACGACCTGGAACGGGTGCTTTCCACCAATGACCTCGTCTCCAGCGACAACTGCTACTTCGCCGCCACCGGCATCACCGACGGCGACCTCCTGAAGGGCGTGCGCTACTCCAAGGACAAGGTCCTGACCCAGTCCATCGTGATGCGCTCCAAGTCGGGCACCATCCGTTTCGTGGACGGCGAGCACCGCGCCGACAAGTGGGAAGGTTACGCCCGCAAGAGCTGACCCGGACCCAGTGCCGCAGGCCGAAGCCCCGGGAGCGCCGACTGCGCTCCCGGGGCTTCGGCGTTAACGCGTTGGTATAGGGTTTAAGCCATGATTCCTGCTGTTGTGCCCTGTACTGACCGCGCCCTTTGGGACGACAACGTCGACCGGTTCCAGGGGCATCCGCAGCAGCTCTGGGGCTGGGGCGAAACCAAGGCCATGCACGGCTGGTCCGTGGACCGGGTCCTGGTGAAGGCCGGGGACCGGACCATTGGCGGCGCCCAGCTCATGGTCCGCAGGTTGCCCTTCCCGTTCAAGGCGCTGGTCTACATTCCGCGCGGTCCCCTGTGCGCAGTCGGGGATACGCAGGAGGTCCTCAACCGGCTGGCCGAATACGCCGCCTCCCGCCACCACGCTGTCGCCCTGAGCATCGAACCGGACTGGGACCGGGAGTCCGCCTACGCCGGCGCCGTGGCCGCGGCAGGCTTCCGGGAATCCACCAACACCATCCTCATTCCGCGCACGCTCATCCTGGACCTGGCCCGGTCCGACGAAGAACTGATGGCGGACATGTCGAAGTCGACCCGGGCGAACATCCGCAAGGCCATGCGCAGCGACGTGGAATTCCGCAAGGTCAAGAACGACTCCGAGCTGGAGCAGGTGCTGGCCATCTACCATGACACCGCCGAACGGGCGGGCTTCGGTATCCACGAGGACCAGTACTACCGGGACATCTTCCGGAACCTGGGGGACGCCTCCCCGATCATCGGGGCGTTCGACGGCGAGCAGCTCCTGGCGTTCACCTGGCTGTCGCGGAGCGGAACCACAGCGTTCGAGCTGTACGGCGGCGTCTCCGCCGAAGGGCAGAAGCAGCGTGTCAACTACGGCGTGAAATGGGCGGCCCTGACGTCCATGCGCGAGGACGGCTGCAGCCGGTACGACTTCAACGGCCTGCTCAACGACGGCATCTCCGATTTCAAGAAGCAGTTCGCCAAGCACGAGGACCTGCTCCTGGGCACCTGGGAGAAGCCCCTCTCGCCGTTCTACCCCGCCTACGCGCAGGCCATGCCGCTGGCCCGCAAGGGGCTGCAGGCGGCCCGCCGCGCCGCCAAGGCCGCGGCAGGCCGCGCCCGTACCCTGCTGCGGCGCGGCCAGGCCGGCTAGAGCCCCGTGGTCACCGCGAAGGCGAGGGCCGTTCCGGTGCTGCCGGCCACCCTGTGGACATTGACCGGGGCTTCCGCGGCGGCCACAAACGCACTGCCGCCGTGGGTGAGCTCCAGATCGCCCTTGGGGGAGTCCAGGTAGACGGCGCCGGCCACGACGATGACCACCGCAGGTCCGGCCTGCGCCAACGGAACGGGGCCGGCTTCCGGGCCCAATTCAATGCGCTGGAGCTGGAACTCCCCGAAGGGAGGACGGAACAGTTCCTGGTCCATTACCGTCTTTTCGGCGCGGAGCATCGGCACGGCCACCGGGTGGAAATCGATGGTGCGCAGCAGCTCCGGAACATCGACGAACTTCGGCGTCAGGCCGCCGCGCAGGACGTTGTCCGATGAGGCCATGACCTCCACGCCCAGGCCGTGGAGGTAGGCGTGGACGTTGCCTGCGGGCAGGTAGACGGCCTCGCCGGGCTGCAGCGAGATCCTGTTCAGGAGCAGGGAGATCAGGACGCCGGGGTCCCCCGGGTACTTCTCGTTGAGGCTGATCACGGTCCGCAGTTCGGCCTCGTACGGCGTCAGCGGGGCACCTGACAGCAGGGCCGCCACCACCAGCGCGGTCTCCTCCGCCACGGCCTGGCCGCCGGTGATCAGGCGTTCAAAGGCGCGGTGCAGGCCCGCGCCCTGATCCGCGTTGGCGAGATCCTCGAGGAGGTCCTCCAGCAGTGCCGGCGCCTGTCCGCCCGCCGGGAAGGCCGCGGCAATATGCTGCAGGATCTTCCGGGTCTCACCGGCGGGGCGGAACCCGCACAGCGCCTCGAAGGGCGTGAGGGCGAAGATCATCTCCGGCTTGTGGTTGTCATCCTTGTAATTCCGGTTCGGGGCATGGGGATCGAGCCCGGCGTCGTTTTCCCGGGCGAAGCCCGCCCTGGCCTGTGCCAGGCTCGGGTGGACCTGGAGGGAAAGCGGCTGTGCAGCGGCAAGGACCTTGGCCAGGAACGGCAGCCGGGGGCCGAAGGCGGCCATTGATTCGGCGCCCAGGAAGTGGTCCGGATCCGAGGCGATGAGGGCGTCGAGGGGGCGCGTCCCGTCCCCGGGCAGCTGCGCCACCGATGGAGAGTCCGGATGCGCTCCGATCCAGAGCTCCGCCTCCGGTTGGCCCGATTCGGGCCGGCCGAGCAGCGAAGCGATCGCCGTCGTCGAACCCCAGGCGTAGTTCCGCAGGACGTTCTCAATCTCGTACAAGGATGGTTCCGTTTCCGTAGCTGGTGGTGGTTGCGGTTACAGCGCGGCGCATTGCCCGTTGGTGGCCACGAGGTCGCGGATGGCCTGCTCGTTGCCCTCGCGCTTGAGATCGTTCAGCATCTCCTCGGTGATCGGCTCACCGTCCGGGGTGGTGGTCACAGGCGTGAAGTCCGACGGCGCGGGAGACTCCTGTGCGAGGCCTCCGTTGTTGGGCCGGGGGAGGGCTGCGGCGGGGCCGGCCGCCTGCACATGTCCGGCACCGGCCACCGGAGCCACGATGCCGTCCTCCGGCGCTGCGGCGGCCTGGGCGCCGGACGCGGAGGCCAGCAGCTGGTCGACGCGCTGGTGGATCTCGTCGAAATCAGGGTTCGTGGAGAACGTCGGATTGAAGTCCGGCGGGCCGAGGGTGAGCCGTTTGGCTTCCTTGCCCTTGGCCTTCATCGCCAGGTCCAGGAAGCTGCCCAGCTGGGAGGCGGAGATGTTGGAATCGACGACCTTGGTGCCGGCATCGGCGATGTCTTCGAACTTGGACAGCAAGGTGGCAGGGTCAAGCTGCTTGAGCATGGCCTGCTGGACGCACTGCTGGCGGGCAATCCGGGCGTAGTCGTCCACGAATTCACGCGAGCGGCCGTACCAGAGGGCGTGGTAGCCGTCCAACGTGTTGTCGCCGGCGGGAATCCAGCCCAGCGGCATGCCATGGATGCCGTTGGCCTCATCGATGGTTTCGCCGCTGATGGGGACCCAGCCGCCGGCCTTGATCCGGATGCCGCCCATGGCATCGATGAGCTTGGAAAAGCCGTCCATGTCCACCAGCACATAGGCCTGGATGTCCATGCCCAGCGTTCCGGAGACCGCTTCGAGGGTGGCCTGCGCCCCGGGGTCGGCAACGCCGGGGTAGAGGTCGGCATGTTCGTTGGTGACCTCTGTGTTGATGGCGTTGATGAGGCACTCGTCCCCGCAGTCGTAGCCGTCGGGATAGATCTTCCGCATGGGCGAATCCGCGCTGAACTGTGCGTTCTGGAAGTTCCGGGGGATGGAAATGATGGCTGTCTGCCCCGTCTTGGCGTCCACGCTCAGCACGGAGAGGCTGTCGGGGCGGCGGCCGGTCCGGTCGTCGCCTGCGTCACCGCCGATCATGAGGAAGTTGTAGCGGCCTTCGACCGGTTCGATGGCCGGCCCGGACGAAAAGATGCTGCCAATCGCGTTCCGGCCCACGTTCAACAGATACGCCGCGTAACCCAGGGATCCGCTGCCCAGTACCAGTGCCAGCACCAAGGCGATGCCGACGGCGGGCCGCGCCGGCGGTGCCAGCAGGACGGGGCGGATCAGGCGCAGGGTGTTGACGAACAGGAGGGCCCAGCCCACGGCGAGTGCCGCCAGGAGCAGCACCACCACCAGCGACGTGACCGGGTTGGTGATGATGCTGATGAGCAGGGTCCGGTTGACCAGCAGCAGGACAAGTGCCAGGAGAAGGGCAGCCCAGACGCAGAGGGTGACGCGCAGTGCGGTGCGGCCCAGCCTGCGGTCACCGGCCACCAGCTGCGCACTGCCGGGAACCAGGAGCGTCAGCAGGACCAGCACGAACGCCCGCTTGGTGCGGACCCCGGGGGACGCGCTGGCCGGATACCGGACGGGGTCGGTCAGGAGTGCTCCGGGACCTGACTGCTGCAGGTTGCTGCTGGCCATGCCCGCCGCCTAACGGCTGCCCCGGAGGGTTCCCGGGCCTTCGGGGAAGACCTCGCTGACTTTCTGCCGGAGGCTCGCGCCTTTGCGGCTGGCAACGGCGTTCAGGTCGGCGGCGAAGTCCAGGAGGTCCGCGCGCAGTGACGCGGCGAGCTCATCGGTGCCGGAGGCCAGCATCCGCACGGCCAGCAGGCCGGCATTGCGTGCCCCCGCGATGGAGACGGTGGCCACCGGGACGCCTGCCGGCATCTGGACGATGGACAGCAGCGAGTCCATGCCATCCAGCGTCTTGAGGGGAACCGGAACCCCGATCACCGGCAGCGGGGTGACGCTCGCCAGCATGCCCGGAAGGTGCGCGGCGCCGCCGGCGCCGGCGATGATGACGCGCAGGCCACGCTCGTGCGCCGTCTGGCCGTAGCGGATCATCTCGGTGGGCATCCGGTGTGCCGAGACCACGTCCGCCTCGAACGGGATCCCGAACTCGGCCAGGGCGTCTGCCGCGGCCTCCATGACGGGCCAGTCAGAGTCGGACCCCATGACCAGGCCCACCAGCGGGCCGGCGGCGGGGGTGGCTTCGGCACTCATGCGTTCTCCTCAAAGATTACTGACGGTTCCTCGGTGGTGGCCCGGCCGTCCCGGATGATGCCGGCCACGGCGGCGGCCCGGCGGCGCACCGAGTCGACGTCCGCCGTCGACGTGCCCACCAGGTTGACGTGGCCGATCTTGCGGCCCGGCCGCACGGACTTGCCGTAGCAGTGGACCTTGGCGGCCGGTTCGCTGGCCATGGCCAGCGGGAAGGCGGAGTACAGGTCCTGGTTTTCGCCGCCCAGGAAGTTCTTCATCACCGTCACCGGGGCCAGCGCGTCGGTGGCGCCCAGGGGCAGGTCCAGGACTGCACGAAGGTGCTGCTCGAACTGGCTGGTGATGGAGCCGTCCTGGGTCCAGTGTCCGGTGTTGTGCGGACGCATCGCCAGTTCGTTGATCAGGAACCCGGCTCCGGTGCCGGGGGTTTCGAAGAGTTCCACGGCCAGGACGCCGGTGACGTCCAGTTCGGCGGCGATGCGCAGGGCTGCGTCTTCGGCAGCGGCGGCGACTTCCACCGGGATATCCAGGGCGGGGGCGATGACCTCGTCGCAGACACCGTCCACCTGGATGGTGTGGACCACGGGCCAGGCCCTGGCTTCGCCGGAAGGAGTGCGGGCAACCAGGGCTGAGAGTTCGCGGGTGAATTCCACCTTGGCCTCGGCCAGCAGCGGGCTCATGGCGGCGAACCAGTCCTCGGCGCCGGCTGCCTCCTCCGCGGAGGCGATGATCCGGACGCCCTTGCCGTCGTAACCGCCGCGGGGCATCTTCAGCACCACGGGCCAGCCCGTCTTTTCGCCGAAGCTGACCAGGGCCGGGACGTCGTCAACCGAGGCCCAGGCGGGGTTGGGAAGCTCGAGCCGGTCCACTGCGGCACGCATCACCAGCTTGTCCTGGGCATGCTCCAAGGCGTCGGGTCCGGGCTGGATATTGACCCCGGCCTCCTGGAGGGCGCGCAGGTGCGACGAGGGCACATGCTCGTGGTCGAACGTCATCACGTCCAGGCCCTGGGCGAAGTCCAGGAGGGTCTGCAGGTCCTTGTAGTCGCCCACCGGGGTGGCCGGTACAGCGGAGACCGCGGAAACGTCGTGGCCTTCTGCCAAAACGCGGAGTTCAAAGCCGAGGGCTGTCGCAGCGGGGGCCATCATGCGCGCGAGTTGGCCGCCGCCAACCACACCTATCACTGGAAAAGTCACATCTGCCAGCCTACCGAAGTCGGCAGCAGTATCCCGCTTTTACGTCCGTCAGGGAAGAGATTTCCACCCTCGCCGCACCCCTCGACTGCATCGGCCTGGGGCGGGCCGGAGTTTTGGGAGCTAAAATGGAGCTTTGGCCGAGTGGCCCACAGTTCGTCACGGCCATGGAGGGTCATGTTTAGCGCACTTGCAGATCGTATCCGGGGGCTTGCCTCACTTTTCTGGCGCGAAGTGGCAAAGTTCGGCGCCGTGGGCGGTGTGGCGTTCGTCATCGACAACGGCCTGACGTACTACCTCATGCACGGGCCGATGTCCGACAGCGAAGCAAAAGCCCGGTTCGTGGGCGCCACTGCGGCGACGGTCTTCTCCTGGATTGCCAACCGCTTCTGGACTTTCCGGCACCGGCGGCAGGCCAACATACTGCGCGAATTCCTCATGTTCGTGCTCATCAACGGCATTGGCATTGGAATTTCCACCGGTTTCACGGCGCTGGCCAAGTATGGCCTGGGGATCGACAACAAGAACCTGCTGTTCCTGGCCGGCGTGGCAGGCATCCTCGTGGCCACCGTGGTCCGCTTCTTCGCCTACCGCTTCCTCGTCTTCAACCAGGAACTGGACCAGGAACCGGAGTTCTCCCACGACCACGAACTCATCGAAGTGCACCCGCATAAGGAACATGCAGCCCGGACCCAGCCGGCCGATGACCGCGAGCCTTCGGCCGATGGACGGCCGCAGGCCTAAGACCGGAGCGTCCTGGTGCCCGGCGCTTAGGCGCCGTGGATCCGTTCGTCCGCCAGCAGCTTGTCAGTGAGTGCCACGTCCGGGTGCGTCAATACCAGCGAGCCTCCCTGGCTCCAAATACCCACGGCGTCCGACAGTACGGACTCGAGCCCCTGGCCTGCGGGGACGTGCAGCCGGGCCCCCTCTCCGTGGGGGCGCGCGAAGCCGCTGATGAGGTCGGCATGCAGGATCCTGCGGCCGTCATGTGTCACCACCGCGCACTGTGCCGGATCGGGGTCGCCGTGCGGCATGAACACATCCCCGTGGGAACGCACCTCGGCTGCGTAGTCAATGCAGCCTCGTGGAAGTTCCCCCGCCCACCGCATGGCGAGGGCGGGCAGCGCCACCGCCACGACGGCGTCGTACTCGTCCTCGACTTGCCCCGGTTCGTCCGTTGCCAGGAAGTCAGCGGGGCCGCCGTCGAGCACCAGCTCCAGTCCAAGCTGCCACCCGGCAAGCGCCCACACCATGGATTTCCAGTGGGCGGGAAGGCCCAGCCGGAGCCGCATTCCAGGTTCCGCATCGAGCTCGTCCTGCAGCAGGTTGCTGGTCTTCGCCGCCCAGTTGTCCAGCACGCGGCCTGACAGCTCGACGCGCTCGGCGTCGGGCCCGTACCAGGTAAGGCGCGGAGCGGTGGAATTGCCCGAGCGCAGCAGCGCTGTCAGTTCAGTGGCCGGGATAGTCGTCATGGCTCCATCCTGCCATTGGCACCGCAGCCCGTCACTGGTCCCCAGCCAAGGCCGCCACCCGGACGGGCGCCCGATGTGATTCTTATCACAAACGATGCTAAGCGTGCTTGCTATTTGTTGTGGAAGCGGGTATTTTCCCGCCAGTGGGCCCTTTTTCGGGGCCCATGTCCGGCGAATGCGGCGCTGGCGGCAGGGGCCGGGAGCTTGTCATAAAAAATGACGGGCGTGGCGTGCCCGATGTTCCCCGGCCGCACTGATTATTATCCCGGCGACGGCTTGACTCGCCCTAGTTACACACGTGTAATTAGGTAACTAAAGCAATTGCGTAAATACCGGCACACAAACCGAGTGTCCACGTATCCAGGCAGTGGCTGCAACATCAGGAGGGTCGCCATGGGGCAAGCAGAGCGTATCCAGGAAGATGCCGTCGTAGCCGGCCAGGCAACGGCGAAGTACCGCGCACGGGGGGTGCCCAGCGACTGGTATGTGGATCCCGCGGATCCTGATGCGGCCGAGCGCTACAACATGAACTCCGGCAGCGTCCTGGAAGACCAGGCCACCGCATTCCTGGCGGCCCACGAGGCCCTCTTGGAGGGCGGCGAAGATCTTGAGGACGACCTCGACCCGCCCATGGAACTGCCTGCCGCCGGGGTGGCCCAGCCGGTATGGATCGGACTGCCGCTCCAGCACGATTTCGACGACGAGGGCGAACTGGGCTGGCAAACAGATGCCCTGTGCGCCCAGACCGACCCGGAAGCATTCTTCCCGGAAAAAGGCGGCTCAACCCGCGACGCCAAGAAAGTATGCGGTGCGTGCAACGTCCGGTCGCAGTGCCTGGAGTACGCCCTGGCGAACGACGAGCGTTTCGGTATTTGGGGAGGCCTTTCCGAGCGTGAGCGCCGCCGGTTGAGGAAGCGGGCAATCTAATTCTTCAGGATGTTCACGTCACTGCCGTTGTGGTCGCCCACAACGGCAGTGCCTATCTGCCCAGAACCTTATCGGCCCTGGCACGCCAGACCCGGCCGGTGGACCGTGCCGTCGGTGTGGACACGGGGTCCACCGACGCCTCGCCAGGCCTGCTCGTGCAGGCCCTGGGTGAAGCCAGCGTCATCAGCCATCCCCGGGGCAGGGGCGGCATGGGGGCGGCCGTTGCCGCCGCCCTCGAAGCGCTGGCACCGGCCCGGGGGGCCGAAGATGACAGGACCGAATGGGTCTGGCTGCTCCATGACGATGCCGCCCCCGCGCCGGAAGCCCTCGCCGAACTCCTGGGCGCCGTCGAGCGGGCTCCGTCCGTCACCGTGGCCGGCTGCAAGCAGTTGGACTGGCACGCACCCCGGAAGCTGATCGACGTCGGGCTGTCAACGAGCCGCTGGGCCGAGCGGCTGACCCTCATCGACGCCGATGAGCTGGACCAGGGCCAGTACGACGGCCGCAGCGACACTTTCGCCGTCAACTCCGCCGGCATGCTGGTGCGCCGGGACATCTGGGAGCACCTTGGCGGCTTTGACCCCGCCCTGCCGGGCAGCGGAGACGACGTCGACTTCTGCTGGCGGAACCGCCTTGCCGGCCACCGCGTGGTAGTGGTTCCGGCCGCCCGGATGTTCCACGTTGCCCACCGCCCCCATGCCCTGGGAAACCCGGCAGCTGCCCGCAAGGCCCAGGTCCACCTGCGCCTGAAGCACAGTCCGCCCTGGATGGTCCCCGTCCATGCGGTCGGAGCCCTCCTGGGCAGCCTCTTCAAACTTGTCCTGAGCATCGTCGTCAAGGACCCGGGGCACGGCATTTCCCAGCTCCTCGCCACGTGCGCTGCCCTGGGGCGCCCCGGGGCGGTGGCCAGGGCGCGGCACGCGGCGCGAAGAACCCGGCGGATCCGCCGTTCAGTGATCCGCAAACTCCAGACCCCCCGCCGGGAAGTCTGGAGCCACCGCCGCTCCCTGATGGAGGCGCTCGGCTCGGATGGATCCGGAGCCGACGACCTCGTCCAGGACCCCCTGGCCCACCAGCCCACGGGCGACGCGGCGGACGATTTTGCATCGTTGGCGGTCAGCAAACGGGGCTGGGTCGGCAACGGCGCCCTGGCGGCCATCCTCATCGCGTCTGTCGCCTCGCTCCTGGCGCTGGCAGGGCTCTTCCGCGCCCCCGCGGTGACCGGCGGCGCCCTGATTCCCGTCTCGGCCACCCTCGGCGACATCTGGCACCATGCATCCGGCTGGTGGGCCTCCCTCGGAGCCGGGCTTCCCGGGCACGGTGACCCGTTCGACTACGTCCTGTGGATCATCGGCGTCCTCGGCGGGGGAGACGCCAACGCGGCCATGGCCTGGCTGCTCCTTCTGGGTGCCCCGCTCTCCGGGCTCACGGCCTGGTTCGCAGCCGGCGGCCTGACTGCCAGGCGCCGCCTTCGCCTCGTTGCTGCCCTCTTCTGGGCGGCGGCCCCGGCCCTGCAGGTCGCCCTCAACCAGGGACGGACAGGTGCCCTGGCTGCCCACATCATGATTCCGCTGGTGGTCCTCGGCCTGCTCCGCGCCACCGGCTCGGCAACAGGCCATGGACGCTCCCTGCCACCTGCCCACGGTGAGGAGCGTGCCGGAGACCAGTACGCCACCAAACCAGGAGTCAACGGCACGCCGTCCTGGACCGCCGCGGCAGCGGCGGGCCTGGCGCTGGCCGCCACCACGGCCGCTGCGCCCGCCCTGCTCGTCCCCGCCACAGTACTGGTCGTGCTCTGCGGCCTCCTGATGGGCCGGCGCGGGCGCACAGTCTGGTGGGCGCTGCTTCCCAGCGCCGCACTGTTCATTCCGTTCGGGCTCTCCGTGCTGGACCGGCCCCGGGCACTGCTGGCGGACCCCGGCCTGCCGTTGGCGTTCAACGCAGCCCCGCTGTGGCAGCAGATCCTGGGCCAGCCCCTGCAGTTCGACCCCGCGGGCGGCCTGCAGGGACTGCCGGCCTTTGCCGGCGGGAGCGTGCCGTGGGCCCTGCTGCTCGCCGTGCTGGTCGCTGCGCCAGTCCTGGCCCTTGCCGTCGTCGGGCTCTTTGTCCCGGGACGCCGGGCCGGTACCGCAAAGTGGTTCTGGATTGCCGCGGTCATTGCGCTGGCCTTCGGCTGGCTGGCCAGCCACGTCGCCACCGGCTTGAACGCGGACCTGCTGGTGACCCCCTTTACCGGGCCCGCCGTGTCCGCCGCCGCGTTCGCGCTCCTTGGGGCCGCACTCCTGGGCGCTGAGCAGTTGCTGGCCCGCGGGGATACCGCTGCCGCCCGCGGAACCCGGCCCCGGAGGGCGGTGCGGGCCGGTGCTGCCGTGGGCATGGCGGTACTCCTCGCCGGACCGCTCGCCGGGATGGCAGCCTGGTCCGCCCAGAACCTGCTGCGTCCAGCGGCCGTCCAGGCGGGATCCGCTGCGGGGGCCCGGGAGGACCAGCCGGCACCGGTCACCGCTGCCGGGGACGCCCTGGGCGCACCGCGGCTGGTGGAAGCCCGGACGGCGCGGACCCTTCCTGCCACGGCCATCGACCGTGGCACGGGCCCCGAGCAGACCCGCACACTCCTGATCAGCACCGGTGACGACGGCACGTTCTCCGCCTCGCTTGTCCGCGGGGCCGGGACCACGCTTGACAGCCTCTCGGCCGTGGCATCCGCCCGCAACATCCTCGGCGCCCCTGGGGCCGAAGAGGTGCGCACGGACGACGACGTCACTGCCGCCATCCGGCGGGTTGTCGCCACCCTGGTGGCCGGCCAGGGCGTGGACCCGCGTCAGGACCTCGAGCAGCTCGGAGCCGGATTCGTGGTGCTCCGCTCCGCCGACACCGCCGCCCAGCTCACCGCCAGCAGGATGGACGCCGTGCCCGGCTTGGTGGCAGTGGGGCAGACGGACGTTGGATGGCTCTGGCGCATCAGCCCGCTGAACCAGCCGGTGGTCCAGGCTGCCGACGTCGCCCACCGCGTACGGATCATCGATCCGCAGGGCGCCACCGTGGGGCAGCTCCCTTCGGGAAAGACCGACGTCGACACCGCTGTCCCGGCGGGGCCGGAAGGCCGCCTGGTGGTTCTTGCCGAGCGTGCCGACCCCGGCTGGAGCGCATGGCTGGATGGCAGGAAGCTGACCTCAACCACATCCGGCTGGGCGCAGGCATTCACCCTGCCCGCGTCAGGCGGCCAGCTCAAGGTCCGCTATGAAAACCCCTGGGCCTGGTGGGCTGCTGCTGCCCAGATCACCGTGATTGGTTTAACCGTCATCCTCGCCATCCCCATGCCCGCGCAGCGGCCGCGGACCGGCCTCTCGCGCGATGAAGGCTCCCTGCGTAAGGAACACCAGCATGCATGAGCACCCCCCGGCCCCGGCCCGCAAGCCGGATATCGCTGTAACGGAGCCTGTAGCGGATGCATCGGCGCCGGCCGGAGCCGGGAAAGGCCGGGACGGAAAAAGCGCCGGCAGCAGTGCCACAGCCACGTCCAAGGGCAGGGCCCGCACGGCCGCCGTCGCCGGGGCGGCGGCAGGGGCCATCATCCTCGCCGGCGGCACCGCCCTGGTGGTGGCCGGCTCGCTGCTGCCCCTGCCGGAGTCAAGCCGCAGCATTCCAGCGGCCGCCGCGGCTGTCCCCGCCGGAGCCAGCATTGGCGTCTGCCCCGGGCCGGCCAGGCTCCTGGAGGGCACCGACGCAGGCACCGACGCACAGTTCAGGCCGGAGTCGGCAACCGCTGCAACCACGGTGACCGCGGCCGTGCTGGGTGCCGGCGGTGTGCTGCCCGGCAGCCGGCTGGCACGCCTCGACGGCAGCGGGGCAGTGGAGATCACCAAGGATCCAGGCCCGGCACCTGCCACGGCCGCGCCGCAGGAACTCCTCGCCGGAGTGGCAGCGGACAAGTCCGCCGACCAGGTGCGGGTCCTCAGCGCAAATGCGGTGGCAAACCAGAACGCCTCCGCGGCCGCTGCCATGAAATACACCGCCGGCGACGGCGACCTCCAGGGCAGTGCCGCGGCGAGCTGCACCCAGCCCTCGAACGATCAGTGGCTCGCCGGGGCCAGCACCACCGTCGGACGCACATCCGTGCTGGCACTGACAAATGCTTCCAGTACTCCGGCCACCGTGAGCCTCGAGTTGTTCGGGCCAGGCGGAAAGATCCAGGCGCCCGGCAGCCGCGGCCTGCTGGTCGCCCCGGGCACCACCCGGTCCGTCGTCCTTGCCGGGCTGGCGGCAAACCAGTCCCAGCTCAGCGTGCATGTCCGCAGCACCGGCGGGCCCGTCGCCGCCTCCATCCAGCAAAGCGTCCTGCGGGGACTGACCCCCGGCGGCGTCGACTTCATCGCACCCGGGACCGCCCCCGCCATCCGGCAGGTGGTCACCGGCGTGGACATCCAGGACCCTGCCGGCGTCTCTGCCCTCACCGGACGCTCCGGATACGCGGACGCCGGGCCGTCCCTGCAGTTAACGGTCCCCGGGGCTTCGGACGCGGTGGTGCAAATCAAGCTGTACGGGCGGGACGGCCAGAAGGCACTGCCCTCCGGCGGCGTCATCACCGCCAAAGCCGGCGCGGTCACCGAGGTGTCGCTGGCCGGCGTCCCGGCCGGCCAGTACACCATTGCAGCCTCGTCCGACGTCTCTTTCATTGCCGCGGCCCGCATGAGCCGCGGGCTCGAGGCAGGGCAGCCCTCGGATGTTGCCTGGGCCGCCTCCGGCGTACGGCTGGGCAGCCAGCACGTCGTTCCTGTTCCCAAGGGCGGGGTGCGCCAACTGGTATTCGGCGCGCTGGACACCAGGGCCACCATTTCCTACGCCCCGATCACGGCCGACGGGAAAGTGCGGGCCGCTGCCACTGCCGACATCGCCGGCGGCACCACGGCTTCGATCGCGATACCCGGGCAGGTCGACGGGGCCGACGTCGTGGGCTATGTTGTCTCGGCCTCCGGGGACGCCGCCTATGGTGCTGTGCTGCTGGGCCAGGACGGGCGGAACGACGTCTCGGCACTGGCGTTCCTGCCGGCAGCCGCGGGGCAGGAATCAGTGCCCGTCAGCCTGGGGTTCTAGCGCCGCATGGCCGGTCTCGCCGCGGAACCTGGCACCTGCCTGCGTAAATAGCGGCCCGTGTCAGTAGCGGCGGCGGTAGACGGGGTCCAGGGTCTCCGGGGCGACCCCCAGCATCTCGGCCGTGTGCTCCACCACCACGTCGTGGACCAGGTCCTGGAGCTCCTCCGCGGAGGAGCACGCCTGCTCAACCACCCGCCGGTACACCGTGATCATGGGCCCTTCCCCTCCGGCTGCGGGGGTGTAGGAGCCCATCGGCACCTGGGTGGCGTTGGCAGCCAGTTCCTCAAGGTCGGGCGGAATTTCATCAACGCCGAAGCGTACGCCGTCGAGCGTTTTGCCCCAGATATCGTGCAACCGCTGGGCGGAATCCAGCACCATGTCGTCAAAGCGGTCAGACCGTGTCCGGTAACCGGGGTGGGTGGGCAGAACCACCTCGCCGCGAAGGCCGCGCCCGTGGCGGTTGCGGCGGCGCCGTACGAAGCTGCGTCCCGCGGGCTCCGCGCCCGGGGCAACAGGGGCATCCGGGTCAGCCAACCGGACCGAAAAACCTGATTCATGGTTCGATGACTGCATATATTGACTCTAAACCCGGGCGTGGCTTTACGCGATACATTGCCCCGGCGGGAAAGACGTGTCCGGGGGGCCGGCAATGCGCGGTTTCGCCGGCGCAACGGGGTAGTCTGGGATGTCGTGGGAGCTATCCGTCAGTGTTCAAGGTCTGCCTGCCGCCAGTCAGCGGTAGCCACCTTGACGTACGTCTATGCGGATTCCACCGCGGTCCTGGGCCCGCTGGCCACCTATGCCGAACCGCACTGCTACGACCTCTGCGAGCAGCACGCCGACTCGTTGACAGTTCCCCGCGGCTGGGAAGTCCTGCGCCTGGCGATGCCGTCAACGCCGCAGCAGCCCGGGCCGGACGACCTGCTGGCCCTCGCCAACGCGGTGCGCGACGCCGCTGCCCTGCCGCCGGAGGCGCAGCCGCCGGCGCAGCGCGGGCACCATGCCGCACTGGAAGCGCCGCCGGGGGCCGAAGGGGTCCGCCGCGGGCACCTGCGGGTCCTGCGGGAACCGTCCTAGGGCGCATCTGGCGGTACGCTGGAGGCTGCACATCTTTTCCGCTACCGGCGCGAGCGCGCCCGCCAGGGAGCATGAACAAATGCCAAAGATCAGCCCCGAGCTGTTGTCCGTCCTGCGTTGCCCCGTGACCGGTTCCCCCTTGGTCCAGGAAGGCGAAGAACTCGTCGCCACCGCGGCCGGGCAGGACGGCGTGAAGAACCGCTACGCCATCGAGGACGGGATCCCCCTGCTGCTGCCGCCGGAACTGTTGGCCGCGGCAGCGTCCGCCGGCTCGGACCAGCACGATTCGGACGCCGCGGCGCGCTAGTTCCGCCCGTACGACTTTCAGAACCCAGCAGCACGGGAACCGGACGGAACCCGGACACAGCAAAGGACCACCCATGACGTTTGACTACAAGGTTGCCGACATCTCCCTGGCTGAAGCAGGACGGCACCAGATCCGCCTGGCCGAGCACGAGATGCCCGGGCTGATGTCCCTGCGCGAGGAATTCGGACCCACCCAGCCACTCAAGGGCGCCCGGATCGCAGGCTCGCTGCACATGACGGTTCAGACGGCGGTCCTGATCGAGACCCTCACCGCGCTGGGCGCCGAGGTCCGCTGGGCTTCCTGCAACATCTTCTCCACCCAGGATGAGGCCGCCGCGGCCGTCGTCGTGGGCACCGGCACCGTTGAGGACCCGCAAGGCGTCCCGGTCTTCGCCTGGAAGGGCGAAACCCTTGAGGAATACTGGTGGACCGCCGAGCAGATCCTCACCTGGCCGGGCGCGGAGTCAAACCCTGAGCTGGGCCCCAACATGATCCTTGACGACGGCGGCGACGCCACGATGCTGGTCCACAAGGGCGTCGAGTTCGAGGCACTGGGCGCCGTTCCGTCCGCGGCGGAGGAGGACTCCGAGGAATACGGCATCTTCCTGGAGGTATTGCGGCGCTCCATCGCCGCCGACCCGCAAAAGTGGACCCGCACGGCCGCCACCATCAAGGGCGTCAGTGAGGAAACCACTACCGGCGTGCACCGCCTCTACCAGCTCGCGGACCAGGGCAAGCTGCTCTTCCCGGCAATCAACGTCAACGACTCCGTCACGAAGAGCAAGTTCGACAACAAGTACGGCATCCGGCACTCCCTGCCCGACGGCATCAACCGGGCCACCGACGTGCTCATGGGCGGCAAGGTCGCCGTCGTCTGCGGCTACGGCGACGTCGGCAAGGGCGCTGCCGAGGCGCTCCGCGGCCAGGGCTCACGCGTGATCGTCACGGAGATCGACCCGATCTGCGCCCTGCAGGCTGCAATGGACGGCTACCAGGTGGCCAAGCTGGAGTCTGTCCTGGCGCAGGGGGACATCTTCATCACCACCACCGGCAACAAGGACGTCATCATGGCCGAGCACATGGCGGGCATGAAGAACAAGGCCATCGTGGGCAACATCGGGCACTTCGACAACGAAATCGACATCGCCGGGCTGGCCCGCATCCCCGGCGTCAAGAAGGTGGAAATCAAGCCGCAGGTCCACGAGTGGGTCTTCGATGAAGGCACCGGTGCAGAGCGTTCCATCATCGTCCTGTCCGAGGGCCGCCTGCTGAACCTGGGCAACGCCACGGGGCATCCGTCCTTCGTCATGAGCAACTCCTTCGCGAACCAGACCATCGCGCAGATCGAGCTGTGGACCAAGAAGGACCAGCAGGAATACGCCAACGAGGTCTACGTCCTGCCCAAGGTCCTGGATGAGAAGGTTGCCCGACTGCACCTGGACGCCCTGGGAGTGGAGCTCACCGAACTGACGAAGGACCAGGCGGAATACCTGGACATCGACGTCGCCGGCCCGTACAAGCCGGAACACTACCGTTACTGAGATGTAAGGGCCCGGGCGCCGCAACGCGTCCGGGCCGTTATTTTTTGCGCCTAGGATCGAAAACATGGAGCCTGATGTGAAGCCCCGGCGCCGGGGGACAGTGAAGAAAATCCTTGCCGTGGCTGCCGTCTGCGTGCTGGCCGCCGTCGGAGGGGTCTTCGCCGCCGTCGCACCGGGACTTGCCGGCGGGCTCCTGGAATCGGAGGCCGGCTCGGCGCTGCGCACCTCGCCCGGCATCGCTTCGCCCGTGGTCCCCCCGGTGACCCTTGACGCGGCGCCGGCCAACGGTGCCAAGCAAGTGAACCCCGCCGCTCCTGTCTCCCTGAAGGTGGGCAACGGCACCATCGAGCGGGTCACCCTGACCAGCACCGCCGGAAAGATCATCGAGGGCAGCATCGACTCCAACCGCACGGCATGGACCGCGTCCGGGCCCCTGGAGTTCAATACCGACTACAGCTACACGTACGTGGTCAAGGACGCTGCGGGACGCGAAACGAGCACCACCCAGTCCTTCAACACCGTCTCCAGCTCGCACGAAGCCGACGCCGCCATCTACCCGCTGAACGGCATGAAGGTGGGCGTCGGCCAGCCCCTGCAGATCATCTTCAGCGAGCCGGTGGTCAACCGCGACGCGGTGGAAAAGGCCATCACCATCACCACCACCGCGGGGCAAAAGGGCGCCTTCCACTGGTACAGCGACACCATGGTCCGGTACCGCCCGGAAAACTTCTGGACAGCAAACTCCACGATCACCATGGACATGCAGCTCTTCGGCGTTGACCTGGGCAACGGCCAGATTGCCAACTTCAACAAGAAGGTCAACGTCTCCATCGGTGACAAGAAGGTGGCCGTCGCCGATGCCACTGCCCACACGTTCACGCTCAGCATCAACGACCAGCCGGTCAAGACCCTGCCCGTGAGCATGGGGGACAAGCGCTTCCCCTCGGCCAAGGGCTACGCGGTGCTGATGGAGAAGAACCGGTATGACCACTTCCGGGCATCGAGCATCGGGCTGAAGCCCGACGATCCGGCCTACTACGGTGAAGCCGACGTCGAATACACCATCCGCCTGACCCTCAGCGGCGCCTACATCCACCAGGCACTGGAGTCCGCCTACCCCTACATCGGAAACACCAACGTCTCCCACGGCTGCATCGGCTTCCTGCCCGACGGCGCAGCGTGGGTATTCGACAACATGGGCACCGGGGACGTGGTGCAGATCATCAACACCGAGGGCGACTACGCCGCCCACACCGACGGCTACGGGGACTGGAACATCCCCTGGAACGAGTACGACAACTAGCTCACCCGCCGAACGGCAGCTTCTGCAGCCGCTCGCCCACCACGGCGTTCCGGTGGCGGGACCTGGCCAGCCTGCTGAGTTCCCTGGCCCTGCGCTCAGCGACCACCGCGGCCAGGTAATCCTCCGGCCCGGTCCCCGGCGGCGGGGCGGGGGCCACGTGCGCGGACAGTTCCGCCGCGACGGACGCAGCCATCGCGGTCCGGGACCCCGGGGCCATGCGGACCGCCGAGCGGATGAACTGTGCGGCCCGGCGCGCCGTGACGTCGGGAATCCTCCCGATGTCCGCCGTCGAGGCCCAGGACTGCAGGTGTGGCGGAACGAAGACCGGCGCTGCCGGCTCCACCGGAACCCGGGCGCGCACGGAGTAGGTCCCGGCCAGCAGGTCGCCGACCCGCCTGGACTTGTCGTTGAAGAGAGCGGCGGCCAGTGCCAGTCCGCCGAACGACAGGTAGATTTCCAGGAAACCGGTCAGCCCGCGGATCAGGGCGTGCCGGAACCGGATGGCGCCGCCGTCTTCGCGCACCACCCGCAAGCCGGTGGCAAGCTTCCCCAGGGACCGGCCCCTGGTCAGGGCCTCCGTCGCCACGGGAACCACGACCAGGCACAATACGACGGCGGAAAGCACCAGGGCGCGCCCGGCGGCGTCATCGAGGTCCCGGCCGGCCGCCGACAAACCGAGCAGGGCAGCGACGAGCAGGACTGCGTGGAAAACCACGTCAACGGCCAGGCCCAGGGCCCGGGCAGCAAAGGACGCGGGCCTCAGTTCCAGGACCACGGCCTCACCGGTGACTATCAGGCTCACGCTGCGGTCCCTGTTCTACGTGGCTGGGTGCGGACGGTCACAGTCTAATGCGGGGACGCTAGGCTGGGGCCGTGGATATGGACGCCTTCTCCGCCGTCAACGCGGACAAGTGGTCGCGCCTGCACGGCCTGGCCGCCAAACGCAGGCTGACCGGCGGCGAAGCCGATGAGTTGCTGGCGCTGTACCAGGCCGCGTCCGGCCACCTGTCCCTGATCCGTTCCGTGGCTCCCGAAAGCACGCTGTCCGCCTCGCTGTCTGCCACCCTCGCCCTGGCCAGGACCCGTTTCACCGGGGCCCGGTCCAACGCCATGGCGGACCTTGCACGGTTCTTCCTGGTGGCCCTGCCCGCGGCGTTGTACCGGCTGACGTGGCTGACCCTGGCATGCGGTACCGCGTTTGCCATCATCGCCGCTGCCTACGCCGCCTGGCTGGGGACATCCCCGGACGCACTCCGCGCCGTCGCCTCCGAGGCCGAAGCGGCACGGTACGTGAATGAGGACTTCATCGACTACTACTCGGAAAACCCCGCGGCCTCCTTTGCCGGCGCCGTGTGGACCAACAACGCCTGGATCAGCGCGCAGGCGGTGGCACTGGGAATCACCGGGGCCTGGGTGCCGATGATCCTGTTCAGCAATGCCCAAGGCGTGGGAATCGCGGCCGGCATTTTCGCTGCGGCAGGCAAGTCGGACGTCTTCTTCACCTACATCCTGCCGCATGGCCTGATGGAGCTCACCGCCGTCTTCACCGCCTGCGCCGCAGGTTTACGTATCTTCTGGGCAATGGTGTCGCCCGGGCGTCAAACCAGGCGCCGCGCGGTGGCCGGTGAAGGGCGGTCGCTGATCACGGTGGCCCTGGGACTGGTCCTGGTGCTGTTCGTCTCGGGGCTGGTGGAAGGGTTCGTCACGCCCAGCCCGCTGCCGGCCTGGGCGCGCATCGGGATCGGCGCGTCGGTGCTTACCGCGTATTGGATGTACGTCCTGGTGTGGGGACGGCGTGCATACCTCGCCGGGGAACGCGGGGATCTTCGGCCCGAGGATTCCGGGTACACGGAAATCGCTGCCTGAATCGTTGTAATCCAGCCGGGGTGGTTCCTCGCCGTGCCGAAGTCCCGGACGGTAGGCTCGTCAACAGAATGAATCGCGCCGGCGTACTGGGTCCGGCGCGGAACCCAACGGAAGTGACGCTGCTGTGAACGACGAAACACCGGCCCGCGCCAAAAGCGCTGCGCCGCAGCCGGAACCTTTCCTGGACACGTCCGGGGACTCCGACGAGCCCGCGTTTTCCTGGCTGAAGCCCGCCGGCGGGGAAGACTCCGGTGCCCAGGACGACGGGGACGCCGCCGCCATCCACAAGGCAGCCCAGCCCGAAAGCAGGGCGGACCGCAAGGCCGCCGAAGCCGCCGTCGAACCTTCTGTTCCCTCCCACCGCGCCGCGCATTCCGACGACCCGGCGGAGGGCAAGTCCGGTTCCTCCGAGTTCCGGGAGTCCCTGCCTACGTCGGCGCTGCACGTCCGCCCTCCCGAGGAGGAGGTGGAACGCCGCAACGCCGAGCGTGAGAGCGCAGCCAACGCCCGGCCCGTGGCGCCGCGCGTCATGCAGGTCCTGCTGGCCATCGCCTACCCGTTCATCCTCCTGATCCTGGCCGTCCGCGCGGTCACCAGCCCGCTCTTCCTGTGGGTGGAGTACAACCGTCCCGGGTTCCCGGGTGACGGCTACGGGTTCAGCACCGACGACAGGATGACCTACGGCTCCTACGCCGTGGACTACCTCAGCAACTGGGCCGGCCCGCGCTACCTCGGTGATTTGGTGCACCGCGGCGGCGACAAACTGTTCAAGGACGGCGAAGTCAGCCACATGGCGGACGTGAAGGCGGTCATCCTTTCGTCATTCGGCGCAGGGACCCTCCTGCTCCTCCTCGCCCTCGTGGCCATCCTCTACCTGCGCAGGCGGAGCACCGGCGGGATCCGGCGCGGACTGTTTGCGGGCTCGGTCATCACGCTGGTGCTGATCCTTGGCCTCGGCACGCTGGCGGCCCTGGGCTGGCAGCAGTTCTTCACCGAATTCCACCGGATCTTCTTCGCCGACGGGTCATGGACCTTCAGCCTGGATGACACACTGATCAGGCTGTTCCCGGGCCAGTTCTGGATCGATGCGGGAATTGGCATTGCCGGCCTGGCGCTGCTGACGGCGTTGGTGACCCTGGTGCTCACCTGGCCCACCCGCCGGCGCCGCGGCGTGGCGCCGCAGGAGCGCCCCGCCGAAGAGGCGTAGCAGCTCAGCCGTACAGCCTGGCGATCTCCGCCTCAAAGTCCTGTACGACGACGGCCCGCTTCAGTTTCAAGGACGGCGTCAGGTGCCCGGATTCCACGCTGAAGTCCGCGTCCAGGAGCGCGAACGTCCGCACCGATTCGGCCTTGGATACCAGCTGGTTCGCGTGGTCGACGGCCTCCTGCACGGCGGCACGGACCTGTGGGTCCGTGACGGCTTCCCGAAGGGGGAGCGGAGGCAGGCCGCGTTCCGAGCGCCAGTTGGCGACGCCTTCCGGATCCAGGGTGAGCAGGGCTGACACGAACGGCCTGCCGTCGCCCACGACGACGGCGTGTCCCACCAGCTGGTGGGCGCGGATCCGTTCCTCCAGTGGCCCGGGCGCCACATTCTTGCCGCCGGCGGTCACCAGCAGGTCCTTCTTCCGCCCCGTGACGGTCAGGAACCCGTCCGCGTCCAGGACACCGAAGTCGCCGGTGCGGAAGAAACCGTCCACGAAGGCTTCAGCGTTGGCTGCGGGGTTGGCGTGGTAGCCCTTGAAGACTCCGATGCCCTTCACCAGGATCTCGCCGTCCTCCGCCACGCGGATGGTGGTTCCGGGAATGGGGATGCCCACCGTGCCCACCTTGGTGCGGGACGGCGTATTGGCCGTGCATGGCGCCGTGGTTTCGGTCAGTCCGTACCCTTCCAGGACGGGGATGCCCACGCCTCGGAAAAAGTGGGCGTCGTCCAAGGCCAGGGGGCTGGCGCCGGACACGGTGTAGCCCACCTCGCCGCCGAGGGCCTGGCGGAGCCGCGGGTACAGCAGCCGGTCGTAGACTGCATGCCGCACCCGGCACATCAGCCCGGGGCCGGGTCCCTTGCCCCGGCTCTGCCTGTCCTGCTCCCGAGAGTAGTCGATGGCGGCGGCGGAGGCGGCCGCGAAAAGGCGCCCCCTGCCCGCCAGGGCTGCCTTGTGCGCCGCCGTTGCCCGGACCTTTTCGAAAATCCGCGGAACCACCAGCAGGAACGTGGGCCGGAATGACCCCAGATCCTCCAGCAGTTGCGCCGCGCCGGGGGTGTGCGCCAAGGTTGCTCCGGCAGTGAGGCACACCACCTGGACCGCCCGGGCCAGAACGTGGGCCAAGGGCAGGAACATCAACGTACGGGCGTTATCGTGCTGCAGGATTTCCGGCAGGAAGGCAACGATGTTCTTCGCCACCAGGGCAAAGTTGCCGTGCGTGATCTCGCACCCCTTGGGCCTGCCGGTGGTCCCGGACGTGTACACCAGGGACGCGGTGTCATCCAGCCCGGCACGGCTCCGGTGCCGCTCAAGCTCCGCGTCGCTGACCCCGGCGCCAGCAGCGGCGAGGCTGGCAAGGTCCGGTGCTTCGCCGTCGTAATCCATCCGCACCACGTTGACCAGGCGGTCGCGGAGGGCGGCGGACTCCGCCACCACGCTGTTGACCAGGTGGACGGTGGCGCGGTCGCCGGCGAAAACGCGGCGCACTCCGGCGTCCTGGATGATCCATTCAACCTGGCCCGGGGAGGAGGTTTCATAGATGGGCACCGTGACGCCGCCGGCGAACCAAATGGCAAAGTCCACCAACGTCCACTCGTAAGAGGTCCGTGACATCACCGCCACGGTGTCCCCGGGCTCCAGGCCTCCGGCGATCAGCCCCTTAGCCAGGGCGCTGACGTCCTGCAGGAATTTCTGCGCGGACACATCCACCCATCCGTTGGGACCCTTCCGCCGGTAGAGGGCGTGGGCGGGGTTGGCGGCGTGCTGCTCCAGCAGCAGGTCAGTCACGTTGCTGTCGGCGTCAAGCTCAACCAGCAGTTCCGTGCTTGCTTCTCTCACAGCAGGTCTCCGTTTCCGCTGCCACGCCGCGGCAGCGGCTCCTCAGGGGGTCTCATGCAATCCTGCCCTAGATCCAGGACGGCATCCACATCCGGACTTTCCAGTCCACGTAGGGGATGACCTCCCCGGTCCAGACCGGGTAGAAGAACGCCGACAGCAGGACGGCCGCGGCCAGGAACAGGGCCACCAGGTACAGGCCGGAGCGCCGCCGCCACGGCGGATCCGCCGCCCGCCCCAGGACCAGGCCCAGGCAGTAGACCAATGCCAGGACCAGGAAGGGCTCAAAGGAGACCGCGTAGAAGTAGAACATGGTCCGCTCGGGGTACATGAACCACGGCAGGTAGCCCGCGGCCACCCCTGCCAGGACCGCACCCGCCCGCCAGTCCCGGCGCCCGGCCCACCAAAAAATCACAACCACCAGCGCGATGGCCGCCGGCCACCAGACCAGCGGGTTCCCCACAGACAGGATCGCGGACGTGCATTTCTCCACGCTGCAGCCCGGGGTCCCCTGCGGCGGGGATTCATAGAAGAACGACGTCGGCCGGCCCATGACCAGCCAGCTCCAGGCACTGGCCTGGTACGGGTGTTCGGAGCTCAGGCCCTGGTGGAACTTGTACGCTTCCAGGTGGTAGTGGATGAGTGAACGGACGGAATTGGGGAGCCAGCCCCACTCAGCGGAGGGGTTGCTGTCCGCCCAGTGGCGGAAGTAGGCATTGCCGGACAGGAACCAGCCCGTCCAGGTGGCAGCGTAGACAATGCCGGCAACGGGGACCATGCTTGCGAAGGCCGGCAGTCCGTCGCGGATGACGCCGCCGCTGATCCAGCCGCGGATGCCGGCCACGCGCCGGGCATTGAGGTCCCAGAGCACGGTCAGGATCCCGAAGCCGGCGAGGAAGAAGAGCCCGGACCACTTGGTGCCCACCGCCAGCCCCATGCAGACTCCCGCAACGACCCGCCACCAGCGGATGCCCAGCCACGGCCCGGCCAGCAGCATGCGGGCCGTCGGCTGACCGCCGTTCGAAGCGGCAGCCTGCGCGAGCCGGCGGGCCAGGCGGCGGCGTCCGTCGTCCCGGTCCAACAGCAGGGCGCCGAATGCGGCGAGGACCCAGAACGTCAGGAAGACGTCAAGCAGCGCGGTACGTGACATCACCAGGTGGTGGCCGTCGACGGCGAGGAGCAGACCTGCGGCGCCGGCCAGGGGGAGGGAACGGAACAGCTTCAGGGCAATCAGGGACACCAACAGCACTGTCAGTGTTCCCGTGAGCGCGGCGGCGAAACGCCAGCCGAAGGGATTGTCCGGCCCGAACAGCCACATTCCGGCCGCGATCATCCACTTGCCCACCGGCGGGTGGACCACGTATTCGGGCGTATCCAGCAGGACCGTGGGATCCCCGGCGTTGAAGGAATCGTTGGCCTTGTCCGGCCAGCTGCGTTCGTACCCGCTGATCAGATATGAGTAGGCGTCCTTGACGTAATAGGTTTCGTCGAACACGAGTTTGTGCGGGACTTCCAGCCGGACGAACCGGAGCAGGCCCGCGGCGACTGCTGTCAGGACCGGAACCAGGACGTACCAGAGGCGCAGTGACAGGGGATAGTCCCGCCAGGCAGGCCCCTCGCCCAGGAGCCATGCCTGCAGGGCCTGGACGGTAAACGCCCCGGCGGGCCGGCTGATCCAGGGGCGGCTCTTTGCTGTGGAAGGTCGGGCCGCGGGTGCCCCTGGTCCTGTGGGGGAGGCTGCCGGGGTGGGTTCACCGGCCCCGGCCGGCCGCGTCGAGGTCTGGGTCACGAGCCCCATGCTACCTTTTGCGGCTGGAAGGCCCGGCAGCAGTAGGCTGGGTGGGTGGACCCGAACCCCAGCCCCCTTCCTGCCCCCGCGCCGTCGACGGCGGGACGCATCGTGCTTGCCGCCACACCAATCGGGAACACCGGTGATGCCTCCGCCCGCCTGGTCGAGCTGCTCGGCACGGCCGACATCGTGGCCGCCGAGGACACCCGCCGCCTCCACCGGCTGGTCCAGAGCCTGGGCGTGACCGTGCCGGGCCGCGTCATCAGCTACCACGAACACAACGAGGCCTCCCGGACGGCTGACCTCCTGGAGCAGGTCCGCAACGGCAGCACCCTGGTCATGGTGACCGACGCCGGCATGCCGTCGGTATCGGACCCCGGCTTCCGGCTGGTGGAGGGCGCCATCGCGGCGGGCCTCCCCGTCACCGCGGTTCCCGGCCCCTCGGCCGTCCTCACTGCGCTGGCGTTGTCGGGCCTGCCCACGGACCGGTTCTGCTTCGAGGGTTTCCTTCCCCGCAAAGCCGGTGAACGCGCCTCGCGCCTGTCCGACCTTGCGGGGGAGCGCCGCACCATGGTGTTCTTCGAGGCACCGCACCGGCTCGAGGCCATGCTGCGTGCCCTGCGTGAGCGGTTCGGCGCCGAGCGCCCCGTCGCCGTGTGCCGGGAACTGACCAAGACCTACGAGGAAGTCATCCGCGGCACCGTCGGTGAGCTGCTGCACTGGGCGGAAAGCACGGAAGTCCGCGGCGAGATCGCGGTGGTCCTGGGCGGGGCGCCGGAGCAGGCGGCCGGGAAGCCCGAGGACCACGTGGCCGCCGTCAACGAGCTGGTGGCCCAGGGCATCCGGCTCAAGGAGGCCGTGGCTGCCGTGGCCGATGACGTGCGGGTCAGCAAGCGGGAACTGTACTCGGCGGTCCTTGCCGCCCGCTGACGGTCCCCGCAAGCCGCCGCCGGGCGCTGTGCAACTGCACAGCGCGGCGGCGTTTTGGCAGTGCGCAACGGCGTAGACCCGGGACGGACCCGGCAGTAGTCTGGCTGTTAATCAGCCCAATGAGCCCGGTCACTCCGGCCCGGCGAAGGGCTGCCACAACCCTACTGACGAGGGAGTCATCGTGACTGTCACCGCACAGCCTGCCGTTAGCGCCGATCGCGAAAGCCGGCTTCTGGCCTCCGTTCCCACCGGGCTGCTCATCAATGGCGAGTGGCGCGACGCCGCTTCCGGCAAGACGTTCGACGTCGAGGATCCCGCCACCGGGAAGGTGCTGCTGAGCATCGCCGACGCCGGGCCCGAGGATGGAGCCGCGGCACTGGATGCCGCCGTGGCCGCCCAGGAGTCCTGGGCGAAGGTGCCCCCGCGCGAACGCGGGGAGATCCTGCGCCGGGCATTTGACCTGGTGACCGAGCGGGCCGACGACTTCGCCCTGCTGATGACCATGGAAATGGGCAAGCCGCTGGCCGAGGCCCGCGGTGAGGTCACCTACGGTGCCGAGTTCCTGCGCTGGTTCTCCGAAGAAGCCGTCCGCGCGTTCGGCCGCTACTCGGTGGCCCCGGACGGCAAGTCCCGCCTGCTGGTGACCAAGAAGCCGGTGGGCCCCTGCCTGCTGATCACGCCGTGGAACTTCCCGCTGGCCATGGCCACCCGGAAGATTGCCCCTGCCGTCGCCGCCGGCTGCACCATGGTGCTGAAGTCCGCGAACCTGACCCCGCTGACGTCGCAGCTCTTCGCCGCCGTCATGCTGGAGGCGGGCCTGCCCGCCGGCGTCCTGAACGTCATCCCCACCTCCACTGCCGGCGCCACCACCGGGCCACTGATCAAGGACGCAAGGCTTCGGAAGCTGTCCTTCACCGGCTCCACCGAGGTGGGCCGCCGCCTGCTCTCCGACGCGTCGGAGACAGTGCTGCGGACCTCGATGGAACTTGGCGGCAACGCCCCGTTCGTGGTCTTCGAGGACGCCGACCTGGACGCCGCCGTCGCCGGTGCCATGCTGGCGAAGCTGCGGAACATGGGCGAGGCGTGCACCGCGGCCAACCGCTTCATCGTGCACGAATCGGTCGCAGCGGAGTTCGCGGAGAAGTTCGCGGCGAAGATGAAGGACATGACCACCGCCCGCGGAACCGAGCCCGAATCCAAGGTGGGCCCGCTGATCGACGCCAAGAGCCGGGACAAGGTCCACGAACTGGTCTCCGACGCCGTTGCCTCGGGTGCGAAGGCCGTCCTGGGCGGCGGACCGGTGGAAGGTCCGGGGTACTTCTACCAGCCCACGATCCTCTCCGGCGTCACCGAGGGCACCCGGATCCTGTCAGAGGAGATCTTCGGCCCCGTCGCGCCGATCATCACCTTCAGCACCGAGGACGAAGCGGTGCGGCTGGCCAACAACACCGAGTACGGTCTGGTGGCCTACGTCTTCACCCAGGACCTGAACCGCGGCATCCGCATGGGCGAACGCCTCGAAACCGGCATGCTGGGCCTGAACGCCGGCGTCATCTCCAACGCGGCCGCACCCTTCGGCGGCGTCAAGCAGTCCGGACTGGGCCGCGAAGGCGGGCTCGAGGGCATCGAGGAGTACCTTTACACCCAGTACATCGGCGTCGCCGACCCCTACGCCGGCTGACCGGAGCCGCAAGGAAAAGGGCGCTGCCCGCCGGAATGATCCCGGCCGGCAGCGCCCTTCCCGTCCCCGGCGGCGCCCTGCCAAAGAATGCCGGCAGCCGTCATCCAGTGGTCTTCCGGGGCCAGCGGTGCGCCGCGGCCCGGACCGCCTTCAGGACGGTCCTGCCCGCAGCCCGGAACGGCAGGCCCAGGAGGCGGGCCAGGCGCGCCATGACTGACGGGGGCAGCCACGCCGCGCGCAGCCGCCGGGACAGCGGGGTGTTCCCGCGGAGCGCCGCATCAAGGGCCGCGAGGCCGGGTCCGGCGTCCGGCATGGGCGCTGTGGGCGGAAGGGCCCCGGCGCTGCGGCCATCAGCGTCCGGCCGGCCGTACCTGTACCGTTCGAAACCAGCCGTGAGCATCACGACGGCCTGGTGCGCAGGTTCATCCATCCCGCCCGGTTCGCCCAGCAGCGACCGGCGGAAGCGCGCGGCGTAGGCCCTGGGTGTTTCACTGGCCCCGGGCGGCAGGCCGTAGTCCGTCCCGAGGTCGAGGAGTTCGTTCCACGCCAGCGGGAGGGCGTCCTCCTGGCGTTTCGGCCGCAGCCGCCGTGCCCGGAGGCCCGTGCGGACCAGGTGGGGTGCGGCGGCCAGCAGGACCGCTCCGACCACTGCGGCTGTGCCCAGCAGCCAGGGCACCAGCGCGGCGGCACTGTCCGGGCCGTTGCCCGCCCCGGGCACCGGCAGCGGGGCGGCGCTGGCACTCGGGCTCGGAGCCGGGGCCGCGTCAGGCACCAGGCCGTCGTTGTTGCCAAGGGCGTCCGGCACGGAAGAGGCGGAGGCCTCGGTAGCGTAGTCGGGCACCACGCCGCGCGAGGGGGTGGGCTCGAAGGGCACCCAGCCCAGTCCCTGGAAGTACAGCTCAGGCCACGCATGCGCGTCCCGGGCATCTGCCTCATACTCGGGAAGCATGCCCTGGCCTGCCACCGACACCGTGGCCCCGGTCAGCCTGCCGGGCGCATAGCCCACCGCGATCCTGCTGGGGATCCCCTCCAGCCGCGCCATGACGGCCATGGCGGACGCGTAGTGGATGCAGTAGCCGCTCTTTTGCTGCAGGAAGTCCGCCAGGACCGAAAGCCCGTTGCCGTCATAGCCGCCCTGCACCGGGGACTGCAGCGAATAGGTAAACTCCGCCGACCGCAGGTACTTCTGGATGGCGATGGCCTTGGCGTACGGGGTGGCCGCGGAACCTGCTGCGGCCCTTGCAGTGCTCCTCACAATGTCCGGGACATTGCCCGGGATCCGGGTGAAATCATCCGGGATACCGCGGGCAGGGCCTGAGGACTGCGCCAGCAGTGCCGCCGTAAGCCTGGGCACGGCGGACGTGACAACGTACTCCTGCCGCCGCGTTGTTGTCTCTGTTCCCTTGATCGAGAGGGTGGCGGGGTCCCACGTCCACTGCCCGCTCAGGCCGCGGATCGTTTCCGGCGCGTAGGGGGCCGGGAGGTAGGGGCTGCTGAAGGACCCGGTGTCGATGGCGGTCACCTGCCGCACCTGCACATCCGCCAGCACGGCGTAGCCCGGGTCTATCCGGCCGGCCAGCGGCAGCCGGGACCCGGCGCGGTCGTCCGGTCCCCACGAGTCGCCGTCGAAATTGTCCACCGTGACCGAGCGCAGGTAGAGCGGCGACGCCGAACTGGTGGCGTAGGTGATCCGGCCGCTGCCGTCCGGCGTCCGGAGGCTGTTGCCCAGCGTGATCATCGGGTTCAGGCCGGTTGACCCGCCCCACGGATTGAGCCGTGAGCCCTGCGGGAAAGTGCCGCGGTCGAAGCCGGGGATTGCCAGCGGCAGGACCAACGTGGCAACCAGCGCCACGGCGCCGGTCAGGGCCGCCCGGCGCAGCATGCCCGGGCTGCGGGCGGAGTTGGCCTGAATCCTGCCGTCGGGCGCAAACCACTGGCTGCAGGCGAGAACCATCAGGTACCCGGCCACGGTGACGGCAAAACTCCACGCACCCACGCTCTGGGGCTTGATCATCGCCGGCACCACCAGCAGCGCCAGCAGCCCGGCCCCGGAGGCTGCCGGCATACCCAGTGGTACGGCGAGTGCGTCCACGAGGATCACGGCCAGGCCCAGCACGGCGCAGATCACCATGACGATGCCCACATTGGGCGCCACCGGAGCGGTCTCTCCCAGCACGGTCTCGCTGGCGCGCCGGATCAGGCGGTCCAGGTCACGGAAGCTCGCACCGCTGGGGAGGATCCACAGGATGCTTGAACTGCGGAAGAACGTCAGTGTCAGGACGGCGCCCAGGGCAAGGAATCCTCCCGCGGTGACCAGCAACGGCTGGGCCCGCAGGGAACGGAGGGCGGCCAGGGTGAAACTGACCGCCGCCACGGTGGTCAGGACGGCCCAGTACCAGTTCCAGCCGCGCAGGACGCCGTTGAGGGACAGGGCGGCCCCGCAGACACCCACCGCGATGGACGCGGCCATGGCCCAGGGGTAGGCGCCCACCCGCTGGCGGCCACCGCGCCCCGTGGCGGTCTGCGCCGTGCCCTGTCCGGCGCCCTGCTGCCTGGTTGGTGCAACGGTCATGACGGCATTCCCGCCCCGCGCCGCACGTCCGCTGCCGGCGCCACCGGCAGGGCCAGGTCCTGGTCGAACTGGGTCCAGGCGGCAGCGACGCTGACGTGCGGGGCCACCGCCGCGGCCCGCCAGCCGCCCTGCCGCAGCACTTCAAGGACGTCCTCGAAATCCCCGGGCTTTTCAGCGACCACCAGCGCAAAGGCGTTGGTGCCGTACGCGGCGGCCGGGGCGAGGGCGAGGGCTTCCTCGGCGGTGAGCCGTCCCAGTACCGCGATCAGGGGCCCGCGCATCCGGTGCGCTGACAGCTTGTCCATGAGCTGGTCGTCAAACGCGGGCGGCGCGGAGTCCTGGCTGATGTGGCTCCGGTAGCCCGGGGTGCCGTCCCGCCGCGGATGGTGCGTCCCGGAGAGCTGGATGGCCGCGAGGCTTTCGGCTATCGACTGCAGGCCGGCCGCCCCGGCGAATTCCTCGGCCGTGGGGGCGGGCGAGGAGGGGGAGTGCAGGAACGCCGGCTGCCCGCCGGTGTCCAGCAGCCGCAAAACGTAGTTGCGCTCGGCCAGGTGCGCGCTGATTGACATGGCGGCAACCACAGTCCATTCGAAGGTCCTGCTGCTGGCCAGCGCATGGCCCTCAGGACTGGCGAGCCCGGGTACCGCCGTGCCGGGGCCGCCGGAAAATGCTCCGAACCGATGGTCAAGGATGATCGTTGCCTCGGGCGTGGTGACCGATTCCTCCTGCCTCACCATCAGTTCCCCGTGCCTGGCGGTGGCGGCCCAATGCACCCGGCGCATCGGGTCGCCGTGCCGGTATTCACGCGTCATGACATCGTCGTCGCTGGGGTTGGCCCGGATGCGGGTAGCCGTCACGCCGTCATTGCCCCGTGCGCCGGCCAGCCCGGTCATGGGAAGCACGACGGCGGCCGGCGTCACGGTGAGGATGTCGCCGTCGTCTATGGCCTGGCGGTGCAGGGACAACCCGAAGGGGTCGGTGAACTCGGCCGTGACCGGCCCGATCCGGAACTGGCCGCGCTGGCTGGACCTGAGCTGGTATTCGTAGCGGCTGGTGCCGCCGGCAGCGGACCTGGAGGGGAACCGGAAAGCCGGCGTTTCACCGAAACGCGCGGGCAGGCGTTCCTCCATGGTGACCAGCCCGCTGCCCGGACCGCTGCGTGCCACGGCCAGGCTGACGGTGGTGGGGGCGGACGTCTCCACAGGGGATGGGTTGAACTCCCGGTAGACCCGGAAGCGGGGCTTGACCAGGCGGATGCCGGCCAGCGAGACCAGCGGCAGCACGAGCAACAGGACCGCAAGCGTCAGCAGGTCCCGGCGCCCCATGACCTGGGCCGCCGCCAGCGCGGCGGCTCCCGCCGCGAGCATGCCCCACCCGCGCCTGGTGAACAGGTGCCGGGGGAGTCTGTCCAGCAGGGCCATGGTGCGCGCCTAGCGGTTCCCGGGGCCTGCCACCGCGGCGGCGCGGGCGGCCGGCCCGTCCTGGGGCACGGGCAGGCGGGACAGGATGTTCCGCAGTACGCTGTGCGGTGTTTCGCCCGCACCTGCCGCTTTCCGGTCAAGGATGATCCGGTGCGCCAGGACCGCCTCGGCGACGTCCCGAACGTCGTCGGGCAGGACAAAGTCGCGGCCGTCCAGGGCCGCCGTGGCCTTGGCGGCTCGCAGCAGCTGCAGCATCGAGCGCGGGCTCGCGCCGAGCCGCAGCAGTGGGCTTTCCCTGGTGGCCCTGCCCAGCGACACCGTGTATTCCTTGACCGGCTGCGAGACGAAGACCTGCTGCACCGTGGCGATCATGGACGCGACATCCGCTGCGGAAACCACGGCTGCCACCGAGGCCAGCGGTGAGGCCGACTGGTGCGTCTCCAGCATCTCGATTTCGGCGTCCTTATCCGGGTAGCCCATCGAGATCCGCGCCATGAACCGGTCACGCTGGGCCTCCGGCAACGGATACGTGCCCTCCATTTCGATGGGGTTCTGGGTGGCCACCACCATGAACGGTTCGTCCAGCCGGTACGAGGTGCCGTCCACCGTGACCTGGTGCTCCTCCATGCATTCAAGCAGCGCGGACTGCGTCTTGGCGGAGGCGCGGTTGATCTCGTCGCCGATGACGATGTTGGCAAAGACGGCGCCGGGGCGGAATTCGAACAGCCTGGAGGCCTGGTTGTAGATGGAGACTCCGGTCACGTCGGACGGCAGCAGGTCAGGCGTGAACTGGATGCGGTTGACCGTGCAGTCGATGGTCCGGGCGAGGGTCTTCGCGAGCAGGGTCTTGCCCACGCCGGGCACATCCTCCAGCAGCAGGTGGCCTTGGGCGAGCAGGACGGTAAGCGCCAGCCGGGCGGCATCGGATTTGCCGTCGATCACCGTGTTGACGGTGGACAGGATGCGCTGGCTGGCAGCGTGGAACGACTCCACATCCATGGGCTCGGGCCGGTGCGGACTCAGGTGGCTCACGGACTCTCCGACGCCGGCCAGGTTCAGGTTCGGAGCGCTCACGTTGTCGGCAGTGCGTCGGTGGGGTTCCATCGGCAACCTTTCAGCCCGGGTTTCACCTGGACGGGACAGCAAGCCTGCCTGCGCCCGTCGGTGGGCGTTCGCATGTGTTCGTACCAGACTACTAAGACAACTGCCGCGGCTGACAGAATGTTCCGGTGAATTAGGGGCGCCGGGCGGCGGCTAGGCTGGATGGATGTGCAATCCGCTGACTCCTGCCGCCTACCGGGGGCCCGCCGCCGATGAAACCTCCGGGCAGGAAGAACGCCCCCGGAAGGAATTTCCCCCCGCACCGGAACCCTTGCCGGTGCCCGTTATGGACAACCACACCCACCTGGACTTCCCCGAGGGGAAGGCTCCCGTGGGCATCAAGGCTGCCCTCGATGCGGCCGCGGCCGTAGGCGTCCAGGGCGCCGTCCAGGTGGGCTGCGACCTGGAGTCCTCGCGTTTCACGGTGGAAGCAGTGGACCGGGACCCGCGGCTGCTCGGTGCGGTGGCACTGCACCCGAACGACGCCCCCCGCTACGCCGCCCGCGGTGAACTGGAGGCGGCGCTCGAAGAGATTGAGCGGCTTGCCGCCCATCCACGCATCCGTGCCATCGGCGAAACCGGGCTCGACTACTACCGCACCAAGGGCGAAGGCCTGGCCCACCAGGACTACTCGTTCCGCCGGCACATCGACATCGCCAAGCGCCTGGACCTTACCCTCCAGATCCACGACCGGGACGCCCACAGCGATGTGGTCCGCGTGCTTCGGGAAGAGGGCGCGCCGGATCGGGTGGTTTTCCATTGCTTCTCGGGCGACGAGGAACTGGCCAGGACCTGCAACAAGGAGGGGTGGTGGATGTCGTTCGCCGGCACCCTGACCTTCAAGAACGCGGAGAACCTGCGCGCCGCGCTCGCGGTGGCGGACCCCCGGCTCCTCCTGGTGGAGACGGACGCCCCGTTCCTGACTCCGCACCCGCACCGCGGCCGGCCCAACGCCAGCTACATGGTTCCCTACACGGTGCGTGCCATGGCCGATGTGACAGATTCCGACCTCGGCGGGCTGTGCACCCAGATCAGCGAAAATACCCTGCAGGCATACGGTTCCTGGGCCTGACGATGGTCCCGTTCGTGTAACGCCCGGCAATACCTGGTATGCAAAAATGTTGGCCGCTTTATAACGCTACGGTTACAGTGGACAACTATTAGCCGGGGTCGGGGAAGGCCATCGGGTAATTTCACTTTGATCCACAGCCGCCTCGGCCAGTATGCACGCGGGCGCGGCCGGGGAAGAGTGTGGCGGCGCACCGGTGCCCGGACTGTCCCTGCTTGGCGATGGTACCGGGCATTTTATTGCGCAGTTCCCCGTGCCCGGATGGACCTAGAGTTACGGGCAATCGTGATCAAGTTCTTCACATCGGACGGCAAGTTCAGCTTTATCAAGGTGGGCGCCCAGCTGCTGGTGCTTTGCGGCCTTGTGGCCGGCCTCGTAGCCTTCGTCGGCAATAACAAAACCATCACGCTCAACGTCGACGGCAAGGTCTCCTCGGTGCAGTCGTTCGGCGGAACGGTGGGCCAGGTGGTCAAGAGCGCCAACCTGGAACTGACGCCCAGCGACAGGGTCTCGCCCGCGCTGGACCAAACCGTCCACAACGGAACGGTAATCAACATCAACCAGGCCAAAGAGGTCAAGGTCAGCCTGGACGGGGCTGAGAAGACGGTCAACACCACCGCCCAGGATGTTGAAGACCTGGTGACCGAACTCGGCGTCGCCAGTGCCTCCTCCGTTTCCGCTCCGAAGGACGCCCAGCTGTCGCTGGAAGGCTCCTACGTGGCCATCTCCACCCCCAAGTCCGTCAGCATCGTGGCCGACGGCAAGGCGAACACCGCCACCACGACGGCAGCCACCGTCGGCAAGGTCCTCGAAGAAGCCGGCATCAGCCTCGCCGCGAACGACCGCACCTCCCAGCCGGCCAACGCCAACGTGGTGAACGACATGGTCATCAAGGTTTCCCGTGTCGACACCAGCCAGACTGCCGTCACCACCGAGGACGTGCCTTTCCAGACCGTGACCGCCGAAAGCGCGGACATGCTCAAGGGCGAGAAGGAAGTGACCCAGGCCGGTGCGGCAGGCAAGATCCAGCGCACCTTCAAGCTGGTCATGGTGGACGGACGTGAAGCCTCCCGCTCCCTGGTCTCCGAGAACGTCGCCGTCCAGCCCGTCACCGAAAAGGTCACAGTGGGCACCAAAGCCAAGCCGGTGGCGGAAGCCGCCGCGGCGGGAGCGAACACCGGTGCCGCGGCGCCGGCCATGATGAACGAGGCCATGTGGGACAAGATCGCCCAGTGCGAGTCCGGCGGCAACTGGAGCATCAACACCGGCAACGGCTACTACGGTGGCCTGCAGTTCGACATCCGCACCTGGATCGGATCCGGCGGCGGCGCCTACGCCCCGAACGCCAGCCTGGCAACCAAGGCGCAGCAGATCGACATCGCCAACCGGGTCTACGCCCAGCGCGGCCTGCAGCCCTGGGGCTGCGGCTGGGCAGCAAGCAGCTGATCCGTTCGCAACAGAACACCAACGGCAGTGGCCGGGCCCGGGATTTCCGGCCCGGCCACAGCCGTTATCCGGGCAGGCAGCAGTGCGGCGCGGGATAGGATACCTAGGTGACTGAACCGATCCCCGCCGCGCCCGCACCGCTGTTCGGTGCATCCGACATTCGCCGGCTGGCAGAGGAAATCGGGATCAGGCCCACCAAGACGCTGGGCCAAAACTTCGTCATCGACGGCAACACCATCCGCAGGATCGTTGCCGCCGCCGGCGTGCAGCCGGACGAAACCGTCCTCGAAGTCGGCCCGGGCCTGGGGTCCCTGACCCTGGGCCTGCTCGACGCCGCAGCCGCCGTCGTCGCCGTCGAAATCGATCCCGTCCTCGCTGCAAAGCTTCCGGAAACCGTGAAGGAGTGGCGCCCCTCCGCCGCCGGGTCCTTCCACCTGGTGCACGCGGACGCCATGAAGGTCACGGAACTGCCCGTGGAGCCCACCGCGCTGGTGGCCAACCTGCCCTACAACGTAGCGGTGCCCGTGGTGCTGCACCTCCTGCAGCACTTCCCCAGCCTCAAGCATGGCCTGGTCATGGTGCAGGATGAGGTGGCGGACCGGCTGGCCGCGGGCCCGGGTTCGAAGACCTACGGCGTCCCGTCCGTGAAAGCCGCCTGGTACAGCCACATGCGCAAGGCCGGCGTCATTGGAATGAACGTCTTCTGGCCGGCGCCAAAAATCCACTCCGGGCTGGTCGCGTTCACCCGCCGGGAGCCGCCGGCAACGAAAGCCACCCGCGAACAGGTCTTCGCGGTGATCGACGCCGCCTTTGCCCAGCGCCGCAAGACGCTCCGCGCCGCCCTTGCCGGCTGGGCCGGCGGGGCCCCGCAGGCCGAGCGCTGCCTCGTGGCAGCAGGCGTCGATCCGACGGCGCGCGGCGAGGTCATCGACATCGCGGCGTTCGCAAGGATCGCCGAAGCCCGGGAAACAATCTCGTGAGCGTCCTGCCAGGGCGCTTCGCCGCCAGGACCGTCCGGGTCAAAGCCCCCGGCAAGGTCAACGTCTCGCTCTCCGTGGGCCCGCTCCGGCCGGACGGCTACCACTCGGTGGCCAGCGTCTACCTGGCCGTGTCCCTCTACGAAGAGGTCGCAGCCACCAGCACCGCCACTCCCGGAATCACCGTCAGCCTCAGCCCATCCAGCACGCTGGACCTTGACGCCGTCGACATCCCCCTGGACAGCAGCAACCTGGCCTACAAAGCCGCCGCCATCATGGCCGACGTCTCCGAGCATGCCACTGGCGTGCACCTGGAGATCACCAAACGTGTTCCGGTGGCCGGCGGCATGGGCGGCGGCTCCGCGGATGCCGCAGCCACCCTGCTGGCCTGCGACGCGCTCTGGAGCAGCGGACTCTCCCGGGAGGAACTGGCGCACCTGGCCGCGGAACTGGGTGCGGACGTGCCCTTCTCGCTCCTGGGTGGCACGGCCGTGGGCCTGGGGCTGGGCGACAAACTGTCCCCGGCGCTGGCGAAGGCGCAGACGCACTGGGTGCTGGTCGTCGCCGACTACGGCCTGTCCACCCCGGAGGTGTACCGCACGCTGGACAGGCTCCGCGACGCCGAAGGCGTCAGCGCCGGCGAACCCTCCGACGTCGATCCCCAGATCCTCACGGCGCTGCGCAGCGGCGACGCCGAAGCCCTGAGCCGCGTCCTGGTCAACGATCTCCAGCGGGCCTCCATCGACCTCGCACCGGCGCTGCGCGATACGCTGGGAATCGGGGAGTCCCACGGCGCCGTCGCCGGGATCGTTTCCGGCTCCGGGCCCACGGTCGCCCTGCTGGCGGACGACTCCGCGGCTGCCGAAGCACTTGCCGACGACCTGCGCCGCTTTGGCTTGACGGCCCTGCCCGTCCACGGTCCCGTCCCCGGCGCACGCATCATTTCCGACACCCTCCTTTAGTTCTTCCAGCCCGGCAGCAGAAAGCAGTTCCCTTTGGCACACCTTCTTGGCGGCGAAAACCTCACCGTCGCCTATGCAACCCGCACCGTCCTGGACGGCGTCACCCTGGGGCTCGAGGAGGGCGACCGGATCGGCATGGTGGGCCGCAACGGCGACGGCAAATCCACCCTCATGCGGCTGCTGGCCCTGCGCTCCACGCCGGACTCCGGCCGCGTCACCAAGCGCGGGGACGTCAACGTGGGGTACCTGGACCAAAGCGACGTGCTCGACGGCGACCTGACGGTGGGCGCGGCGATCGTCGGCGACCAGGCGGACTACGAGTGGGCCCGCAACCCCCGTATCCGGGAAATCATGGGCGGCCTGGTGTCCGACGTCGACTGGCACGCCAACGTCCATGCGCTCTCCGGCGGCCAAAAGCGCCGCGTGGCGCTGGCCAAGCTGCTGATCGAGGACCACGACGTCATCATGCTCGACGAGCCAACCAACCACCTCGACGTCGAGGGCGTGGCCTGGCTGGCGCGGCACCTGAAGACGCGCTGGCGTGCCAACCAGGGCGCCTTCCTGGTGGTCACCCACGACCGCTGGTTCCTTGACGAAGTCTGCACCAAGACCTGGGAAGTGCACGACGGGATCGTGGACCCCTTCGAAGGCGGATACGCCGCCTACGTGCTGGCCCGTGCCGAGCGCGACCGGATGGCGTCCGTGGTGGAAAGCAAGCGCCAGCAACTGGTCAAGAAGGAACTGGCCTGGCTGCGCCGCGGCGCCCCGGCCCGGACCTCCAAGCCGAAATTCCGGATTGAAGCGGCCAATGCCCTGATCGCCGACGTCCCGGCTCCCCGCGACTCCATGGCCCTGAACAAAATGGCAACCGCCCGGCTGGGCAAGGACGTCCTGGACCTGGAGCACGTGTCGCTGAACTTCGAGGGCGACGCCGGAAAGAAGCTTTTCGACAACATCACCCTGCGCCTCGCACCCGGCGAGCGGCTGGGCCTGGTGGGCGTCAACGGTGCGGGCAAGACCACGCTGCTGAAACTCCTGAACGGCGAGATTGCGCCGGACGCCGGGAAGCTCAAGCGGGGTAAGACCGTGGTCACCGCGGTGCTCACCCAGGAGGTCAAGGAGCTCGACGACGTCGCGGACCTGCGGGTCATCGAGGTCATCGAGCGGGAAAAGCGTTCCTTCAACGTCGGCGGCAGGGAATTCACGGCAGGCCAGCTGGTGGAGCAGCTCGGCTTCACCAACCAAAAGCAGTGGACGCCGGTGAAGGACCTCTCCGGTGGTGAGCGGCGCCGCCTGCAGCTGCTGCGGCTGCTCGTGGGGGAGCCGAACGTGCTGATGCTCGACGAGCCCACAAACGACCTCGATACCGACACCCTCGCCGCCGTGGAGGACGTCCTGGACGGCTGGCCCGGCACCCTGGTCGTGGTCAGCCACGACCGGTACCTGCTCGAACGCGTCACGGACCACCAGATGGCCCTGCTGGGCGACGGCAAGCTCCGCGGCCTTCCCGGCGGCGTGGACCAGTACCTGGAGCTGCGGGAGGCCGCCCTGGCCGGTTCCACCGTCACTGGCGGCGGCAACCCCGTCACCAGCGCCGGCCAGGCCGCGGCAGCTTCGGCGTCCGGTCCCTCCGAAGCCGAGAAGCGCGAGGCCCGCAAGGCCCTGAACAGGATCGAGCGGCAGCTCAAGAAGCTGGACCAAGAGGAAAAGAAGCTTCACGACCTGATGCTGAAGACCACCGAGGCCGGCGACTTCGACAAGCTCGCCGACCAGAACAAACAGCTCAAGGACCTCACGGACGAAAAGGACGCCCTGGAAATGGAGTGGCTGGAGTCCTCAGAGCTCCTGGGCGACTGACAAAGGCGACGGCGGCGCACGGGAGTGGGGCGGCTGTCCGGCAGCGTGCGTCAAAGCGACGAAGTGGGCCCACAGCGGCAAGGGTTCCCTTGCTGAGCTTGCGAGGCCAGGGCGCCGCTGGGGAGCAGCACGCAGAGGACAGGTGCCCCGCGCCCGAAGGTGACCACGACTAAGGCTCGGACTGCAGCTCCGGTTCCTTCTTCAGGCCGGTCAGGCCGTTCCAGGCGAGGTTGACCAGGTGCGCGGCCACGGTGTGCTTGTCGGGCTGGCGGCTGTCCTGCCACCACTGGCCGGTCATGGCCACCATGCCGACGAGCATCTGGGCGTACATGGCGCCGTCCTGCCCGCTGAAGCCGCGCCGGGAGAACTCGTCCGAGAGGATGTGCTCCACCCGGGCAGTCACATGGGACAGGAGCGTTGAGAACGCGCCTTCAGGCTGGGACGGGGGAGCGTCGCGCATCAGGATCCGGAAGCCCTCGGTGCGCTCTTCGATGTAGGTCAGCAGGGCCAGCGCCGCGCGTTCCACCAGGACGCGGGGTTTTGCCTCCTCCGTCAGGGCGGTGTTGACCGCGTCCAGCAGGATGTGGAATTCGAAGTCCACCACCTCGGTGTAGAGGCCTTCCTTGGAGCCGAAGTGTTCGTAGATAACCGGCTTGGACACGCCCGCGCAGGCGGCGATTTCCTCGATGGTGGTTCCGTCCAGGCCGCGGACGGCAAAGAGGCCGCGGCCGACGTCGATCAGCTGGCTTCGCCGCTGCAGGCCAGTCATCCGCGTCCGCGGAAGGTTGTTGCTCACATTTCCATCATGCACCACCTGCCGGGGCCCGGATTCCGGCGCGGCCGGCACGGGGCGGACGCCCCTTGGTCGCGCGCTGCCCTGAACCCGTGGCAAAATAGGGACTTGTGCCCGGGCCTTGCGCCCACGGCACGGTCCGCTCTGGTGTAACGGCAGCACCCCGGCCTTTGGAGCCGTGGAGTATAGGTTCGAATCCTATGGGCGGAACTGCTGTGCGAGGAGCGTTCAGTAGGATGGCACCCGGTGCGGGGCCGGCGAGCCGGCTGTACACCGCGCAGCGCCAGCACAACCAAGCAAGGAGAGCCCGTACGTGATCCCCGAGAATGCCGGCCCGGCCGCTGTAATCGTTCTGGCAGCAGGCGCCGGTACCCGGATGAAGTCGCGTACGCCAAAGATCCTCCACGAAATCGGCGGCCTGTCCATGGTGGGGCATGCCCTCCGGGCAGCGCGCAGCATCAACCCGCAGCAGCTGGCCATCGTGGTGCGCCACGAACGCGACCTCGTGGCCGGACACGTTTCCGCGCTGGACCCCAAGGCGGTCATCGTGGACCAGGACGACATTCCCGGCACCGGCCGCGCCGTTGAGGCAGGCCTCGAGGCGCTGGACGCCGAGGGCCACCTGGCCGGCACCGTGGTGGTCACCTACGGGGACGTCCCCCTGCTCTCCGGCGAACTGCTCGCCGAACTCGTCGCCACCCATGAGCGTGACGCCAACGCGGTCACGGTCCTCACCGCCGTCCTGGACGACGCCACCGGCTACGGCCGCATCCTCCGCGGGGAGGATGGCACGGTCACCGGGATCCGCGAGCACAAGGACGCCTCCGAGGCCGAACGGCTGATCCGCGAAGTCAACTCCGGAATCTACGCCTTCGACGCCGGCCTGCTCAGGGACGCATTGGCCAAGGTGACCACCGACAACGCCCAGGGCGAGAAGTACCTGACCGACGTGCTGGAACTGGCACGCGAGGCAGGCGGCCGGGTGGCCGCCGTCGTCACCGCGGACCGCTGGCAGGTGGAAGGCGCCAACGACCGCGTCCAGCTGTCCGCCCTCGGCGCCGAGCTGAACCGCCGCACCGTCGAAGCCTGGATGCGCGCGGGCGTCACGGTGGTGGACCCGGCCACCACCTGGATCGACTCCACCGTAACGCTCGACGAGGACGTCCGCCTGCTGCCCAACACCCAGCTGCACGGCGCCACCACTGTGGCGAGGGACGCCGTCGTCGGACCCGACACCACGCTGACGGACGTCACCGTGGGTGAAGGCGCCACCGTGGTCCGCACGCACGGTTCCGGCTCCATCATCGGCCCGCGCGCCGCCGTCGGGCCCTTCACCTACCTGCGCCCCGGCACGGTCCTGGGTGAAAAGGGCAAGATCGGTGCCTTTTACGAAACGAAGAACGTCACTATCGGGCGCGGCTCCAAGCTGTCCCACCTCGGCTACGCAGGCGACGCCGAAATCGGCGAAGACACCAACATCGGCTGTGGAAACATCACGGCCAATTACGACGGCGAGAAGAAGCACCGCACGGTCATCGGCTCGGGCGTCCGGACAGGCTCCAACACCGTCTTTGTTGCCCCGGTCACCGTGGGGGACGGCGCCTACAGCGGCGCCGGCGCGGTGATACGCAAGGACGTGCCCGCGGGAGCCCTGGTGGTGAACGTTGCGCCGCAGCGCAACGCCGAAGGGTGGGTCGCCGCGAACCGTCCGGGCACCCGCTCCGCTGAACTGGCCCAGGCGGCCACCCAACACTCCTCAAGTACCCCGGCATCTACAGAAGAGGGCAAGTAAGAACATGAGCGAAATTACGGCGCACGGCGAAAAGAAGCTGGTGCTCGCCACCGGGCGGGCACACCCGGAGCTGGCGCGGGAAATCGCCAAGGAGCTCGGCACCGACCTCCTTCCCGTGGACGCCTACGACTTCGCCAACGGTGAGATCTACGTCCGTGCCGGGGAAAGCGTCCGCGGCACGGATGCCTTCGTGATCCAGGCTCACCCCGCCCCGCTGAACAACCACCTCATGGAACAGCTGATCATGATCGATTCGCTGAAGCGGGCCTCCGCCAAGCGCATCACCGTGGTCTCGCCGTTCTACCCCTACGCACGGCAGGACAAGAAGGGCCGCGGCCGCGAGCCCATCTCCGCCCGCCTGGTGGCCGATCTCTACAAGACCGCCGGCGCGGACCGCATCATGAGCGTTGACCTGCACACCTCGCAGATCCAGGGTTTCTTCGACGGCCCCGTTGACCACCTGATGGCCATCCCGCTGCTGGCCGACTACATCCGCACCCGCGTCGAGGCGGACAACATCACGGTTGTCTCGCCGGACACCGGCCGCGTCCGCGTGGCCGAGCAGTGGGCAGAGCGGCTCGGCGGCGCTCCGCTGGCGTTCGTGCACAAGAGCCGCGACCTGACCGTGCCCAACCAGGCAGTCTCGAAGACCGTCGTGGGCCAGATCGAGGGCCGCACCTGCGTGCTGATCGACGACATGATCGACACCGGCGGAACCATTTCCGGCGCCGTGACGGTGCTGAAGAATGCAGGGGCCAAGGACGTCATCATCGCCGCGACCCACGCAGTCTTCTCCGACCCCGCTGCCCGCCGCCTCTCCGAGTCCGGCGCCCGCGAAGTGGTGGTCACCAATACGCTTCCGCTCACCGCGTCCCAGCAGTTCCCGCAGCTGACCGTGCTGTCCATCGCCCCGCTGATCGCCCGCGCAGTCCGTGAAGTGTTCGACGACGGCTCGGTCACCAGCCTCTTCGACGGCAAGGCCTAGCCTGCGGTGGTTGAGCCTGTCGAAACCCGCCCCCGGGCTTTCGACAGGCTCAATTGCCGACATTCCCCGATTACGGTAAACGGGCCCGCGCTGGTAGGCTTGTCCACGAAACCTTGGCGAGGGAGAGCATAGCCTCCGTTATCGACTGGGTCTGCTTGTCCTTCACCTGAGGGACTGCCTTCTTGAAGGGCCGCGAGCCGGCCCGGCGTTGAAGGTCACACCAGACCTCCGCCCTTGCTGAACCCCTTCAGTCTTCAAGGAGATATCCATGTCTGAGCAGAAGCTCGCAGCAGAACTGCGCACCGAATTCGGCAAGGGCTACGCCCGCCGTGCCCGCGCCAACAACCAGATCCCCGCCGTCATCTACGGCCACGGCGCTGAGCCCATCCACGTCACCCTGCCGGCCAAGGCCACCACCCTGGCCGTCCGCACCGCCAACGCCCTGCTGTCCCTGGACATCAACGGCGAAGGCCACCTGGCCCTGGTGAAGGACGTCCAGCGCGATCCCGTAAAGCAGATCATCGAGCACATCGACCTCCTGACCGTCCGCCAGGGCGAAAAGGTCACGGTTGACGTTCCCGTCCACGTTGCAGGCGAGTCCGCCCCCGGCACCGTCCACAACCTGGAACTGGCCGTCGTGTCCCTCGAAGCCGAGGCCACCCACCTGCCCACCGCCATCGAGGTCAGCATCGAAGGCCGCGGCGCCGGCGAGCACGTCCACGGCTCCGACCTGGTCCTGCCCAAGGGCACCGTCCTGCTGACCGACGCCGAGGCCCTCGTGGTGAACATCTCCGAGGCAGTCGAGATCGCCGAGGAAGAGGAAACCGAAGCAGCAGCACCCGAGGCTGCCGCAGAGGAAGCACCGGAAGCAGCCGAAGAAGCCGCTGCCGAGTAATCACTCCGCATGCCATGCCAGTGGCCGGATCCCCCGGGGTCCGGCCACTGCCATGTCTGCCCCCGGCAGTGCCCCGTCCGCCCACCATAGGATTGATCCATGACTGATACCTGGCTGATCGTCGGCCTCGGCAACCCCGGCGCGCAGTACCAAGGGAACCGGCACAATGTCGGCCAGATGGTCCTTGACGAACTCGCCGGCCGCGTAGGGGCGGCTTTCAAGACCCACAAGGCACGCGCCCAGGTGGTTGAGGGGCGCCTGGGAATCGGCGGCCCGCGGGTCGTCCTGGCGAAGCCGATGACCTACATGAACGTCTCCGGCGGCCCCGTCGCCGTACTGGCGAACTTCTTCGGCATCGCGCCGGACCATGTGGTGGCGGTGCACGACGAGATCGACATCCCGTTCAATACCGTGAAGCTCAAGATCGGCGGGGGAGAAGGCGGCCACAACGGCCTGCGCGACATCTCCAAGGCGCTGGGCACCAAGGACTACGCGCGGGTCCGTGTGGGTGTCGGCAGGCCTCCCGGCAGGATGGACACCGCCGACTACGTCCTGCGCGACTTCGGTACCGCCGAGCTCAAGGATCTCCCGTTCCTGCTCGACGAGGCTGCCGACGCCGTGGAGTCCCTGCTCCGGGAAGGCCTCACGGCGGCCCAACAGAAGTTCCACCCGGCAAAATCCGCCGGTCTGCAATAAAAACTTAAAGGGCCTTTGGCCTGTCTCCTTGTCGGCCCGGCAGGGTACTCTACTTCCTATGCGGGGGAGCAATGGGGCTACATCCCGCTACTGCAGGATGTAGGGGACAAGTTCATGTCAATCGAGCCACTCAGCTGGGGACGTGGGTCAATACCTCCCGATGACGGGCTGCCCACGAAACCCTCCGCGGCAACGGAGGGACAGTGGTCTGCGCCCGCCCGCAGCGTCAACCTCGAGGCCGTGCGCACGGCGCTGACCAGCGAAAACTCGTTGGGCGTGGTGATTACCGGCGGACGCGGGGTGGGCAAATCCTCCCTGGCCCGGGCCGCCGTCGCCGATCTGGGGCCCGATGTCTGGTCGCTGCAGCTGCGCACCGGCCCCTCCGGCTCCGCCACCCCGTACGGGTGCCTGTCCTTCCTGCTGGCCCGGTTGCCGCAGGCCTACATGGGCTCGCCCACCGCCATCCTCCGCGGCATCACCTCGCTCATCCGCAGCGACGCCGCGGGCAGGCCCTGCGTCATCACCCTTGACACCTCCGGAACCATCGATGAGATGAGCGCCGGGGTGCTGCTGAACGTCATGCTCACCCGGACGGCCCGGATCATTGCCGTCGCGCCAAACTCCAGTGACCTGCCGGCCGACTTCCACTGGCTGCTGACGGAGCGCAGGCTTGCCGAGGTCCGGCTCAGCAACCTCAACGAACTTCAGACCAGGCAGGTCCTGCTGTCCCTGCTGGGGCACCGCGTGTCATCCTCGCTGGTGGCAACCTTCCACCAGATGGTGGGCGGCAACCCGCTGCTGCTCAAGGCCCTGGTGACGGAGCAGCAGCTGTCCGGCAACCTGGTGCTGTCTGACTCGGTCTGGACCCTCCGCGACAAGGTGGTCCTCGACGGCGCCGCCAGCCTCGACGACATCGTCAGGTCCCGCTGGTCCCGGGAAACCCCGAAGACCCGCGAAGTCATCGAGATGCTCTCCTGCGCCCGGCGGGTGGAACTGTCCCGGCTAACGGCCATCTACGGTGCCGACGTCGTGGCGGACATGGAAGACGGCGGGCTGCTGGAAATCGACGGCACCGACCACCGGTGGGTATCCCTGCGGGAAAAGTACATCGGGGACGTCGTCAGGACCTGGCTCAGCATCTCACGCCGGCGGGAGCTGCGCGCCGTCCTGCTGGCCGGCCATGAACCCGATCCCGCAGACATGACGGTGGAGGAACTCATGTCCGCCGCCGCCTGGACGCACGAGTGCGAGGCTGCGCTGAGCCCGGCGCTTGCGCTTGCGGCCGCGGAAGCCGCGGTGCAGCTCTTCGATCCCCGGTTCGCCCTGACCTACGCGGACATGCTGCAAAGGACAGACCCCCTGTGGGCGCCCGCGCAACGGCAGAAAGCCGCGGCATACCTGCAACTGGACATGCCGGTCCAGGCCCTTGCTGCCCTTGACGACATCTCGCAGCCGGAGCTGGAGGCCCTGGACCTCGAGGAGTACGCCGAGGTGGCCGCTGCCAAAGCCCGCGTCATGCTTCGGCTGCCGGGGCAGGCGGCCAGGGTCCCGGACCTCCTGGCCGCGGCGCGGCAGCGGCTCGACAAAGTGGGCAACCATGCAGCGTGGCCGGCACCGGTGGCCGTGGCTACCAACCGGATCGCCCTGAGCGGATTTGAGTACCAGGCGCACGTCGGGGACTTCGCCGCGATGGTTCCTGACCTGGAACGGGCAGCGGACCCCGGACGTACCCCGGACACCGCCTTCCGGTTCCGGTCCGCGATCATCCTGATGGGCGCTTTGGCCATGACCGGCCGCGAGATGGACGCGTTGGGCCTGATGAGGCAGTTGGGCGGCCAGATCAGCGACGCCTCCCACGTGGTGGGGCTTCGCGAAAGGTACATGAAGGAGGCCTACTTCGTCCTGCTGGTGGCCGGGCAATGGCGGCGCTGCATCGACCTCCTCGGCAGCGTCGGCCACGGGCAGGCCAACGGCCTGCCGTACCGCAGCGCCGCCACCGAACTGGCGGCCGGAATGGCGTACGTCTTCTCCGGGCGCGGCGAAGCGGGGCTGGAACCCCTGATTTCAGCCGCCGCGCAGCTGGAGCTCCAGCCCGTGGAGACCGCTCTCCGCAGCGCATATGCCGCTATCGCGCTGGCTTACGCGCAGACTGGCAACACCGCGCAGTCCCGCAAGTACCTCGGCAAACTGCAGAGGACGCCCGGAAAGGCAGGATTCGCTGCGGAAAGCCTCATCGAGTTCTGTGCTCTCGTGGCCGGCCGCTGGCTGGGGGATTCGGAGGCCGTCACTACGCTCAAGCAGGCGGCACGCCGGAACATGGGCGCCGGACGGTGGACCATCGCCGGCATCAACCTGCTCGCAGCCACCGTGAACGGCAGCGACGCCGACTTCCGCCTGCTGGAGGAGATCGCCGGGCACAGGCAAGGCCCGCTGGCGGAGATCTCCCGGCTGACGGCCGTCGGGAGCAGGACAAAGGACGCCAAAGCGCTGCTGGCCGGCGCTGAGCTTGCCGCAACCCTTGAGCTGGACGCCGTCGAGGCCCGGTGCATGGCACTCGCGGTGGACTTCGCCCGCCAGGACGGGGACGCCATTTCGGCCAGGACCGCGCAGGCACGCCTCGACATCCTCGCCGCCACCGTGGCGAACCTGCCGATCGTGCCCAGCAGCGGCAGCCCGCTGCTGACCAGCCGCGAGCGGCAGATCGCCCGCATGGCCGGCCGGGGTGCCTCCAACCGCGACATCGCCCTGGAAATGGGTGTGTCAGTCCGGACCGTGGAAGGCCACCTGTACCAGGTCTTCACCAAGCTCGGCGTAACTTCCAGGGGTGATCTGACTGGACTCGTCTAATGGACACCGGCCCGCAGCAGCCCACCGGCTCCTCACCGGCCGCCGCGAACCGGTGGAACGGATCTGCAGCATCATCCGGAACGGAACCAGCCAGGCCGTGTTCGTCATGGCCGGCCCCGGCGTGGGCAAGTCGTCCGTCACGGACGCCGTGACGGAGCGGCTCGCGGCTGACCTGAACGTCCTGCGGGTTCATGCAAGTTCCGCCCTGTCCGGGGTGCCCTTCGGGGTCCTGACCCCCTACACCGGGGACCTGACCGCCGAAGAGTCGGTTTCGCCGGTAGCCGTCCTGCGGTCCATGTGGTCCTACTTTGAAAAGCTCAGGGCCGGCAACCAGGCGCCGGTGCTGCTGGCGGTCGATGACGCACACCACCTGGACGAAGCCTCCGCCGGAGTCCTGGCCGACCTCATTTCGGCAGGCTGGGCCACCGTGCTGGCCGCCGCCAGTCCACGCCCGGGCCTGCCGCAGCCCCTGGACCAACTCTGGTACGACGGACTCGCTGAGCGCGTGGACCTGCGGCCGCTGAACCGGGAGCAAATCGTAGAGGTCCTGGACCACATCCTCGACGGCACCATACCTGCGGCGACGATCGACGCCGTCTGGAACGCATCCGGCGGCAACCCGCGCATCCTCGACGCCCTGCTCCACGACGCCGCCGAGGCCGGAATCCTGGCCAAACGCAACGGAATCTGGATTCTCCTGGGCGCGTTGCCGGCCAACGGCCCCCGGCTCGGGAGCGTTGTGGCCAAAGACCACCTGCGCCGCAGCCCCGAGGAACAGGAAGCCCTGAAGCTCATCGCGCTGGCCGGCCCTGTAGGACGCAAAGTCATTGAGGACATCAGCGGGGCGGCCATGGTCAGGTCCCTGCTGGACCAGCAGATGGTGGTGGAGATGCCAGGCGTTCCGGCGGCGCTCAGCATCTGGAACGCCCTCTTCGGCAGTGCCATCCGGCACACGGTTTCGGTCTCCCGCAGCCTCCAGCTGTTCGAGAAGGTCAAAGCCCACCAGGATCCCGGCCTGCTCCGGGGGGAAGGCCTGCTGCGGTCGGTCGAGTGGGCGCTCGAATGCGGCCTGCGCCCGGGTGACGACGAGCTGCTGGCGGCGGCCAAGGAAGCCCTGCTGAGGTTCCGCAACCACAGCGCCCGCTCCATCGCGGCCAGGATCCATGAGCCCTCGCTGCTTTCCCTCGCCCGGGCGATCCAGGCCCGCGCCCTGTACAACGAGGGCGCCTATGCCGAGGCCGCCGCCCTCCTTGACGACTCCTGGCTTCAGTTGGCAGACGACCCCCAGGGGCCGGCTGTGCTGCTGCTCCGGGTCTCGGCCTGCCAGGCGGTGGGCCAGCCCCTCGCGGTGATCGCGGAGGACATCGCCAGGTCCGCCGCGGGCCCCAGCGGGGCCGCGGGCTGGCAGGAGGAACTGCTGTGCCTCCTGCGGCTTGGCGCCGAGGTGAACTTTGAAGCGCTCACCGGACGGGTCGCCGCCCTCCGGCAGTCAGCGGCCGACGACAACAGCGCAGATCCCCTGCGCGCCCTGGCGGAAGGGCTGCTGGCCCACGCGCTGGCCGCGGCCGGCCGCGCGGGCCAGGGACTGGATGCTGCGCTCGTGGCGGCCTCGGAACTGCCGCCGCTGGCGGGCAGCCTCTTCTTCTTCCCCGAGTTCGTGCTGGGCCGGCTGGTCAGCGACTATCTGGCCATGGGCGAATGGGAGTCGGCCGAGCGGGAACTGGACAGCTACGCTGCTGGGCACCCGGCCGGTGCCGCCACGTTCAACGGGAGCCTGCAGATCCTGCGTGGCTACTCCCTGCTGCGGCAGGGGAGGATGGAGCGCGCCTACCAGGTGCTGCTGCCCGCGGTGGAGGCCCTCAGGCTCAACGATCCACTGCAGCTGAACAGGTTCGGCACAGCGTTGGGCTTCTACGTGGCCGCGCGGCTCGGCGACGCTGAACAGGCCCAGCGCCTGGAACAGGACTACAAGGATGCCGTTGCCGGCGGCCCGGCCCACGAACTCCTCGCCGAGGCCTATGCTGCCGCAGCGGCCGAGTACCTGTCGCGGGACGGCAAGGGCCTGGCCTCGCTGCAGACCCTGATGACCACTCCGGAGGCGACGGCCAGGGCAGGAAACCTCCTCGAAATCCTGGCCATCTGCTGGGACCTGGGCGACCCCTCCGTGATCCCCATCATCCAAACAGCAGCCCGCGGCGTGGAGGGACGCTGGGCGGAGGCCTTGCTGACCCTGTCCAGGGCATGGGAGGACGCTGACGGGGATGCACTGATGGCAACGGCTGCCTCGCTGGAGGAGGCAGGCTTTACCAACCTCGCCCGCGAGGCCTACGCCCGTGCCAGCACCGTGCTGGAGCAGTCCGGAGAACGCCGCCGGGCGCGGCAGGCCGTGGCCCAGCGCGAGCGGTGCGACCATGAACTCGGTGAGCGGTTCCGCGAGGGCCGCTTCATCGCCGCGGCCCCCGCGGTCCACCTCACGCGCCGCGAACAGGACATCGTGGAGCTGGCCGTGCAGGGCCTGACGGACCGCGAAATCGCGCAGCGGCTCATGGTTTCGGTCCGCACCGTCGAGGGCCACCTCTACCGCACCTACGTCAAGCTCGGGGTGCGCAGCCGCGACGAACTCGAGTCTGCCCTGCCCCGGTAGGCCCCACCTGATCCCGGCCTCCCCGCACGCGTGGCAGGAGGGTGGAACCGCCGCGCCGCCATTCAGGAGGGCAGGCCAAGCAGGCACCGGTTGTTGCGTAGCAGTGTCCGTGCACCCGGTAGTACGCCGTCCCGGATTCGAGTACACCCTACTCGTGTACCCCGCGGGCCCGCAGGCTTTACTTAAGGAGGCAAAGCAAGGCGGCAGCCGCCGCGGAGCAGCCGACAGAACAGCAAGGCCCTATCAACTTCCGGCCCCCTGGGGCCGGGCAAAGACGGGGCCGGCGACGTCAGAGTCTTCTGAGACCGAGACTCTCCCCCCAGCCGTCGCCGGCCCCTTTGCTCCCTCGGCTGAAGCCCGGGGCGGGAGTGGCGGCCGCCCCCGCGGGCGGCCGCCACAGCCATGCTGTGGGACAATTGAGTGTCACCCGTTGGCAGCTCAAGGAGTTCGTTTTGGCCGTAATATCAACGCCAGCCACACTGGAACGTGCCGTACCGGTCATGGACAACGCCGAGGTGCTGCGCATCCGCAACGACTTCCCGGTCCTCAACCAGCTGGTCAACGGTGAACCCCTGGTGTACCTCGACTCCGGCGCCACCTCACAAAACCCGGTGAGCGTGATCGAGGCCGAACAGGAATTCTACGAACAACGCAACGCGGCAGTCCACCGCGGCGCGCACCACCTTGCCGTGGAGGCCACCGAAGCCTTCGAGGACGCCCGCCAGACCATCGCCGACTTCATCGGCGCGGACTACGCCGAAACCGTTTGGACCTCCAACGCCACCGAGGGACTGAACCTGGTGTCCTATGCGTTGTCCAACGCAGGCGTCTGGGCCGCCCAGGGGCGCGGGGACAGCCGGCTCCAGGACCTGGCCCTGAACCAGGGTGACGAAATCGTGGTCACCGAGATGGAGCACCACGCCAACCTCATCCCCTGGCAGGAACTGGCCTTCCGGACCGGGGCCACGCTGCGCTACATCCCCGTCGCCGACGACGGCAGCCTCCGGATGGACCTGGCCGCCACAGTGATCGGCCCGCGCACCAAAGTCCTGGCGTTCACCCACGCCTCCAACGTCCTGGGCATCATCAATCCCGTGCAGGAACTGGCCGCGCTGGGCCGGGCCGCCGGGGCGCTGGTGGTCCTCGATGCCTGCCAGTCCGCCCCGCACCTGCCCCTGGACGTCAAGGAACTGGATGTCGACTTCACCGTCTTCTCCGGCCATAAGATGCTGGCGCCCACGGGCATCGGCGTCCTGTACGGGCGGCAGGAACTGCTTGACGTCCTGCCGCCGTTCCTGACCGGCGGCTCCATGATCACCACCGTCACCATGGAACGGGCCGAGTACCTCCCGGCCCCGCAGCGCTTCGAGGCCGGCACCCAGCGCATTTCGCAGGCGGTGGCCCTCGCGTCGGCGGCCAACTACCTCACCGAAACCGGGCTGGACCGAATCCACCGGTGGGAAATGGAGCTGGGCCAGCGCATGGTCGCCGGCCTGGAGTCCATCCCGGGTGTGCGCGTACTCGGTCCGGCCGCGGGACAGGAGCGCATCGGACTTGCCGCATTCGACGTCGAAGGCGTCCACGCCCACGATGTCGGGCAGTTCCTGGACTCGCAGGGGATCGCCGTGCGCGTTGGCCACCACTGCGCGCAGCCGCTGCACCGCCGGATGGGGCTGACCGCCACGACGCGGGCCAGCGCTTACCTCTACAACACCACAGACGACGTGGACAGGTTCCTGGACGCCGTGGCCGGCGTCCGTGCCTACTTCCGCGCCTAACGGACGAAGGTCTACCCCATGAGCCTTGACCAGCTGTACCAGCAGATCATCCTGGACCACTCGAAAGCCCGCCACGGCAGCGGCCTGGCAGAGACCCGGGCCCCGGAGGGCGCCTCCACCGGCCAGTCGCACCAGCTGAATCCGGTATGCGGGGACGAAGTCACCCTCCGGCTCGCCGTGGAGGACGGCAAGGTGGCGCAGGTCGCCTGGGACGGGGCCGGCTGTTCGATCTCCATGGCCTCGGCCTCGGTCCTCACCGACCTCGCCGAGGGCCTGACCGTGGCAGAGCTGCACGACGTGATCGACAGCTTCCGCGACGTGCTCCGTTCGCGCGGGAAGGTGCACGCCGATCCCGAGCTGCTGGGCGATGCCGCCGCGTTCGAGGGCGTGGCCCGTTATGCCGCCCGGGTCAAATGCGCCATGATCTCCTGGGTAGCGGCGGAGGATGCGCTCAACCAGGCCGCCTGACCGGTCACGGCTGCAACGAAACAAGGCTCTCCTCCCGGCGGGAGGAGAGCCTTGTGCCGTTTCCGGGGGTTACCCGAGCAGCCCGAGGACCCCGATGACTGCCGTGGCGAGTCCGAGGACCATGGAGATGGCCACCAGCACCACGTGCACGGTCAGGAACCTGGTCGCCTTGCCGGCGGCGTCACGGGCGCGGGGATCCTTCATCACCCGGCGCAGGAACTGCGGCCAGACCACCAGCGACCAGATGCCGGCGACGATCAGGACCACCGCGGGAAAGACGGGAAGGGCCATGGATCAGTGGCTTTCCAGCCAGGCCTGGGCCTGCTGTGCCTGCAGGTTCAGTGCCTTGGCCACCATCGGCTCGGCTGCGTCGGCAATCTTGCCGCCCAGGAACGGCACGGAGGACTTGACTGCGCCTTCGAGTTCAACGCGGGTTCCACCGGCCTCGGCCACCAGGCGCTGCACGGCGGTGACGTCCACCGGCGCACCGGCGATCTTCAGCGAGATGCTGCTCTGGCGGGAGCCATCGGCGGCAGGGGCCTCCCAGCTTTCCACCTGGGTCACCTTGAGGTGCTCGCCAACGATCTTCCGGGCGATTTCGGGCAGCCGGGTGGTGGGGAGGGTGCGCACCGACGTGGCGTTGAAGGCCCCGGCGAGGTCGCCGTCCACGGTGAAGGATTCCAGCTTGCCGCCCACCAGCTGGCTGACGTGGCGCTGGAAGTCCTCGTTGACCAGGACAGCAGCAACGCTGTCGACGGAGTGGGGAAGAGTGGTGGTTGCGCTCAGCGCCATGGGTCCTCCTGGGACGTGGGGAACGGATTAAGCCTCCAACATCCTACGGGGTCATCGGTGCCCGGTCCGCATCGGCAAGCTTTTGCGCTGCCGCCGTGATGTTCCGTGCCATGGCCGGGAAGATCAGGCTGTGGAACGGCAGCACCGCCAGCCAGTACAGCCGCCCGCTCAGGCCCTTGGGGAAGAAAATCGCCCGCTGCCGGTAGCGGCTGCCCGTACCGTCGGGCTCCACGGAGAGCTCCAGCCAGGCGCGGCCAGGGGCACGCATTTCGGCACGCAGCCGCAGCAGCCGGCCCCTGTCGATGCGTTCCACCCGCCACCAGTCCACCACTTCACCGTGGGCGAGGGTGTGCGGGTGGCGGCGGCCGCGCAGCAGGCCCGCCCCGCCGGTGAGTTTGTCCAGCCAGCCGCGCACCTGCCATGCCAGGGGCAGGGAGTACCAGCCGTTCCGCCCGCCGATCCCCTCGATCACGGTCCACACATGGGCCGGATCCACGTTGCCGTGGAAGGTGCGTTCGTCGATGTAGACCTTGTGCCCGGCCCAGTCCGGGTCGCTGGGCAGGGGATCCGAGGCGGCCCCGGCGTTGGCCCAGGTGGTCTCCACCTGGCCGTCGCGCTCCTTGCCCAGCGCCAGGGCGACGGCTGTGCGGTAGGGGGTCAGGCCGCCGTCGGGCAGTGGAATGTACTGATCGATGTCATGTTCGTTGGACACCGCGTCATGCTGCAGCGACTGGACCAGGGGCACCGCCATGGACAGCGGGATGGGCGTGGTCAGGGCCACCCACAGTCCCGCGAGCTTGGGCGCGGGCACGGGCAGCGCCAGCACCACGCGGTACGGCAGTCCCGCCTCGGTGGCGTACTCCTTCATCATCCCGGCATACGTGAGCACCTGCCGGCAACCGATGTCGAAGGTCCGGTTGGTACTGCCCTCCAGGGACGCGGCGGCAACCAGGTAGTACAGCACGTCGCGCACCGCGATCGCCTCGATCCTGTTCCGCACCCAGCTGGGCGCCGGCATCAGCGGCAGCGTCTCGGACAGGTGCCGGATCATCTCGAAGGATGCGGAGCCGGAACCGATCACCACCCCCGCCTGGAAGACGACCGCGTCCACGGGGCTGTCCAGGAACACCTTCCCCACGGCCTCGCGCGAACGCATGTGGGTGGAGAGCTGCACGCCCTGCGGGTGCAGGCCGCCCAGGTACACGATCCGCCCCACCCCCGCCGCAGCGGCAGCCTCCGCCGCCGTCCCGGCCATCGCCTTTTCCTTCGCCTCGAACCCGGCGCCCGCGGCCATGGAGTGCACCAGGTAGTAGAAAACGTCGACGCCGGCCAGGGCTTGGCGGAGCGCGTCGCCGTCGTCGAGGCTGCTTTCCACCACCTCCACGTTGTCCCGCCACGGCACCCCGGCGATCTTGTCGGGGGAGCGCACCAGGACCTTGACCGTGTGGCCTGCCTCCAGCAGCTTGGGCACCAGCCGGCCGCCGATGTAGCCGGTGGCACCCGTGACAAGGACTGTCCTTGGTGCTGGCCGGGCAGTCATTTCGCTCATACTGGCTCCTGTTCGTCCCTGGTGGTTCGGAGCGGCGGCCTGTCCGGACGGCTGCCCCGACGCCGAATGCGATGGCACTGACAGCCTAGGCCCGCGGCCGCCGCACTGCCATGTCGGTCCCGCGCGGTAGGCTGGAAGTCCCCGGGATTCGCAGCGAATTTCGGGTTTTCGCGTTGCCTGCGATTTTTTGATGAACACCACAGGAGCTTCTGCCATGAGTCATTCGGGCCAGTCCGCCGCCGGCACGTCCAGCACCGGCAAAACCCGCGCCGGCACCTCCGGCGCGGTCCCCACGCTGGATGGCCTGCGCCGTGCCCTGGAACCGGACCGCACCTTCGCCCGGGTCCGGGCCGAGGCCGCAAGGGGCTTCGCGGTCCGCGGGCAGGACTACCAGATCAGCGCTCCTGCCGGCCTGCGGCCCGTGCTGCTTGCGGAGATGGCGGACGGCCTGGCAGTGTCCGCGGACGGCGGTGGACCGGGGGTTGTGCTGGCCGTGACCGCCACCGGCAGGGAGGCTGAAGACCTGTCCGCCGCCCTGCGCGCCTACCTGCCCGCGGATGCGGTGGCCGAGTTCCCCAGCTGGGAAACCCTCCCGCACGAGCGGCTCTCGCCGCGCTCGGACACCGTCGGGCGGCGCCTGTCCGTCCTGCGCCGCCTCGCCCACCCGGAAAGCTCGACGGCGGGCCGGCTGCGCGTCGTCGTCGCGCCCGTCCGCGCCGTGGTCCAGCCCGTGGTGGCCGGCCTGGGCGACCTGGTCCCGGTGACGCTGAAGGTGGGCCAGGACATCCCGTTCACCGACGTGGTGAAGAGCCTCGCCGACGCCGCCTACGCCCGGGTGGACATGGTGACCCACCGCGGCGAGTTCGCGGTCCGGGGCGGCATCATCGACGTCTTCCCGCCCACCGAGGACCACCCCATCCGTGTCGAGTTCTTCGGTGACGAGGTGGACCAGATGCGCTGGTTCGCCGTCGCCGACCAGCGCTCCCTGTCCGCGCCGGGCATCCACCACCCCACCGAGCTGCATGCCCCGCCCTGCCGGGAAATCCTCATCACGCCGTCGGTGATGTCCCGCGCCGCAAAACTGAAGGCCGAGCTTCCGGCCGCGGCGGACATGCTGGAAAAGATCGCCGGCGGGATCGCCGTGGAGGGCATGGAATCGCTGGCGCCGGTGCTGGTGGACGCCATGGTGCCGTTCGTGGACCAGCTGCCGGCCGATTCCATCGCCGTCGTGGTCGAACCCGAAAAGGTCCGCACCCGCGCCCACGACCTTGCCGCCACGAACGAGGAGTTCCTTGAGGCCGCCTGGTCAACGGCGTCCGACGGCGGCGCGGCGCCCCTGGACCTCAGCTCCCAGGCCACCGCCGCCCTGCACTCGGCCAGCTTCCGCTCGCTGGCTGAAACGCGCAGCTCGTCCCTGGCCCACGGCGTGTCCTGGTGGTCCATCACCTCCCTGGCCCAGGACGCCGAACTGCTGCCCGAGATCGACGTGCTGAACCTGCACGCCCGGGAGCCCCGCGGCTACCAGGGCGATGTGGCGGAAATGATGGACTTCATCGGCTCGCACGTGCGCGACCAGTGGCGGATCGTGGTGGCCACCGAAGGCCCCGGCCCCGCCCAGCGGCTGGCGGAGCTGTTCCACGAAAACGACATTCCGTGCGCCCGGGTGGACAGCCTGGACCACGAACCCCAGGCGGGCATCATCGAGGTGACCACGGCCGCCGTCGGACGCGGTTTTGTCCTGGACGGGCTGAAACTGGGCCTGCTCACCGAGGCCGACCTGCTGGGCCGGACCTCCGCCGGGTCCACCAGGGACATGCGGAAGATGCCGTCCAAGCGGCGCAACGCCGTCGATCCCCTCCAGCTGGTGGCCGGCGACCACGTGGTCCACGAACAGCACGGCATCGGCCGGTTCGTGGAACTGATCCAGCGCAAGGTGGCCGGCGGCGGCGACGGCGTCCGCGAGTACCTGGTGCTCGAGTATGCACCGGCCAAGCGCGGCGCCCCGGGCGACCGGCTCTTCGTCCCGACGGACCAGCTGGACCAGGTGACCCGCTACGTTGGCGGCGACACCCCGGTCCTGAGCAAGATGGGCGGCGCGGACTGGGCCAGCACCAAGTCCAAGGCCCGCAAAGCCGTCAAGGAGATCGCCGGCGAGCTGATCCGGCTGTACTCGGCCCGGATGGCCTCCCGCGGCCACGCCTTCGGCCCGGACACCCCCTGGCAGCGCGAACTGGAGGAAGCCTTCCCGTACGTCGAAACCCCGGACCAGCTGACCACCATCAACGAGGTCAAGGCGGACATGGAGCGCGAGATCCCCATGGACCGGCTGGTCTCCGGCGACGTGGGCTACGGCAAGACCGAGATCGCGGTGCGCGCCGCGTTCAAGGCAGTTCAGGACGGCAAACAGGTCGCCGTCCTGGTCCCCACCACGCTGCTGGCCCAGCAGCACTACGAAACCTTCACCGAGCGGTTCTCCGGCTTCCCGCTGCGGGTCAAGCCGCTGTCCCGCTTCCAGTCGGCCAAGGAAGCCAAGGAGACCGCGGAAGGCGTCAAGAGCGGCGCCGTGGACGTGGTGATCGGCACCCACCGGCTGCTGTCCAAGGACTTCGAGTTCAAGGACCTGGGCCTGGTGATCGTGGACGAGGAACAGCGGTTCGGCGTGGAGCACAAGGAAGCGCTGAAGAAGATGCGCACGAATGTGGACGTGCTGGCCATGAGCGCCACCCCGATTCCCCGCACCCTGGAAATGTCCCTGACCGGCATCCGGGAAACCTCCACCCTCGCCACGCCGCCGGAAGAGCGGCACCCGGTGCTGACGTATGTGGGACCGTACACGGACAAACAGACCACGGCGGCGATCCGCCGCGAGCTGATGCGCGAGGGCCAGGTGTTCCTGGTGCATAACCGGGTGTCCACCATCGAGCGGACCGCGGCGAAGATCAGGGAACTCGTGCCCGAGGCCCGGGTGGAAGTGGCGCACGGCAAGATGTCCGAAAGCCGCCTGGAGCAGATCATCGTGGACTTCTGGGAACGGCGCTTCGACGTCCTGGTATGCACCACCATCATCGAGACCGGCCTGGACATTTCCAACGCCAACACGCTCATCGTCGACGGCGCGGACAAGTACGGCCTGTCCCAGCTGCACCAGCTGCGCGGCCGGGTGGGCCGTGGCCGGGAACGCGCCTACGCGTACTTCCTCTACCCGTCGGAGAAGCCGCTGGGCGAGGTGGCACTGGAGCGGCTCAAGGCCGTGGCCGCCCACAACGAACTGGGCGCCGGCATGCAGCTCGCCATGAAGGACCTGGAGATCCGCGGTGCCGGCAACCTGCTGGGTGGTGAACAGTCCGGCCATATCCAGGGTGTGGGCTTTGACCTGTACATCCGGCTCGTGGGCGAGGCCGTGGCCGACTTCCGCGGCGAGGCCGAGGAGAAGGCCGCCGAGATGAAGATCGAACTTCCCGTCAACGCGCACCTGCCGCACGACTACGTCCCAGGGGAGAGGCTGCGCCTGGAAGCCTACCGGAAGCTGGCGTCCGCCCTCACCGACGAGGCCATCGACGAGGTCCTGGCCGAACTGGTGGACCGCTACGGCGAGCCGCCGCTGCCGGCACAGAACCTGGTGGCCGTGGCCCGTTTCCGGGTGGCAGCGCGCGAAGCCGGCCTCTCCGACGTCGCCCTGCAGGGCAACTTCATCAAGTTCTCACCCGCCACCCTTCCCGAGTCCAAGGTGATGCGCCTGAACCGGATGTACCCGGGCTCCCAGTCGAAGCCGGCCCTGGACGCGGTCCTCATCCCCAAGCCCAAGACCGCGCGGATCGGCGGCCGGGACCTGCAGGACGCCGAAATCCTGGAATGGGCCAACGGCGTGATCCGCAATATCTTCTCCGACGCACCGCTGGCGGTGGGATAGCACGTGATGGGAGGACACCACGCCGCGTCCGGGGCCGCGGCGTGGGTAGCTGTTGCCTCGACGGGCCCGTACACCCTGGGCTGGTATCCGCTGGACCCCACCGGAATCCTCATCGGCGGCATGGCCACAGCGGGGACAGCGCTGGTATGCGACTGGGACCACCGCTCCAGCACCGTGGCCCATTCGCTGCCCCCGCTGTCGAACGTCATTGCGCGCGGCATTGAAAACGCCAGCGGCGGCCACCGGCAGGGAACCCACTCCATCCTTGGCGCGGCGGCTTTCGTCTTCCTTGCCGGCCTGGCATCCCAGGTCCACATGGACACCGCCTGGGGCAGGCTCTCCGTGGGCGCGGGGCTGCTGTGCATGTTCCTGATCAACATTGCCGCCAAGGCCCTGAAGCTCTTTCCCAAGAGCGGGTTCATCTCCAACTGGATCTTCGCCCTCGTCATGGCCGGCCTGGTGACCGTCTACGCACCGGGGCAGTGGACGTGGCTGCCGACGTCGATGCTGATCGGCGTGGTGGTGCACATCGCCGGCGACCTCATCACCACCGGGGGAGTGCCGTTGCTCTGGCCGCTGGTGGTCAAGCCGCCGAAGATGCTGCGCAGAGTGCCGCTGCTGCGGAACGTGTGGCGGCCCAACGGCGCGTTGTCGGTTCCCCTGCTGGGCCGTGCCGGCTCAAAACGGGAATGGCTGGTGCTGATCCCGGTCAGCGCCTACGCCATGGTGGGCCTGTGCATGGCCGGGTGGGGCGTGGCGCAGTCCCACTGGCCGCGGGTGGCCGCTGCTGCCGGCGCCTGGCTGCGGCTCTGGTTCTAGGGGCGGCGTTCCAGGGGCAGGCGGCAGACAGCAAAAGACCCGGACACCGCAGTGTCCGGGTCTTTCACGCTGTTGCTGAGGGCTTTAGTGCTCGCCTGCGGAGTCCGAGCGGCCCAGGAGGGTCTGCGGGATCCAGAATGCGAGGGCAAACAGGCCCAGGCAAACGGCCATCGGCCACGGGTTGCCCAGGGACAGGAAAGACAGCGAGTAGATGGAACCCAGGAAGATGGCCATGTGGATGACGAAGAGGACAATGCTGCCGGAAAGCTTGTTCTCGTTCTGCGGGGTCCGGACGTAGCCCTGGTTCGACGTGGAGTCGTGGCTGGACGCATTAACCTGGCTGGACATGTGTTCCTCCTCAGCCCCGCGGGGCTCAATCTGTGGCAGATTCCGGTTCTGGTCAGTAAGCGGCTGAACCCTGTTCACCCTTGACGATGGCAATCCCGGAACTGGCGCCAATTCGTGTTGCACCTGCAGCAATCATAGCCTGAGCGTCAGCGAGGGAACGCACTCCGCCGGACGCCTTGACGCCCACGTCCGGGCCCACGGCCCTGCGCATCAGTGCCACGTCCTCCACGGTGGCGCCGCCGCCGTTGAACCCCGTGGAGGTCTTCACGAAGTCGGCCCCGGCCTCCACGGCTGCCTGGCAGGCCAGCACCTTTTGCGCGTCCGAGAGCAGCGCTGTTTCGATAATCACCTTCAGGATGGCGCCGCCGCCGTGGACGGCCTCCGCCACCGCGGCGATGTCCTCCACCAGGGCGCCTTTGTCGTCGGCCCTGGCCGCGGCGATGTTGATGACCATGTCCACTTCCGCGGCGCCGTCCAGCACGGCGCCGCGGGCCTCGAACGCCTTGACGTCGGTGGGCGTGGCGCCCAGGGGGAAGCCCACCACGGAGCAGGTGAGGACGCCCGAACCTTTGAGGGCGGTGGTGGCGGTCTTGACCCAGACGGGGTTGACGCAGACGGACTTGAACCCGTATTCCGCAGCCTCGGCGCAGACCTTCAGCACGTCAGCCTCGGACGCCTCCGGCTTGAGCAGCGTGTGGTCGATGTAGCCGGCAATGTCCGCGGGGCCGGCGGCAGTGGCTGCCTGGGGCGAAGGGGTGGCTTCGTTGCTCATGATGGTCCTCCCGAGGGGCCTTGTGGGCCCGGCGATGTCCTTGACTCGTTTCGGGAACCATCTTGTCACAGCAGCACCGCCCCCCGGCGGCGGGCGCTCAGGCAGCCGCCCGCAGCGGCTCCGCGCCGGAGGACGCGGTGGCGTGCGGAGCCGAAACAGCGGCCAGCAGTTCCGTTGCGCAGGCACCCGCGGCTGAAGCCGCCGCCACCAGGAGCCCCAGCCGGACGCCGTCGAACGCTGCCGCGTCACCGATCGCCCAGATGCCGGGGACGGACGTGCGGTAATCCTGGCTGATGACGATGCCGCCGCTGCCTGCCGTTGCCAGCCCGGCCGTCGCGGCGAGGCCGTCCAGGGCCACCCGTTCCTCGGCCAGGACCACCACGTCGCCGCTCATGCTGCTGCCGTCCTCGAAAACCACCGCGGACGCGGACAGCCCCGCAACTGATTTTCCGGGCACGACGGCGGCGGGCCGGGCCGTAGTGCGGATGGGCCGCACGCCCTTGGCACGGAGCACCGCTTCGGCCTGGCCGGCTGCTGCCCCGGTACCCACCAGGATGCCCAGCGGCCGGCGGCCAAGCTCCTTGGCGACCTCCTGGACGGCCTCGGCGATGCGGGGTGCGTCGTCGATCGTTGAGTAGTTCAAGCACTGCGATGCGCCCTGGACAGGGCTGGCCACGGGGGCGGACCCGGTGGCGATGACCAGCTGGTCGTAGCCGAACTCCAAGCCGTCGGCCGTGGCCACGGTGCGTTCGGCGGCGTCTATGTCGCTGGCGGGCTGGCCGAACCGCACGGAAACCCGGGGCAGCATGGCCAGCTCCAGCAGTTCCTCCGGTGCGTCGTCGCGGTTGCTCAGGACCGTGATGCTGCCGGCGAACTGTGCGCGGGCCAGTTGCGCCACCAGGGCCTGCGCGGCGGGGCCGGCCCCGGCGATGACGATGCGGGTGGCGGAGGAGGAGGAGGGTGCCGGAGCGGACATGTGCTGGCCCTTTCGCTGGCGGCCGGAAACCGGCCGGAACTTCGTGATGGAACCCAGCGTAGGGGCCTGCTTTTTCGGTTGTGTTACCCGTCCATTGCTGTTCGGCGGGCCCCTGTTCGCCAGTTTTTACCGGCCGGTAACAGAACCCGTGACCCACCTCTCATCCCGCCGGCGGCCGACACATTCGGGCCGTTAAATTGCCAACCGGCCTGCCCTAGACGCGGATCCGGTAGCCGCGCTTGACCACCGTCTCGATGAGCTTGCCGTCCGGCAGCGAGGACCGGAGCCGGCTTACCGTCATGTCCAGGGCGTGCACGGATCCGCGCAGTTCCAGCAGGTCCGACAGGGATTCGCGGGACAGGACCGCGCCGCCGGCGCCGAGCAGGGCGCGCAGGAGCAGCAGGGGAGCGGGCGCGAGTTCCACCTGCTGGCCGTCGATGCGCAGGCTGCGGCCGCGCAGCTCGATGCTTCCGGTGCGGGTGTCCAGGCGGCGGACGTGGTTCAGGGCCAGGTGCTCGCACACCAGGCGGATGAGCGCGCCCATGCGGAACCGTTCGGGGATGAGCGGCGTGATGCCGGCATCCAGCAGCGGCTGGGCCGTCACGGGGCCCACCACCGCGGTGGTGACGTTCAGTTTCAGGCTTTCCACCAGCTGCTTGTACAGGCCCATCTCGTGGGCGGTGCTCCACATCGCGTCGACGGCGGGGGCGCTGGTGAAAGTCAGGACATCCAGGTTGCCGCTGCAGGCAGCCTCGATCAGCCGGGGGAGCTTGTCCTCGCCGTCGGGCTTGACCCAGCGGTACGGGGTGACGGTGAGGACGGTGGCGCCGGACATCCGCAGGCGCTCGATCTGGCGGACGTCGGTGTAGCCGTGCAGCTGCATGGCGACGGTCTTGCCGCGGACCCCTTCGGCAAGCAGCATGTCCACCAGCGTCGAGGTGGTTTCGTCACTGCTGATGCCGACGTCGGCAAGGCCGGCCGCGCGCACGGCGCCGCGGGCTTTGGGCCCGCGGACGAACATCCGGGTGCTGCCCAGCGTTTCGAGCAGTTCGTCGCCGATGCCGAACGAATCGGCGGCCTCGCACCAGCGGCGCATGCCGTAGGCGGTGGTGGCGATGCAGAGATCCGGCTTCGCGGCGATGATCGCCCGGGTGTCCTCGATGAGGCGCATGTCCTCCTGGACGGGGGCGATCTTGAGGGCAGGCGCGTGGAGCACTTCGGCGCCGCGGCGCTCCAGCGCCTCGATCAGGTCGCGGGAGCGCCGGTCCGAGGTCACACCGATGCGGAACCCCTCGAGCGGGGACTCCGCGGCGTCGGGGGCAACTTCCGCCTGCGTTGGTTCGGGCTGCGTCCGTTCAACCGGTGCAAGTGCTGTCATGGGGGTCAATCCTTTCATGATCCCAGCAGCGAGGCCGCCAGCCGGTCCAGGTCGGCGGCGGCCCCGGCATGGCCCTGGTTGGCTTCAGCCACCCGTACCACCTCGCCGATGACCAGTACGGCCGGGTTGCTGCAGCCGGCGGCGGCGGACGTGATGGTGCCGAGATCGGCGATGGTGGTGCGCTGGCCGGGCCGGTAGCCCCGCTCCACCACGGCCATGGGCATGTCCGGGCGCATCCCGGCGCGGCGGAGCCCCGCGGCGAGCTGGTGGAGCGTGCCGATGCCCATCAGGACCACGATGGTGCCGCCCAGCCCCGCCAGGTGCTGGTGCTCCTTCTCGGTCAGCGGGGCGTGCCCCGAGACCACCGTGAACATGTGGCTGACTTCCCGGTGGGTCACCGGGATCCCGGCGGCGGCGGGCACAGAAATGGCGCTGGTCACCCCGGACACCACCTGCACCTTGAGGCCGGCGGCCACGCAGGCGGCGACTTCCTCGCCGCCGCGGCCGAAGACGTACGGGTCGCCGCCCTTGAGGCGGACCACGTTGTTGCCGGCCAGTGCGCTTTCCACCATGAGCTTTTCGATGTCCGACTGGCCCACCTTGTGGTGCCCGGGCTTCTTTCCGACGTCAACCAGCTCGGCGGTGGTGAGCGTGGGCAGGTCCTGGAAGGGGGCGAGCCGGTCATAGAAAACCACGTCGGCGTCGCGGAGCGCCTTGACGGCGGCGACGGTGAGGAGGTCCGTGGTGCCGGGGCCGCCGCCCACCAGGGTGACGTGCCCTGCGGGGCCGGCGGCCGGCTCGGCGGCGACGGGGATGCCCGCGGCACGGCAGCGTTCCAGGAGCCCGGCCCAGCCGGGCTGTCCGTCGTCGACCGCCGCCACCAGGAACGGCTTCTCCGGCAGGGGGCCGTCATGGGCGGCTCCACGCGGGGTGCTGAGGCGGTGCACGACGGCGCCCGCGGCTTCGTAGCGGCGCACGGCCTGCCGCGCGGCAGTGTCCGTGCCGGTGACCAGGACGTCCCGGCCGGTGATGTCGATACTGAGCTGCATGGCTATGCCTCGTTCCCGTTGGATTCCTGCGAGCTGGAGCGGACCGGGATGGAAGCCCCGATCAGCACTTTGCCCTTTTCCTCGGCGGTGGCGGGGCGCATCTGGCCGCGCTCGTCCGGGACAAAGGTGATGGAGTCGTCCTTCTGGTCGGGGGCATTGACGAACGAACGGAACCGGCGGAGACGCTCGGGGTCCTTCAGCGTGTCGGCCCATTCGTCGACGTAGGTGTCCACGTGCTTGGCCATGGCGGCCTCGAGGTCGGCGGCGATGCCCAGGGTGTCCTTGACCACCACGTCCTCGACGTGCTTGATGCCGCCGTCGAGCTCTTCCTGCCACCGGGCGGTGCGCTGGAGCCGGTCGGCGGTGCGGATGTAGTACATGAAGTAGCGGTCGATGTACTTGATCAGCGTCTCGTCATCCAGGTCTTTGGCCAGCAGCTGGGCGTGGGCCGGGGTGGCACCGCCGTTTCCGCCGACGTACAGGTTCCAGCCGTCGGCGGTGGCGATGACGCCGACGTCCTTGCCGCGGGCCTCCGCGCATTCGCGGGCGCAGCCGGAGACGCCCATTTTGAGCTTGTGCGGGCTGCGCAGGCCGCGGTAGCGCAGTTCCAGCTGGATGGCCATGGCCACCGAGTCCTGGACACCGAACCGGCACCAGGTGGAGCCGACGCAGGACTTCACCGTGCGCAGGCTCTTGCCGTAGGCCTGGCCGGATTCGAAGCCGGCGTCCACCAGTTCCTTCCAGATCTCGGGCAGCTGCTCCAGGCGGGCGCCGAACATGTCGATCCGCTGGCCGCCGGTGATCTTCGTGTACAGGCCGTACTTTTCGGCGACGGCGGCGATGACGCCGAGCTTCTTGGGGGTGATCTCACCGCCGGCGATGCGCGGCACCACCGAGTAGGTGCCGTCCTTCTGCATGTTGGCCAGGGCGCGGTCGTTGGTGTCCTGCAGGGTGCCGCGGCCGGCGTCCAGGACGTAGGCGCTGTTCTGGCTGGCCAGAATGTTGGCGATGGTGGGCTTGCAGATGTCGCAGCCGGCACCGGTGCCGTACTTGGCCATGATCTCCTCGAAGGAGGTCAGTTCCAGGACGCGGATGGCGTCGAACAGCTCCTGGCGGGACAGTTCGATGTGCTCGCAGAGGGCCTTGGAGACCTCGACGCCGGACTTGGTCAGCTCGGTTTCCAGCAGCTTCTTCAGCATCGGAACGCAGGAACCGCACTGGGTTCCGGCGCGGGTGCAGCCCTTCAGCTCGCCGAGCTCCTGGACCGGTGCGTTGCCCTCGCAGGCGCCGCAGCCGTTGATGGCGTCGCGGATGGTCCCGGCGGTGACGTTGTTGCAGGAGCAGAGGGTGGCGTCGTCCGGGAGCTCGGTTTCGGGGGCTTCGCCGCCGCCTGCGGCGCTGAGGAACGCGCCGGGCTCTGCGGGAAGTTCGCGGCCCAGGAGCGGGCGCAGGCTCATGTACGGTGACGCGTCGCCGACGAAGATGCCGCCCAGGAGGGTCTTGGCGTCGTCGGTGGTGACGATTTTCTGGTAGACGCCCCGGGCGGGGTCGGCGTAGACGATTTCGAGGGAGTGCTCGGTCCTGGCGAAGGCATCACCGAAGCTGGCCACGTCGACGCCGGAGAGCTTCAGCTTGGTGGCGGTGTCGAAGCCCGGGAAGGTGGCGTCGCCGCCGTGGAGCCGGTCGGCCACGATCTCGGCCATGGTGTTGGCGGGGGCTACCAGGCCCAGGCACATGCCGCCGAAGTTGGCCACTTCGCCGATGGCCCAGATGCCGGGCACTTCGGTGGCGCAGTAGTCGTTGATGACCACGCCGCCGCGGGGGCCCAGGCTGAACACCTGTTCTTCGCCCTCGGCGGCGCGGAAGAGTTCGTCGCGGGGCTTGACGCCGATGGCCACGATCACGAGGTCGGCGTCGATGACGCGTTCGTCCGCCATCAGCACCCCGGTGACCTGGCCGTCGTCGTCCGTCAGAATCTCTGAGGGGAAGACACCGCCGTGGACCTCGAAGCCCTTCGCCTCGATCAGGCGGCCCAACGCCTGGCCGGCGCCCTCGTCCAGCTGGGTGTTCATCAGCCAGGGGGCACCGTTGATGACCACGGGGGTGGCGCCGAGCTGCTCGGTGCCGGCGGCCGATTCGAGGCCCAGGAGGCCGCCGCCGATGGTGACGGCGTTGATCTTGCGGCCAAGCTTTTCGGTGAGGTCGGCGATGGCCTTGTTGATGGCCCAGACGTCCTCGAGGGTGCGGTACACGTGGGCGTGCTCGGCGCCGGGGAGCGGCAGGCGCATGGCGTCCGAACCGGTGGCAACCACCAGTTCGTCGTACTCGTATGCGTTTCCTGCGGCGGTTTCCACCGTCTTGGCGTCAGCGTTGATCTTCACCACGCGTTCGCCGGTTTTCAGGGCCAGCGACCCGTGCTCCCACATGGAGGCCGTTCCCAGGGTGAGGTCCACGCCGGTGTCGGTCAGGGCCTTGGACAGCGCGACGCGGTCGTAGGGGAGGTGGGCTTCCTCGGTGAGGACCGTGACATGCCAGCCGTCGAGGCCGCGGGCATGCATGGCGTCCGCAAAACGGTGGGCCGCGGGGCCGCCGCCGGCGACGACGATGCGGCGCGGAGTCTCTGTGCTTGAAGTCTGTTCGGTCACTGTGGGCCTTTCGCATGGGCCGCAGACGGTGCTCTGCAGCTTGTGCATCCAGCCTAGGGAGGGGCAGTTTCGCCTCAGTTTCCCAATTGTTTCGCCAACTTAACTTCTGCATCACGAACGCATTTCGGGCGGCGTTAGGTCTCTTTTACCCGCCGGACACATTCGCCGCACCCTCTTGAAACACCCGGAGCCTAGCGTGGGATACGGCCGCAAAGGCAGCCACCGCCAGGACAACAGGCACAGGAAACAGGCACAGGGAAAGGAGCCGGACATGACGGCAACACTGGAACTTGGGGCGCTCGCCGCCGAATCAGACCTCGCCGGACTCGAAACCGGCTGGCACCGTGTGTGCGCGGTGGAGGACCTTGAGCCCGCATGGGGAGAAGCCGCCCTGGTGGAAGGCCGCCAGGTTGCGCTCTTCCGCACCGGCCCCGGCGAGGTATTCGCCGTGGCGCACCAGGATCCCGCCACCGGCGCGCACGTGATGGCCCGCGGAATCCTGGGCTCCAAGGGCACCCGGCCCACCATCGCCTCGCCGTTGCACAAAGAGGTCTACGACCTGGAAACCGGGGAATGCTTCACCACCCCCGGCCTTCGCCTTGAGGCGTTCCGCACCCGCATCGCGGACGGTTTCGTCGAGGTGGAGCTCTAACTCCCACCGGACACCGAAAAGGGGCGCCGACAGGCGCCCCTTTCAGTGTTTAAGCCCGGATCTACAGGCCCAGCGCCTCACTGACGTCGCGGCGGACCTCGTCCAGCGCGGCCCGCGCGGCCTGGCGGGCGGCGGGCAGTTCCGCGGCGGACGCGGCGTGCTCGATGACCTCCAGGTAGCACTTGAGTTTGGGCTCGGTGCCGCTGGGCCGGATGATCACCCGGGTCAGGTTGCGGGTGGTGTAGAGGAGCCCGTCGGTTGGCGGGAGCTGGTCGCTGCCTTCGGCAAGGTCGGTGAAGACTTCCACGGCCGAGGATCCGAACGATTCCGGCGGGGACACCCGCAGCCGGTTCATCATGGCGTCCAGCAGCCCCAGGTCGGCGACCCTGATGCTTAGCTGGTCGCTGGCGTGCACGCCGTGCTGCAGGTAGAGCTCGTCCAGGGTGTCGAAGACCGTCCTGCCCTCCGCCTTTGCCGCCGCAGCCAGTTCGGCGATCAGCACCGCGGCCGAGATGCCGTCCTTGTCCTTGACCAGGTCCGGCGCCACGCAGTACCCCAGCGCCTCCTCATAGCCGTAGACCAGCCCCGGCACCCGCGAGATCCACTTGAACCCGGTCAGCGTTTCGGCGTGGGCGAAGCCGGAAGCCGCGGCAATCCGGGCCAGCAGCCGGGACGACACGATCGAATTGGCGAACACACCCTTCGCGTTGTCCGTCTCGGAGCCGGTGGCCCCGGCGGCAGCTGCAGTGAGCCTCGCCGCGATGTGGGCGCCCAGCAGTGAGCCCACCTCGTCGCCGCGGAGCATCCGCCACGCCCCGGTGTCCGGGTCCTTCGCCGCAACGGCTGCCCTGTCCGCGTCGGGGTCGTTGGCAATGACAATGTCGGCGTCAAGCCGCGCGGCCGTCTCCAGGGCAAGGTCCAGCGCCCCGGGCTCTTCCGGATTCGGGAAGCTCACCGTGGGGAAATCAGGGTCCGGTGCGGCCTGCTCGGCCACCATGGTGAGGTCCGTGAAACCTGCCGCTTTCAGGACGTCCACCGCTGTTCCACCGCCCACGCCGTGCAGCGGGGTGAGGACAACGCGCAGGTCGCGTGCCGGGAAGAGGTCCGCCCTGGCCAGGTCCGCCGTCGCCTGCCGGTAGCCGGCAGCCAGCGAGGCGTCCAGGACGGTCCAGCCCTCCGTTGCGAGGGGAATGGCTTCCACGGGGCCCACTGCGCCGATCCGGGCGGCGATGTCCGCGTCGTACGGGGCCACAATCTGTGCCCCGTCCCCGTCGGCACCCACGGCGTGCCGGCCAAGGTAGACCTTGTAGCCGTTGTCCTGCGGCGGGTTGTGGCTTGCAGTGACCATCACTCCGCCGTCGCAGTCCAAGGCGCGGACCGCGTAGGCCAGGATGGGGGTTGGCAGTGGTTCCGGAAGCAGGAACGCTTCGATTCCTGCCGCGGTGAAGATGGCGGCGGTCTCGGCGGCGAAGATGTCCGAGTTGTGCCGGGCGTCGTACCCGACGACGGCGCGCGGCCGGGTGCCGGGGGCGGCCTTGGCGACGGCGTCGAGCAGGAAAGCGGCCAGGCCCGCCGCCGCGCGGCGGACCACCACGCGGTTCATCCGGTTCGGCCCGGGGCCCAGCGCCGCGCGGAGCCCGGCGGTGCCGAACTGGAGGGTGCCGCGGAAGCTGTCCTCCAGCTCCTGGCGGGCCGCAGGGTCGCCCCCGCCGGCGAGCCGGATGAGTTCGAGCAGTGAAGCTTCCGTTACCGGATCCGGGTCTTGGGCGGCCCAATCCCGGGCTTCGTCGAGCAGGCGAACATCGGCTTCGGAAGACGTCATGGGCATAACGCTATCGTCATTACCCGCCCGGCACCTGCAACCCGGGCCCCTGCCGGAGGCTAGAGCCTGGCGATGATGTCCGCGAGCAGCCGGGAAATCCGGGGCCCCGCCGCCTGGCCGGACTCGATGACTTCCTGGTGGCTGAGCGGCTGCGGGCTGATCCCCGCCGCGAGGTTGGTCACCAGCGAAATCCCGAACACTTCCATGCCCGCGTGCCGGCCGGCGATTGCTTCCAGGGCCGTCGACATGCCGATCAGGTCGGCCCCGATCCGCTTGGCGTACTGCACCTCTGCCGGCGTCTCGTAGTGCGGGCCGGGGAACTGCGCGTACACGCCTTCGTCCAGGGTGGGGTCCACCTCGCGGGCCAGGCCGCGGATCCGCGGGGAGTACAGATCTGTCAGGTCAACGAAGGTGGCACCCTCCAGCGGGGAGGCGGCGGTGAGGTTGATGTGATCCCGGATCAGTACCGGGGTGCCGGGGACCCATGCTTCATTGAGGCCGCCGCAGCCGTTGGTAAGGACCAGGGTGCCGCACCCGGCGGCCGCCGCGGCGCGGATGCCGTGGACCACCGCCCGCACGCCCTTGCCCTCGTAGTAGTGGGTTCTGGCCCCGAGGACCAGTGCCCGCTTTCCCGCCCTGGTCAGGACCGAACGGATGGTGCCGACGTGGCCCTCGACGGCCGGTGCGTGGAAGCCGGGGACTTCCTCGGCGGACAACGTGGCGGTGGTGTCGCCGATGAGGTCGGCCGCCTCGCCCCAGCCGGAGCCGAGCACCAGGGCGGTATCGTGCCGGTCCACCCCCGTTTCCTCGGCGATGTAGTCGGCGGCGGCGCGGGCGGCAGCGAACGGGTCCGTGTTCAGGAAGTCTGTTGTACTCACGAGTACAAGGTATCTTGCCGCCTTGTTGCCCCCGTCACGGCAGGCTGTGGGAACAGCCGGTTTTCTTGGTGGTCAGGCGGCAGATGGACCAGAATGGGTGACTGTGACTACGCATCCAGATTTCAGCTCACCCCGGATCGCAATCCTTGGAGGTGGCCCTGGCGGATACGAAGCCGCAATGGTGGCTGCCTCGCTCGGGGCGACGGTCACCATCATCGAACGTGCAGGCCTGGGCGGATCCGCGGTGCTGACCGACGTTGTCCCCTCCAAGACCCTCATTGCCACGGCTGACCTGATGACCCGCGTCGCCGAGGCGGGGGAGCTGGGAGTGAAGTTCGACGTCGACGACGGCGACTTTGTGCCCGTGATGCGCGCCGACCTCAAGCACATCAACGACCGCCTGCTCAACCTGGCCCGCAGCCAGTCCCAGGACATCCGCGACGCCCTGGATAAGCAGGGCGTGCGGATCATCGCCGGCTCCGGCCGGCTGCTGGACAACCACACCATCGAAGTGATCACCGTGGACGGCACGGAGACGGTCGAAGCGGACACCATCCTGCTGGCCGTCGGCGCGCACCCGCGCGAGCTGGAAACCGCCCGCCCGGACGGTGAGCGCATCCTGAACTGGACCCAGATCTACAACCTGGACGAACTCCCCGAAGAACTCATCGTGGTGGGCTCCGGCGTGACCGGCGCCGAATTCGCCTCCGCCTACAACGGCCTCGGCTCCAAAGTTACCCTGATCTCAAGCCGCGACCGTGTCCTGCCGGGCTCCGACGTTGATGCCGCCGTCGTCCTCGAGGAAGTCTTTGAACGCCGCGGCGTCCGGGTACTGTCCCGCTCCCGGGCCCAGACCGTGGAACGGACCGGCGACGGCGTGCTGGTGACCCTGGGCGACGGCACCAAGGTGACGGGCAGCCACTGCCTGCTCTGCCTCGGTTCCATCCCCAACACGGCCGGCATCGGCCTCGAAGAGGCCGGCGTCGCCGTCAGCGACAGCGGCCACATCAAGGTCGACGGCGTCTCCCGCACCACCGCCCCGAACATCTACGCCGCCGGCGACTGCACCGGCGTCCTGCCGCTCGCGTCCGTGGCCGCCATGCAGGGCCGCATCGCCGTCGCGCACTTCATGGGCGACGTCGTGACCCCGCTCAAGCTCCACCAGGTGGCATCGAACATCTTCACCTCGCCCGAGATCGCGAACGTGGGCGTGTCCGAGGCCGAGATTGATGCGGGCAAGTACCAGGGCGATGTCATCAAGCTCTCGCTGCGCAGCAACGCCCGCGCCAAGATGCGCAACGCCAAGGACGGGTTCGTCAAGATTTTTGCGCGGAAAGGCTCCGGCACGGTGATCGGCGGCGTGGTGGTGGGCCCGAACGCCTCCGAGCTGATCTTCCCGATCGCCATCGCCGTGAAGCAGAAGCTCCACGTGGACGACGTCGCCAGCACCTTCACGGTCTACCCGTCGCTGACCGGATCCATCTCCGAGGCCGCCCGCCGGCTGCACGTGCACATGTAGCCGTCCCGGACGCAGGGTGCGCCCGCCGCTGACGGTCCCGCGGCGCCCAGGATGGGTGGGCCCGCCGCCTGACGGTCCCGTTCCCGGCTCAGGCGGCCGCTACCGCCTGAAAGTGGCGTTCGATCAGGCCCTTGATGTCCTCGTGGCAGCCGCCGCAGCCCGTTCCCGCGCGGGTGGCCTTGGACACCTCCGCCACCGTGGAACAGCCTTCCTCCACCGCCCCCTGGATGGTGCTGCCGCTGACTCCGGCGCACCGGCACACCGTGCCGGCGGGATCGGTGGCGGCCGCCGCCAGCTGGTCGGGCCCGTCGAGGCGAAGGAGCAGCGACCGGTCCGCGGGCAGTTCGGCGCCGCGTTCGAAAAGCCCCACCAGTTCTGCGGCGGTGCGGGGCATGCCCACGGCCACCAGGCCTTCCAGGACGCCCCCGCGGGTGGTCATCTTGACGTAGCGGCCGTGCTCCGGGTCGGCCCACTGCGAGACCTGCAGGCGGGGCCGGCCGTTTGCCGCCCCCGCGGTTAGGGCTTCCTCGTCCCAGGGATCGGCGCTGTTGTCCCCGGCCACGGCCATGTTCAGGCCGCGCGCCTTCAGGACGATCACGCCGGGCTGTTCGGCCGGCAACTCCGGAAGCAGCCCGGCATCCCCGGCCAGGTCCGAGGCCAGGAGCGTCAGGTATTCGGCCAGCCATTCGGCCTGCCGCCATCCCGGCCCCACCAGTCCCGAAGGACCTTTCGCGGTGCGGCAGGTGGGGCATCCGGGGTCGGGGCAGCGCACCTCGGCGCAGTCGCCGATGGCGAAGATGTGCGGCTCGTGGTGCGCCCGCAGGTGGTGGTCCACCAGGATCCCGGCGCCCGTGGACAGCCCGCATCCCTCAGCGAGCTCGGTCCGGGGACGGACGCCGCACGAGATGACCAGGAGGTCGCCGTCAATCGCGGACCCGTCGTCGAGCAGCAGCGCCGAGAAACCGCCGTCGGGCGCGTTGTGCTCAACCCCCGTGGAACGGGCGTTGCCTGCCATCCGGACGCCGGAGCGGCGCAGCCCGGCGGCCAGGACGGCTCCGCCGCCCCTGTCGATGTTCCGGCCGAGCGGGTACGGCCCGTTGTGCACCACGGTGACGGTGGCCCCTTCCTCGGCCGCCGCCAGCGCGGTTTCCAGGCCCAGGACACCGCCGCCGAGCACCACCACGCGCTTGCCGCCGGCCACGGCCTGGCGGAGGACGTCGGCGTCGCGCAGGTCGCGCAGCGCCGTGACGCCGGCGGGCAGCACGGGGGAGGAGGGGTCCGGGTTGATGCCGGTGAGGTTGGGGATGACGGGGCGCGAGCCGGTGGCGAAGACCAGCCGGTCGTAGTGCACGGGCTCCCCTTCGGAGAGCAGGACCTGCTGCCGGGCCCGGTCCACGCGCCGCACGCGGACACCGAGGCGGACATCCACGCCGTCCGCGGCAAGGGCGGCGGCGTCGGCCAGGGCGAGGGCGTCCGCGGTGGTGCGGCCCACGCCGAGGTCGGCGACGAGGACGCGGTTGTACGCGGCCTCGGGTTCCTCGCCGAGGACGGTGAGGCGGACGGTCCCGCCCCGCACGGCAGGCAGGAGCTCGTCCACCAGCCTGGCGGCCACCGGGCCGAATCCCACGATGACAATCTGCTCGGTCATGAGGCCTCCGTCGTTTGAAGCATGCGGGCGGAAACGGGTGGGGCCACGGGGCGGACCCACACGGTATTGAACTTGAATTCGGGCATCCCGGAGACCGGATCGGTGGCGGCCTCCGTGAGGCGGTTGGCGCTTTCGAGTTCCGGGAAGTGGAAGGGCAGGAAGACTGTTTCAGGGCGGATGGCGTTGCTCAGTTCGGCCCGGCACACCACCTCGCCGCGTTCGTTCGCAACGGACACCAGCGCTCCGGCCGTGATGCCCAATGCCTCCGCGGCCGAGGGATGGACCTGGACCGTCGCCTCGGGCCGGGTGGCCAGGAGTTCAGCGACGCGCCGGGTCTGGGCTCCGGACTGGTAGTGCTCCAGGAGCCGGCCGGTGATGAGCGTCATCGCTTTCGCCGCGGGATCGGCGGCGTTCGTGCCGGGCGTACGACGGCGGCGGGGCGCCACCGGGACCATGACCGCCTTGCCGTCCGGGTGCGCGAAGCCGTCCTGGAACAGCCGCGGGGTTCCGGTGCTGCCGGAGGGGTAGGGCCAGTACGCGGCGTCGCCACGGTCCAGCATGGCGTAGTCGATGCCGGAGTAGTCGGCCAGGCCGCCGGCGGAGGCGAGCCGCAGTTCCTCGAAGACCGTCTCCGGGTCTTCGCTGTAGGTGGAGGGGGCGTCCAGCCGCTCCGCCAGCCGCGCCATGATCCACAGTTCGCTGCGGGCACCTGCTGGCGGGGTGAGGGCCCGCCGGCGCCGCAGGACGCGTCCTTCAAGGTTGGTCAGGGTGCCTTCCTCCTCGGCCCACTGCAGCACCGGCAGGATGAGGTCCGCCTCGGCTGCGGTCTCGGACAGGAAGAAGTCGCAGACCACCAGGAAGTCAAGGCTGCGCAGACCCGCGATGACGGCGTTGGCATCCGGGGCGGCCACCGCGATGTTGGAGGCGTGGACGAAAAGGCACCGGACGCCGTCGGGCTTTCCGAGTGACTGCAGCAGCTGCACGGCGGGCAGGCCCGGCCCAGGGATCAGCTCCTCGGCGACGCCCCACACGGCGGCCACGTGGGCGCGGGCGGCGGGGTCGGTGATCTTCCGGTAGCCGGGGAGCTGGTCTGCCTTCTGGCCGTGTTCGCGGCCGCCCTGGCCGTTGCCCTGCCCGGTGAGGGTGCCGTACCCGCTGCGGGCCGAGCCCGGCAGGCCCAGCAGGAGGCTGAGGTTGATGGCGGCGGTGGCGGTATCGGTGCCGTCCACGTGCTGCTCCACGCCGCGGCCGGTGAGGATGTAGCTGCCGCCGGCGCGGGCACCGGCGGCCAGCCTGCGGGCGGTTTCCCGGATCAGGTCGGCGGGGACGCCGGTGAGGGACTGGACCCGTTCCGGCCAGAACGCGTTGACGCTCCGGGCGACGGCGCTGTAGCCCGACGTGCGTTCGTGGATGAAGGCGGTGTCGGCCAGGTGCTCGTGGATGACCACGTGCGAGAGTCCCAGCAGCAACGTGAGGTCGGTGCCGGGGAGGGGCTGCAGGTGCAGGCCGCCGCCGTCGGCGGTGAAGGCCGCCGTGGCGGAGCGGCGCGGGTCCACGACGATGAGGCCGCCGGCGTCCCGGGCACCCTGCAGGTGCTGCACGAAGGGAGGCATGGTTTCGGCCACGTTGGAGCCCAGCATCAGGATGGTGCTGGCGGAGTCCAGGGCTTCCACCGGGAAGGGCAGGCCACGGTCCACGCCGAAGGCGCGCATGCCGGCCGCGGCGGCGGAGGACATGCAGAACCGGCCGTTGTAGTCGATGCGGGAGGTGCCCAGGGCCAGCCGGGCGAACTTGCCCAGCTGGTAGGCCTTCTCGTTGGTGAGCCCGCCGCCGCCAAAAACCCCGACGGCGTCCGCGCCGTGGCGGGCGCGCGCGTCCCTGACCGCGGCGGCGGCCAGGTCCAGGGCGGTGTCCCAGCTGACGGGGCGGTGCACGCCGTCGGGACCCTTCAGCAGCGGTTCGGTGATCCTGCCCGCGTGGTTCAGGAGGCTGGCGGAAGTCCAGCCCTTGCGGCACAGGCCGCCGCGGTTGGTGGGAAAGTCGCGCGGGCTGACCTCAAGCGGTGCCCGGACGGGTTCCGGCAGAACGGGCGCGGGGCCCGGCCCCGGCTGGGAAGCCGGGGCCGGGTCCGCGGGGGACGTCAGCGTCATGGCGCACTGCAGGGCGCAGTAAGGGCAGTGCGTGTCGGCGCTTGTGGTCATGTTAGACGTGTCCCATCGCATTTCGGTTGGCCTTGCGGAGGTAGCAGGCCCAGCAGACCACGAGCATCAGGGCGTAGGCGCCGACGAAGCCGTAGAAGGCCGGGGTGTAGGAGCCGCTGGCGGCGTTGGAGGCGTTGAGCACCTGGGGGATGACGAATCCGCCGTAGGCGCCGATCGCGGAGATGAGTCCGAGGGCCGAGGACGCCAGCCGCTGGGTGGCCTGTGAGCTGGCCCCAGCGCGGGCGGCACGGCTGGAGGTGGCGAAGATGACCGGGATCATCCGGTAGGTTGCCCCGTTGCCGAAGCCGCTGGCGGTGAACAGCATCAGGAACAGCACCAGGAAGAGCCAGAAGTTCTTCAGCGGCAGCGTCCAGATCATGGTCAGCGTAATGACGGCCATGGAGGCGAAGGCCGCCACCGTCATCCGGGCGCCGCCCATCCGGTCCGCCATGCGTCCGCCGTAGGGGCGGGCCAGCGAGCCGACCAGGGGGCCAAGGAACGCCAGCGACAGGGCCACAGTTCCGACCGCAATGGACGAGAACGCCGGGAAGTAGTCCTTGATCAGCTTGGGAAAGACGCCGGCGAAGCCGATGAACGAGCCGAAGGTGCCGATGTACAGCAGGGCCATGACCCACAGGTGCGGTTCCTTGAGGGCGGCCACCGAGCCGGCCACGTCACCCTTGGCGCTGGTCAGGTTGTTCATGTACTTGAAGGCGCCGAAGGCGGCCAGCAGGATGAACGGGACCCACATCCAGCCTGCCATCGGCAGGTTGACGGTGCCGGCGGCCAGCAGGGTGATGACGATGGGCACGGCGAGCTGTGCGACGGCGGCGCCGAGGTTGCCGCCGGCGGCGTTCAGTCCCAGCGCCCAGCCCTTCTCCCGCGCCGGGTAGAAGAAGGTGATGTTGGCCATGGAGCTGGCAAAGTTGCCGCCGCCGAAGCCTGCAAGGGCGGCCACCAGGAGCATGACGCCGAACGGCGTTTCCGGGTTGGAGACGCACAGCGCCAGGCCCGTGGAGGGGATCAGCAGGAGCAGGGCGGAGACGATGGTCCAGTTCCGGCCGCCGAAGCGGGGGACCATGAAGGTATAGGGGATGCGCAGGGTGGCGCCCACCAGGCTGGGCATCGAGATGAGCCAGAAGATTTCCGAGGTGGAGAACGTGAAACCGGCCGCGGGCAACTGGACCACCACGATGGACCAGAGCTGCCAGACGACGAAGCCGAGGAACTCGGCGAAGATGGACCAGTTCAGGTTGCGGCGTGCAATGGAGCGGCCGGCGGTTTCCCACTGTTCCTTGTTCTCGGCATCCCAGTTGGCGATCCAGCGGCCGGGGCGGAATTCAAGGACGGGGGCGGCTGTGGTGCGGGTAGAGCCGGGCTGTGCGCTGGCTGATGCGGCAACGGCTGCGGGCCCTGTGGCGTCATCGAGGTCAAGGGAGTTGCCAGGGGCGGCATCAACGGTGCGGTCAACAGTCACGGGTTACCTCCTTTGGGGGGATGTTGTTCCTCAACGGTAGGTACGGCGCGTTTCGAGGACTGTCGATGTTTGTTTCAGCGCTGTGACTTTTGCCTATCCGGTCCTCACAATGGGCGTGAGGCCCGGTGAGGGCCCACCAGGTGAGACGCACAACACAGGTCCGCATCGTGGACCTTTCGTCCATTGACTGGACGTGGCGAAGTAAGATTGGACTCTAACTACTTGAGCCGGGCAACAGACCTGCCTGTGCCCGGCAGGTCTCACGAAAGCGTTCACCTATGTCATCCACAGATACCACCGCGCTGCCTGGTGCACACCAGCCGGTGAACTCCCGCGGCCGCGTCATCGTGGCCAGCCTGATCGGCACCACAGTGGAGTTCTACGACTTCTACGTCTACGCCACCGCCGCCGTGCTCGTCTTCCCGAAGCTCTTCTTCCCCGGCGCGAACGAAACCACCCAGCTGCTGAGCTCCTTCGCGGTCTTCGGTGTGGCCTTCATTGCCCGGCCCCTCGGCTCCATCGTCTTCGGGCACTTCGGCGACAAGTTCGGCCGCAAGGGCACGCTGGTGGCTTCGCTGCTGACCATGGGTATCGCCACCTTCCTGATCGGCTGCCTTCCCACGGCCCTGGTTCCGGGCTGGGAGTTCTGGGCCCCGGCCCTGCTGGTGGTCATGCGCTTCGCGCAGGGCCTGGCACTGGGCGGCGAGTGGAGCGGAGCCGCGCTGCTGGCCACCGAGAACGCCCCCACCAACAAGCGCGCCATCTACGGGACCTTCCCGCAGCTCGGCGCCCCGATTGGCTTCATCATCGCCAACGTCATCTTCCTGGTGGCCAGCTACACCCTGTCGCCGGAAGCCTTCCAGGCGTGGGGCTGGCGCGTGCCGTTCCTGCTGAGCGCCGTCATGGTGATCCTGGGCCTCTACGTCCGGCTCAAGCTGATCGAAACCCCCGCCTTCACCAAGGTGGTGGAATCGAACGAGGTGGCCAAGCTGCCGCTGGGCCGGGTCTTCAAGGGCAGCTGGCGCCAGCTGATCCTGGGCACCTTCATCATGCTGGCCACGTACGTGCTCTTCTACCTGATGACCACGTTCACGCTCACGTACGGCACCAAGCCGACCCTCGAGGCTGCCAAGGCCGCCGCCGAGAAGGCCGGCAAACCGATGACCGAGGCCGCCGCCGCTGCGTTTGTGCCGGGCCTGGGCTACAGCCGCAACGACTTCCTCTGGATGCTGATTGCCGGCGTCGTCTTCTTTGGCATCTTCACCCTGGTCTCCGGGCCGCTGGCCGAAAAGTACGGCCGCCGCAAGATGCTCATCGCCGTCACCACAGGCATCTTCGTCTTCGGCCTGCTGTTCGTTCCGCTGTTCAGCGGCGGCTTCGTGGGCACCATGGGCCTGCTGGTCATCGGCTTCTCCCTGATGGGGCTCACCTTCGGGCCCATGGGAGCGCTGCTGCCTGAGCTGTTCCCGACGAACGTCCGGTACACCGGCTCGGCCATCAGCTACAACTTCTCCAGCATCCTGGGTGCGGCCGTGGCCCCGTTCATCGCCGTCGCCCTGTGGGAAGCGGCCAAGGGCAGCCCGGTCCTGGTGGGCATCTACCTGACCGCCATGGCGGTGCTGACCCTGGTGGCACTGTTCCTCACCCGCGAGACCCGCGACCTGGACTACGAGAACAACGTGGCCTGACGCATTTCGTGCACTCCAGCCCGGTTAGTGGCTGGGTTGCCCGGCGCCACCCCTGCAAAGACGGGGATGGTGCCGGGCATCTGCTTTTAAGTGCCGGAGGTAACCGGGCAGGAACGCACGACGTCGGGCTGCCGCGGGCTGTCGGTTGGGATGTCAGCGGGCGTAGCGCGCCACGAAGTTCCTGAGAATATTCATGGGCTCGGTGACCGTGAACCGGCGCGCGGCAGCCATCAGGTCCTCCGCATCCTCGGGCGGGAAGTAGCCGGCGTGCCGGTAGATGCCGATCCGGGTGCACAGGCCTTCCGCGTCCAGTTCGGGGTGGAACTGGGTGGCATAGAGGTTGGTGCGGATCCGGAACATCTGTACTGGGCAGGCCGCGGAGCGCGCCAGCAGCGCGGCATGCCCCGGCAGCGTGGTGCAGGCTTCCTTGTGACCGGCGAACGCCGTAAACGACGGCGGCATCCCCTGCAGCAGGGGGTCCTGAAGGCCGGTCCCGGTCAGTTCGATCTCCACGGCCGCGAGCGGTTCGCCATAGGTCCGGTCAATGACGGCACCCTGGTGCCTGCCCAGCGTTCCTACCCCGTAGCAGGCGCCCAGGAACGGGAAGTCGTGGGCCACCAGCCGGTCAAGCAGCCCCGACAGTTCCCGTTCCACCCTGTGCTGGACCGGGCTCTTGCTCTCCGGCGGGTCGCTGGAGGTAAACGGGCTGCCGCCCACGATCACCCCGGAAAAGCCGGAGAGGTCCAGCTCAGGCAGGGGAGCCGCTTCGAGCCGGATCCGCCGCAGCTCCCGCTCCTCCAGGCCGCCGTACCTCAGGTACGCGGCGTACTCGTCGTCGGCAGCGGCGTCCTCGGCACGCGAGGCCAGCAGCAGGAAAGGCAGCACGTGCTAAGTGTGCCCCTTGTTCCCCTCCTGTGCCAGCAACCGGGGCGGCCGGCGGCCAGGGGCGCCCGGCCGCTCGCCCGCTCAGCCGGCGGCGGGCTGGGTCAGCGACCGGCGGGACTGGGGCCGGGCTGCAGGGTCCGCGTGGCGGTGCACCAGCTTCCAGTAGCCCTCCTCGCGGCGGAAGACGCTGGTGACGCGGAGCGCAAACTCCTCGGTGGCCGCCGCCCCGTCCAGCCGGGCCCGGAAGTGCTCGGTCTCCAGCAGGTAGGCGGTGTCCCGGGCCGTGTAGGAGGTGACGGTGTCGAAACCGAGCATCTCGCCGTCCTGGAACTGCCGTGCGGCCTGGTCCAGCCGTGCCTCCACCTGCGCCCAGCCGCGGGCGATCCCGCCGAACGGGTTGGCCAGGGTGACGTCGTCCGCCCTGGAGTAGAGGTCCTTGACCGGGCCGGGATTGCCCCGGGTGATCTCGGGAACCGCCAGGTGGTAGCGGTCAACTTCTTCCTGGAAACTTGGTGCGAGCATGCCTGTGGTGCTTCCTAGTCTTCGATCGTGGCGATGATGGCCCCGGCGGATACGGTCTCGCCGGCCGACGCGGTCAGGCCCGTGATGGTTCCCGAACGGTGCGCGGTCAGCGGCTGCTCCATCTTCATCGCCTCAAGAACCACCACCAGGTCGCCCTCGGACACCACGTCGCCGTGGGACACGGCCACCTTGACGATGGTCCCCTGCATCGGTGAGGTCAGCGCATTTCCGCTGGCCGCCGCGGGCCCGGCCGAGCGGGACCGCTTCTTCGACTTGCCGGGCTTGCCGGCAGCAGCGACGGCCGTGCCGGGTGTGCCCAGTGACGCGGGGAGCACCACCTCAAGCCGCTTGCCGCCCACCTCGACCACCACACGCTGGCGCTCCTCGGCGGACTCGCCGTCGGCCGTGCCGTCCGGCGTCCAGGCGGGAAGGTTGTTGGTGAACTCGGTCTCGATCCACCGGGTGTGGACCTTGAACGGGCCTTCGGCCGGGGCAAAGGCGGGATCGGTCACCACTGCGAGGTCGAAGGGGATCACCGTGGGGATGCCCTCCACCACCATCTCCTCGAGCGCGCGGCGGGCCCGCTGCAGGGCCTGCGGGCGGCTGGCGCCGGTGACGATGAGCTTGGACAGCATGGAGTCGAAGTTCCCGCTGATCACATCGCCCTGCTCCACGCCCGAGTCGACGCGGACGCCGGGGCCGGTGGGGTTCTTCAGGACGCGGAGCGTGCCGGGGGCGGGCAGGAAGTTCCGGCCCGGGTCCTCGCCGGTGATGCGGAATTCGAAGGAGTGCCCGCGCACCTCGGGGTCGCCGTAGCCCAGTTCCTCGCCGCGGGCCAGCCGGAACTGTTCGCGGACCAGGTCGATGCCGGTGACCTCTTCGGACACGCAGTGCTCCACCTGGAGCCGGGTGTTGACCTCAAGGAAGGAGATGGTGCCGTCCTGGCCCACCAGGAACTCGCAGGTACCGGCACCGAGGTAGCCGGCCTCCTTCAGGATGGCCTTGGAGGATTCGTAGAGGCGGCGGTTCTGGTCCTCGGTCAGGAACGGCGCCGGGGCCTCCTCCACCAGTTTCTGGTTGCGGCGCTGCAGCGAACAGTCGCGGGTGGACACCACCACGACGTTGCCGTGGGCATCTGCCAGGCACTGGGTTTCGACGTGCCGGGGAGCATCCAGGAAGCGCTCGATGAAGCATTCGCCGCGGCCGAACGCCGCGGTCGCTTCACGGACGGCGGATTCGTAGAGTTCCGGGATTTCCTCCCGGGTGCGGGCCACCTTGATCCCGCGGCCGCCGCCGCCGAACGCGGCCTTGATGGCCACGGGCAGGCCGTACTGGTCGACGAAGTCCAGGACTTCCTGCGCGGATTCCACGGGGTCCGCCGTGCCGGGGACCAGGGGAGCGCCGACCTTTTCGGCGATGTGGCGGGCCTGGACCTTGTCGCCCAGGGCGGAGATGGCTTCGGGGGAGGGGCCGATCCATGTGATGCCGGCCTCGATGACGCGGGCGGCGAACTGGGCGTTCTCGGCGAGGAAGCCGTAGCCGGGGTGGATGGCGTCCGCGCCGGACTGGCGGGCGGCGTCGATGATCTTGTCCATCACCAGGTAGGACTCGGCGGCGGTGGTGCCGCCCAGGGCGTAGGCCTCGTCAGCCAGGCGGACGTGCAGGGCATCGCGGTCCGGGTCTGCATAGACCGCCACGGAGGCTATGCCCTCGTCACGTGCGGCGCGGATGATGCGGACGGCGATTTCGCCGCGGTTCGCGATCAGCACCTTGGTGAGGGTCGAATGCGTGGGACCTGCGGGCTGCTCCAAATTTGCTGACAAGGCGTCTCCTTCTTTCCTTCAGGGAGCCTAGCGCGGTTTTGAGGGTTCCGCCGATATTACTTGCGGAATCCGCGTGTAAACCGGCCCTCCTTTGTAGGGATGCTACAAGCCGTTCCGAAAAAGGACGCCATTAGTGCGGCGGCCAGAGGTCCGTGATGCGCACGTTGGCGGCGGCCAGCAGGCCACGGAGCGTGGAAACGGACAGGCCGACGACGGCGTGCGGGTCGCCGTCCACCTTCCGGATGAAGGCCCCGCCCAGGCCGTCGATGGTGAAGGAGCCGGCGCAGTGCAGCGGCTCCCCGGTGGCGATGTAGGCGTCGATCTCGCGGGCGTCCATGTCCTGGAAGAAGACCCCGGCGGAGGCGACCGCCCCCAGCGTGGCGCCCGATCCCTCGGCGTCCCTGCCGCCGTCGGCCGCCGTGTCCCGGCAGTCCACCAGCCAGTGCCCCGTGTGGAGCACCCCTGCACTGCCGCTCATCCGCAGCATGCGTTCGCGGGCGACCTCGGCCGTGTAGGGCTTGCCGTGCGCCTCGCCGTCGAACTCGAAGACGGAATCGCAGCCCAGCACCAGCGCCCCCTCGGCCTCCGGCAGCGCCGCCACGGCCTCTGCCTTGGCCCGGGCCAGCAGCAGCGCGGTGTCATGGGGATCCGTGACGCCGTAGTGGGCCTGGACGGCGGCCTCGTCGACGTCGGAGACCAGCACGGTGTGCCGGATGCCGGCCTCGGCCAGGAGCTTGGTGCGGGCGGGGGACTGGGAAGCGAGAATCAGGCGGACCACGGATCCAGCCTAGTGGACCAGCTCCCCGGACGCCGGGGCGGCCTGGCCGCGGGTGAGCTGGGCGCCCTCCACGTCAACGTCCGGCAGGATCCGGTCCAGCCAGCGGGGCAGCCACCAGGTTTTGCTGCCCAGCAGGTACATGACCGCCGGGACGATGGTCATGCGGACCACGAAGGCGTCGAAGAGGACACCGAAGGCCATGGCGAAGCCCAGTGGCCGGACCATGGTGAGGTGGCTGAAGATGAAGCCGGAAAAGACGCTGACCATGATGATGGCCGCCGCGGTCACCACGGCCGCGGCGTGCCGGAAGCCCACCCGGACCGCTTCCTTGGCCGACGAGCCGTGCATGTAGGCCTCGCGCATGCCGGAGGCGATGAACACCTGGTAGTCCATGGCCAGGCCGAACAGCACGCCGATCAGGATGATGGGCAGGAAGCTGAGCACGGCGCCGGGGTTGGCAACGTCGAAGATGTTCCCCAGCCAGCCCCACTGGTACACGGCCACCACCGCGCCGAACGCGGCGGACAGGGACAACAGGAACCCGCCGGTGGCCAGCAGCGGGACCACGATGGAGCGGAAGACCAGCAGCAGCAGGATCAGGGAAAGCCCGACGACGATCGCCAGGTAGGGCGGCAGGGCGGCGCCGAGCTTGGTGGAGACGTCCACGTTTCCGGCCGTCTGCCCGGTGAGGCCCATGGCCACACCGTAGTCTGACTGGATTTCGCCGTTGAGCCCGCGGAGTTCGGAAACCACCTGGACGGTGCTTGCACTGGCGGGGCCCTCCTTCGGAATGACCTGGAACACGGCGGTCCGCCGGTCATCGCTGAGGGCCACCGGCACGGCGGCCACTACGTTGTCCACGGCGCGGAGCTTGTCGGCGATGTCGTACTGCAGTTTCTGCGCCTGGGCTGCGTCCAGATCGGCGGGGAACCCGCCCACGGCCACGATGGGACCGGTGACGCCTTCGCCGAAGCTGCGGGCGGTCAGGTCGTAGGCCTGGTAGGCCTCGGACTCGACGGGTTCGGAGCCGCCGTCGGGCAGCGCCAGCTGCAGCTGGGTGGCGGGCAGGGCCAGGGTGCCCATTAGGAGGATGCCGGCGATCAGTGCCAGCCACGGGTGCCGGGTGACCAGCCCGCCCCAGCCGCGGGTGCTGCGCTGGCGGTCCTTGGCGTCATCCGCTGCCTCGTGGCCGGGTTCGGCATTGTGCGCCTCGGCCTTCGCCCACGCGCGGCGGGAAATGATCCGCCGCCCGATCAGCGACAGCATGGCCGGGGTCAGGGTGATGGCAACGAGCACGGCCACGGCCACGGTTCCGGCCGCGGCAAGGCCCATGACGGTGAGGAATGGCAGGCCCGGGACCACCAGGGCGGCCAGGGCGATGATCACGGTCAGTCCTGCGAAGACCACGGCGTTGCCGGAGGTGCCGTTCGCCCGCGCCACGGATTCTTGCGGGTCCATCCCGGCCAGGAGCTGCGTGCGGTGCCGGTTGACGATGAAGAGGGAGTAGTCGATGCCGACGGCGAGGCCGAGCATGAGCGCCAGCATGGGGGAGATGGAGCTCATGTCGAAGACCCCGGAGAGGGCGAAGGTGATGCCGACGCCGACGCCCACGCCGATGATGGCCATCAGCAGCGGCAGCCCCGCGGCAATGAGCGTGCCCAGCATCAGGATCAGGACCAGGGCGGCCACGGCGATGCCGACGACCTCCGCCGTGCCGAACAGGGCGGAGATGTCCTCGGTGATTTCCTTGCTGGCCAGCGCGGTAACTCCCGCGGCGGACGTCTCGTGGGCGATGTCCTGTACCTGCTTACGGACCGCCGCGCCCAGCCCGTTGATGGAGGTCTTGAACTGCACCTGGGCGACGGCGGCCTGGCCATCCTCGGAGACGAACCGGATGGCGGAGGCAGCCTGGGCCTGGCGCTTGCCGAGTTCCAGCGTGGCCTTGTTGGCCTCCAGTTCCTGCGTGCCGGCGTCGAGCTTTGCCTGGCCCGCCGCCAGCGCCGCCTTCTGCTGGCCGAGCTGCGCCTCGATCAGTGCTGCCGGCGCCCCTGCAGCGGTGAGCTGCTGCTCGGCCGCGGCCAGCTGCGCCTTCCCCGCTTCCAGCTGGGCCTTTGCGGCGTCCAGCTGTGCCTGGCCGGCAGCCAGCTGCTGCTCACCGTCGGTGACGGCCTTGCCGGCCTGGTCCACCTGGGCTTGGGTGGCGAACGGATCCACCGTGCCGCGGACCTCGGGGAGCGTCTGCAGCTTCTTCAGCGCATCGGAGACCGCCGCGCGGCTCTGGTCCGTGAAGCCGCCGCTCGGGGCTTCGAAGACGATCGTGGCGCTGCCGCCGGACGCGGACGGCAGCTCCTGCTTGAGTTTGTCCGCGATCCGCTGGGTTTCGGTTCCGGGGATCTGGAAATTGTTGGACAGGGTGCCGTGGAAAGCCGCGGCCGATCCGCCCACGGCCACCAGCACGGCAAGCCAGAGGGAGATGACCAGCCAGCGGTGGCGGTAGGAGAACTTGCCGAGGCGGTACAGGAGGAGTGCCATGCGCAGAGCCGATCTGGTCAGGAGGAACGGGAAGCGGAAAGGTATGCAGGATTGGTGAAGCCGGTGCCCAGCAGGGCCATGGAATCGATGAGCAGCTGGCGGAGCTCGGCCAGGGAGGCGGCCGACAGGTCCGGCCCGCGCCGGTTGAACCAGACCTCCATGGCGGCTTTGCCGCAGGAAATGATGGCGCCGGAGAGGGCATGGACGTACAGGTCCTGCCGGCCGCCGTGGCCCGCGCCCAGCCGCTCGCGGGCCACGTCGAAGACCTGGGCCCTGCAGTGGTCCCAGGCCTCGAGCTCGCTGTGCTGCATGAGCGGGCTCTGCTGGGTGAGGGTGAACAGCTCCGCCAGGGGAGCCACCGCGTTCGGGTCGGCGAGGGCGGTCAGGGCCGCCTGGGCCGACTCGAGCAGTGGCTCGTCCGCGGGCCGAAGCCGCAGCTGCTGGATGGCGTTGTCCAGGAAGCCGTGGACGATCGAGGCGAGGGCGGCGTCGGTGCTGGCGAAGTAGTTGAAGAAAGTACGGCGGGAGATTCCCGCGGCGTCGGCGATGTCCTCCACGGTGAAGTTTCCCGGGCCCTTGGTGCGCAGCAGCGCCAGGGCGGCATCCGTAATGGCCTGCCGGGTGGCGGCCTTGTTCAGCTCGCGGCGTGAAGGTGCAGGGGATTCGCCGTCCTGGGGCAACGTCGGAGCGCTCACGTGATTACACTACGTGCAACTTTGCACTCTGGGCAACTTAAATTCACAGCTGAATGAAAGGTTCCCGACAGCCCCTCCAGAAGGTGGCCGCGGATGCTGGAGATGTCTCGGCACGAGGCACACCACCAGCAGCCGTCTGGCGACGGCTCGATCAGGAGACAAGATATGACACGCACGAAGAAGATGACCCTGGGGCTGTCGGGGGCAGCGCTGGCGCTTGCAGCCGGAATCGGTGTCGCCGGCATCGCCTCCGCCACCACGACCACGCCCACCCCCACGCCAAGCGCAAGCTCAAGCGCTTCGGCCGATGGCAGCACCGGCACGGCCCCTGACGGGATGGGCAGGCGCGGTGGCCACGGCGGCCACGGGATGGTGAACGCTCCAGAGCTGGCGGCGAAACTTGGCGTGGACGAAACCAAGGTCAGCGACGCGCTGAAGGCCTTCCGTGACGCCAACAAGCCCACCACCCCGCCGGCGGACGGCCAGAAGCCGGATCCGGCGGCCCGCGAGGCAGCCTTGGCCAAGTCGCTGGCGGAATCCCTCGGCATCGACGAGTCGAAGGTGACCGCGGCCCTGCAGGAACTGCGCACGGAAGAGCAGGCCGAGCATGCCGCCGAGCTCAAGAGCAGGCTGGACAAGGCCGTGACGGACGGGAAGCTGACGCAGGCTGAAGCCGACGCCGTGACCAAGGCTGTCCAGAACGGAGTGATCGGGGGCGGTGGCCGCTGACAGAAGAAGTCCCCGGGAATCTGAGGAGTTCAGGTTCCCGGGGACTTTGGCACCCCGCGCTTAAGCCTTGCGGTCAGGCCTTGGAGTCCTGCAGCTCGCGCGGTGCCGTGTCGGCGCTGGTTCCGTCGGTGGCGGCGTTCTCCGGGCCCTCCTCAACGAAGGGGGTGCCGTTGCGCGGTGCGTTGTAGAGCGTCTCGTCCAGGATTCCCTGGCGCTTGGCCACGATGGTGGGGACCAGGGCCTGGCCTGCGACGTTGACCGCTGTGCGGCCCATGTCCAGGATGGGGTCGATGGCCAGCAGGAGTCCGACGCCGGCCAGGGGCAGCCCCAGCGTGGAGAGCGTCAGCGTGAGCATCACGACGGCGCCGGTTGTTCCGGCCGTGGCGGCGGAGCCCAGGACGGAGACCAGTGCGATCAGCAGGTACTGGCTGAAGTCGAGCTGGATGCCGAAGAACTGTGCCACGAAGATGGCGGACACGGCCGGATAGATAGCCGCGCAGCCGTCCATCTTTGTGGTGGCGCCCAGCGGCACGGCGAAGGAGGCGTAGGCGCGGGGGACACCCAGGCTGCGTTCGGTGACGCGCTGGGTCAGCGGCAGGGTCCCCACGGAAGAGCGGGAGACGAAGGCCAGCTGGACGGCCGGCCACACGCCGGAAAAGTACTGTTTGACGGACAGGCCGTGGCTGCGGACCAGGACGGGGTAGACCGCGAAGATCACCAGGGCAAGGCCGATGTAGATGGCCACCGTGAACTTGCCGAGCGAACCGATGGTGTCCCAGCCGTAGACTGCCACGGCGTTGCCGATCAGGCCGACCGTGCCCAGCGGCGCGATCCGGATGATCCACCAGAGGACCTTCTGGATCACGGCCAGGGCGGAGGCGTTGAGCTTGAGGAACGGTTCTGCAGCCTGGCCCACCTTGAGCGCGGCAACGCCCACCGCGATGGCGATCACCAGGATCTGGAGTACGTTGAAGCTGACGGAGGTGGTGACGGCGCCGGATTCGGCGACCGTGGACGTGGCCCCCAGGCCCAGGAAGTTCTTGGGGAACAGGCCGACCAGGAAGGACCACCAGTCACCGGACTTGCCGGAATACTTGGCCTCGCCGGTGATGCCCGTGTTGGCTCCGGGCTGCAGCAGGACGCCCAGGCCGATGCCGATCAGCACGGCGATCAGGGACGTGATGGCGAACCACAGGAGGGTGTTCCATGCCAGCCTGGCGGCGTTGGATACCTGGCGCAGGTTGGAGATGGAGCTGACCACGGCGGTGAAGATCAGGGGAACGACGGCGGTCTGCAGCAGGGAGACGTAGCTGGAGCCGATGGTCTGCAGGGTGGCGCCGAGGCCGTTGGGGTTGGCCTTGGTGCTGCCCGTGTACTTGGCCAGGAGGCCGAGGCCGAGGCCCACGATGAGGGCGGCGATGATCTGGAAGCCGAAGGAGCCGGCCCACTTGGGCAGCCGGGATCCGGTCGTCCCGGCGGATGCGGGGGTGCTGGTTGAAGTGCTCACCGAAACAAGCTAGACGCCTCTCGAATACCACGTCGAAAGAACATTGAGAAATATTACGCGCACACAATTGCCGCTGGCCGCAGAAAACCCCGGAAATACAAGGCAGGCAGCGGCTTGTGTTACTTATTCCCGGCCCCGGTGTGCTTAATGTCTCGCCGCGGCGGGCCAGGCGCGCCCCGACGTGGCTGGCTCAGGACAGCAGCGCCCGGCGGAGGGTGTCGAGCCCGACCGAGCCGATGTTCAGCGCCTTCGTGTGGAATTCCTTGAGGTCGAACCCGGGCCGCGTTTCCAGTTCCGCCCGGATCTGTTCCCAGAGACGCTGGCCCACCTTGTACGAGGGCGCCTGGCCTGGCCAGCCGAGGTAGCGGATGAACTCGAAGTTGAGCTGGCCTTCGCTGATGGGGAGGTGCTGCTGGAGGAAACCGTAGCCCTTCTCAGCCGTCCACGTTCCGGAACCCCAGCGCCCGGGCATCTCAAGTTCAAGGTGCACCCCGATGTCGAACACCACGCGCGCGGCCCGCATCCGCTGCATGTCCAGCATGCCCATGTGGTCGCCGGGGTCGTCGAGGTAGCCCAGTTCCTGCATCAGTTTTTCGGCATAGAGGGCCCAGCCCTCGCCATGGCCGGAGGTCCAGCAGACGTTCCGGCGCCACTTGTTCAGCAGCTCCCGGCGGAAGGTGGCGGTGGCTACCTGGAGGTGGTGGCCCGGCACGCCTTCGTGGTAGACGGTGGTGGTCTCGGCCCAGGTGGTGAACGTGTCCTCACCGGCAGGGACGGACCACCACATGCGGCCGGGGCGGCTGAAGTCCTCGGAGGGCCCCGTGTAGTAGATGCCGCCCTCATCTGTGGGGGCGATCCGGCACTCGAGTTTCTTCATCACGTCGGGGATGTCGAAGTGCACGCCTGCCAGTTCGGCGACGGCCTTGTCGGAGAGTTCCTGCATCCAGGCGCGGAGTGCCTCGGTGCCCTTCAGCTGCCTCGCGGGGTCGTTGTTGAGGATGTCTTTGGCCTCGGCGATGCCCGCGCCGGGTTTGATGCTGGCAGCCACCTGCTCCTGTTCGGCGATGAGCCGGTCAAGTTCCTGCACGCCCCAGGCGTACGTTTCGTCCAGGTCCACTACGGCCCCCAGGAACGAACGGGAGGCCAGGGCGTAGCGGGCCCTGCCGACGGCGTCCTTCTCCGGGGCGGCAGGCAGCAGCTCGGTGCGCAGGAACTCGGCGAGCCCGCTGTAGGCGGCGCGGGCGGCGTCAGCGCCGGCGTCGAGCCTCTCCTGCAGCGCAGCGGGCAACGGCCCGTCCGCGGTGGCGGCGCCGGCGGCGAGCTTGGCGAAAAAGCCGTCCGGCGCGGCGTACTTGCCCACCTGTTCCATGACGGTCCGTACCTGCCGCGCAGCGGCCACCTTGCCGGCGTCGCGGGCCAAGCGCAGGGATTCCGTGTAGCCGCGCAATGCCGCGGGGACGTTTTGCGCGCGGCCGGCGATGTGCTCCCAGTCCTGCGCGGTGGCGGTTGGCATGAGGTCGAAGATGGCCCGGATGTCCTGGGCGGGCGAGGCGATGTTGTTCAGCTCCGCGTACTCCCACCCCGAGGCGTGGATCAGCAGCTGCAGGCCCAGCCGCTCCCGCATCGCGTCGAGCGTGACGGCGTCGATGTCATCCTGTGGTTCCAGGCCCTCCAGTGCGGCGAGGGCGTTTCTGGCGGCCTCGGCAAACCCGGCGATGCCGGCAGGGGAGAAGTCCTGGTACTCCGTCTCGTGCCCGGGCAGGCCGAGGGTGGTGGCCAGCGTCGGGTTGAGCGTGATCAGCGTGTCCGTGTAGGCGTCCGCGACGGCGTCGATCCGGGTCTGCGGACGGGAAGCGGGTGCAGTGTCTGTAGTCACCCCCCGAGCCTAACGCCGGGAGTGCCTGGAACGCTGGTCAGTTGCCGCTGCGTTTCCAGGCGCCGGGGCCCGGGGTGGGGGCGAGCCGTAGCTGCTGCCGCCGCACCCAGTGCCGCACGCTGGTGGTCCTGGCAGGCGCCGGAGGTTCGCCGCCCAGGGACAGCACGACGGCAGTCAGCGCCGCCAGTTCCTCGGCGTTCGGCTGGCCTTTGACAACAGAGAGCAGGGGAGCTGCCGGGGTTTCGACAGGCTCAACCACCGGTTCCTGGGCCGCCGTCACAGCGGGATGTTCCCATGCTTCTTGGCGGGGAGGCTGGCGCGCTTGTCCCGCAGGGCCCGGAGGCCCTTGATGATCTGGATCCGGGTGTCCGACGGGGCGATGACGGCGTCCACGTAGCCGAGTTCGGCCGCCTGATAGGGGTTCAGGAGCTCTTCCTCGTACTGCCGGATGACTTCGGCGCGCCGCGCCTCGACGTCGCCGCCCTCCTGGGCAACGGCAGCGAGGTCGCGGCGATAAAGGATGTTGACGGCACCCTGGGCGCCCATCACGCCGATCTGGGCCGTGGGCCAGGCCAGGTTCAGGTCCGCGCCGAGCTTCTTGGAACCCATCACGATGTACGCTCCGCCATACGCCTTGCGGGTGATCACGGTGAGCTTGGGCACGGTGGCCTCGGCGTAGGCGTACAGGAGCTTGGCGCCGCGGCGGATGATGCCCTGGAATTCCTGGTCCTTGCCGGGCAGGAAGCCGGGAACGTCCACGAGGGTGATGATGGGGATGTTGAAGGCATCGCAGTGCCGCACGAAGCGGGCGGCCTTCTCCGAGGCGGCGATGTCCAGGGTGCCGGCGAACTGCAGCGGCTGGTTGGCGACAATGCCCACGGTGTGGCCTTCCACCCGCCCGTAGCCGATCATCACGTTGGGCGCGTACAGGGCCTGCATTTCCAGGAAGTGCCCGTCGTCCACGATCTGTTCGACGACGGCGCGCATGTCGTAGGGCTGGTTGGCGGAGTCGGGGACCAGCGTGTCAAGGGCGAGGTCGTCGTCGTCGATCTCCAGCTCCTGCTGGTGGCCCAGCACGGGCGCCTCGGACAGGTTGTTGGACGGCAGGAAGTCCAGCAGTTCCCGCACGAACTCGATGGCGTCGGTTTCATCGGAGGCCAGGTACGTGGAGGTGCCGGTGGTGGCGTTGTGCTGCCGTGCACCGCCCAGGGTTTCCATGTCCACGTCCTCGCCGGTGACGGTCTTGATGACGTCGGGGCCGGTGATGAACATGTGCGAGGTCTTGTCCACCATCACCACGTAGTCAGTAAGCGCGGGGGAGTAGGCGGCGCCGCCGGCCGAGGGGCCCATGATGAGCGAGATCTGGGGGACCACGCCGGAGGCATGGACGTTGTTGCGGAAGATGTCCGCGAACATGGCCAGGGAGGCAACGCCTTCCTGGATGCGCGCACCGCCGCCGTCCAGGATCCCGACGACGGGGCATCCGTTGCGCAGGGCGAATTCCTGCACCTTGACGATCTTTTCGCCGTTGACCTGGCTCAGCGATCCGCCGTAAACGGTGAAGTCCTGCGAGTAGACGGCGACGAGGCGGCCGTCCACGGTGCCGTAGCCGGAGACCAGGCCATCGCCCAGGGGCTTCTTCTTCTCCATGCCGAAGGCCGTGGAGCGGTGCACGGCCAGGGCATCGAATTCGACGAACGAGTCTTCGTCGAGCAGGAGGTCGATGCGCTCGCGGGCGGTGTTCTTGCCGCGCGCATGCTGCTTTTCGATGGCCTCGGGGCCGGAGGGCTGCTCGGCACGTGCCTGGCGGTCGCGGAAATCGGCGATCTTTCCCGCTGTCGTTGTCAGATCGTGGCTCATCAAGTGTCTCCGGCTCTGTTGCAGATCAGTTCTGTTGGCTCGCGGGTCCGGCGCGGCGGAGCTTAAGTAGCAACCACACAAAGGACGAACCCTGCTGGCAAGTCTAATGACGGTTTGGGCGCCCACGGCTGTAGGGAACCTACAATTTTCTGCCGATCCGGCAACCAGTGCGCCAAGTTACTCGCCAGTAACTTAAGTGGGTTACAGTGTTTCCATGACTTTGAGCGATGACGCTTTGCCCGCTTCTGCCAGCCCCTACCAGGCCGCCGGCACGCTCGCCGGACGGACCCTCCTGATCTCCGGCGGAAGCCGTGGGATAGGCCTCGCGATCGCCAGGCGGGCGGCCCGCGACGGGGCCAACATCGTGCTCCTGGCCAAGACCGGGCAGCCGCACCCCAAGCTGCCGGGCACTGTCTACAGTGCCGCGGAGGAACTGGTGCAGGCCGGCGGCCAGGCATTGCCGCTGGTGGGCGATGTCCGCCGGGACGAGGACGTGGCAGGGGCCGTGGCCGCGGCCGTGGAGCGTTTCGGCGGCATCGACATCGTCATCAACAACGCCTCCGCGATCGACCTGTCCACCACGGACGCCGTGGACATGAAGAAGTACGACCTCATGCAGGACATCAATGTCCGCGGCACCTTCCTGCTGTCCAAGCTGGCGCTGCCCGCCTTGCGCGAGTCGGAGCAGCCGCACATCCTGACGCTCTCGCCGCCGCTGAACCTCGACCCCCACTGGGCGGGAAAGCATCTTGCGTACACCATGGCGAAGTACGGGATGAGCCTGACCACGCTGGGGCTGGCCGAAGAACTCAAGGGTGCCGGCATCAGGGTCAACTCGCTGTGGCCCTGCACGCTGATCGACACCGCAGCAATCCGGAACATGCCGCACGGCGGGACCATGGTGCTGGCTGCCCGCGGGCCGCAGATCATGGCCGACGCCGCACATGCCGTCCTGACGGGCAGCAACCTCCGGCCCGGCGCGCCGGCCACCGGCAACTTCTACACGGACGAGCAGGTGCTGGCAGCGGCTGGAGTGGCAGACTTCCGCCCCTACAGCCTCGGTGCGCCCGAAGACCAACTGGTTCCGGACATCTTCCTGTAGCCCCGCCCCGGCACTGCTCCGCCCCGCAGGACTTAGCTCGGTAGGATTTAGCCATGGACGACGCACATGCACCGGGCACCCCCCTGAACAGAAGCGACCTGGCCGACGAGCGCTTCCTCTCAGCGGCGGGGATCCCCCGGATCGACGTCGTCGACTCCACCGGTTCCACCAACGCGGACCTCCTGCGCGCCGTCACCGTCGAGCCCGCGGCGTGGCCGGACCTTTCGGTCCTTACCGCCGAATACCAGACCGCGGCGCGGGGACGCCTGGACCGGCACTGGGACGCGCCGCCGCTGAGCTCGGTGTCCGTCTCCGTCGTACTGCGTCCCGTCAATGCCGACCGCACGCCCCTTCCCACCCAGAGCTACTCCTGGCTGTCCCTGATCGCAGCCATGGCGCTGCGCGAAACCCTCCAGGAAACAGCAGGCCTCCCGGCTGACCTCAAGTGGCCCAACGATGTCCTGGTACGGGGGCGGAAAATAGCCGGCATCCTGGCCCAGCTCGGTCCCATGGTGGACGGCGCCGCCCCGCCGGTCATCCTCGGCACGGGCCTGAACGTCACACTGGGGGAGCCGGACCTCCCGGTCCCCACCGCTACCTCCGTGCTCCTCGAAGGTGCGCGCACCACTGACCGCACCGCCCTCCTGAAAAGCTACCTGTCCCACTTCGCGGTCCTGTACCGGAGTTTCTGCAACGCCGACGGCGACCCCACGGCGGGCCTGGCAGGCGGCCATTCGCTCCACAAGCGGGTGGAAGCGGCGATGGTCACGCTGGGCAAGCAGGTGCGGGCCCAGCTGCCCGGCGACCACGAAATCATCGGCCACGCCACCCGGCTGGACGACTACGGTTCCCTGCTGGTGGTGGACAAAGACTCCCATGAGCACGTGGTGACAGCCGGGGACGTGGTGCACCTGCGGCCATGGACCGCGCCGGAGGAACCCGGCCAAGGCGGTTATGCGTAGAGGCCTCGCCCCGGGCGAGCAAGTCATTGTCACCACCCGCCCGCAGCCGAGGAAACTCTCCGGGGCAGCCGTGGCCTTCGTGCTGGCGCCGGCGCTGGCAGCCTTCGCCGCGGCCTGGATCATCCGCGGCGGCGCAGCACGCCTGGTGCCCTCCGCCGGGGCCAAGGCCACGCCCTGGCTTGTTGCCGCCTGCGTCCTGGCGGCGGCCGCGGTGTGGTTGGGCTACTGCCTGCCCAGGCTGCTTCGCTGGCAGGGGACCCGGTACACCCTGACCAGCCAGCGGATGGTTGCCCGCTTTGGGCTCCTGAACCGCCGTGACCAGCAGGTGGACCTGGCCTCTGTGCGCAACCTGACAGTCCACGAGACCCTGCTGCAACGCCTGGTGCACTCCGGGAATATATCCTTGGAGACCGGGTACCGGGGCGTGGTGGTGTTCCACGATGTGCCCGAGGTCGCCAGGTTCCGCGACTTTATCCTCGACGCCATCGGGGAATTGCCGGGCGGGCACGACGACGGGCCGGGGGCGGCGGGGTATTACCCGGCCGGGGCCGTGGCGGAAAAGATGAGAGAAGGTGGACGGGATGAACGGTGAGGACCAGCAGGAACGCATGAACAGCATCGCCCCCGACGCCGGCTCCGTGGAGACGTCCTCCTTTGAATACTCCGCGACGTCGCCGGAACCGGCCGAACCGCCGCCCGCCGTCGACCGCCATCCTGCCACCGGTGCCATGTCAGCGGAGCGGCTGGCCATGAAAGCACTCGAAGCCCGGCTCCTTGGCGGCGAACGCAAGCTCCGCCGTCGTGAAGTCGCCGCCGGTGCCGGCCTCTCCCTGCTCTCCGCCCGAAAACTTTGGCGCGCCCTGGGCTTTCCGAACTTCGGGGACGAGGACGTGGCGTTCACGGAACGGGACCAGGCAGCCCTGTCCACCGTGGTGGACCTGGTCCGCGCCGGCAAGCTGACCGAGGAAGCGGCAATTTCCGTCACACGCGCCATCGGCCAGATGACCGACCGCATGGTGGTCTGGCAGATCGAAGCGCTGGTGGAAGACATGGTCCACGAGCAGGGCGTCACGGACGCCATCGCCCGCAAGCGCCTGGTCAACGAACTGCCCGCCCTGGTGGACGCGCTCGAGGAAGTGCTGGTCTACTCCTGGCGCCGCCAGCTCAACGCCGGAGTCCAGCGGCTCGCGGTGCGGGCCGAGGCCGGCCTGCAGGCCAGCGAAGAGGGCCGGGAAGGCGACGAGGACGATGCGCCGCTGCCCCTGGCCCGTGCCGTCGGTTTCGCGGACCTGGTCTCCTACACCAGCCTGTCCCGCCGGATGAACGAGAAAACTCTCGCCCGGCTGGTCCAGCGCTTCGAGAACAAATGCGCGGAAATCATCTCCGTAGGTGGCGGCCGGCTCGTCAAGACCGTCGGCGACGAAGTCCTCTACATCGCAGAGACTCCCGCGGCCGGCGCCGAAATCTCCCTCGCGCTCGCCGAGGCCTTCACCGAAGACGAAATCCTGCCTGAAGCCAGGGTGGCGATGGTCTGGGGCCGCATCCTGTCCCGGCTCGGTGACATCTACGGTCCCACCGTGAACCTCGCCGCCCGCCTGACCAGTCTCGCCGACCCGGGAACCGTCCTGGTGGACTCCATGACCGCGTCCGCCCTGGAACATGACGAACGGTTCATCATGGTTCCGCAACCGCCGGAGAACGTCCGCGGTTTCGGTGAGATCCGTCCCGTCCGCCTCACCCGGGGCCGCGGAAAGGGCCTTGTCCTGGACTAGGGACTCCGGACTGGAAGCCAGCATGCTGCGGCCGCCGCGGCCGCAATGAATTTATCCACTTGTTGGTGGATTGGCGGTATTGTTGTGGTGCCCGGCTTCTGTGGAAGCCGCCGCCCGGCCACCGGCCACATATTTTCGGGGGATTCAAGGAATGATTCGTCGCGGACACACGCGCGCCCAAAGCCCTGCCACCGGCATGCCCGCATGGCGCCGCGTGCTGGCATCCCGCCGGCTTGCCGGGACGGCGTTTGGTGTTGTTGTGGGTGTGGTGGTGACGGGTGCTGTGTTGTATCCGGGGTTTAAGACCACTGAGGTGGAGTTGAACGATGGCGGCGTGTGGGTGGTGTCGAAGTCGAAGAATGCTGTGGGGCGGTTGAATTATCCGTCGCGGGTGTTGGATGGGGCGGTGACGCCGGCGTCGACGACCTTTGATGTGCTGCAGCATGCGGGGGAGGTGTTTGTTGATGATGAGACTGGTTCGACGTTGAACCAGGTGTCGCCGGCGAATATGCGCCTGGGTGGGGATAAGCAGTTGCCGGGGGCTGCTGATGTGAGTTTTGGGGCGCGGACGATTTCGGTGACGGATGCTGCGTCGGGGAAGGTGTGGGCTGTTTCGCCGTCGACGGTGAATGGTTTTGATCAGGAGGCGTCCGAGCCGGTTTTGGTGGGTTCGGAGGGGACTGTTTCTGCTGTGGGGTCTGATGACCGGATTTATTCGGCGGATCCGAAGACGGGGACGGTGACGGTCACGGCGGTCGATGCCAATGGGGAGGTGGCGTCGTCGGAGTCGGATACCTGGGCTGACCTCAAGGGGGCCGGGGATCTGCAGATGACGGTGGTGGGGGACCGGCCGGTGGTGTTGGATGCTGCGGCGGGGAACCTGTTTTTGCCTGGCGGCAAACGGCTGCGCCTGGAGGACGCGCGGGATGCGCGGTTGCAGCAGGCGGGGCCGGGCAGTGATGTTGTGGCGGTGGCGACGCGGAAGGCGTTGTTGAAGCAGCCCCTGGATGGGGGTGCGGCGAAGACCGTGGCGTTCGACGGCGAGGGTGTCCCGGCTGCTCCGGTGCAGTTGGGCGGGTGTGTGCATGCGGCGTGGTCGGGTGCGAACAAGTATGTCCGGGATTGCGTCAATGATGGTGATGATAAGAAGGTGGACGTGCCGAAGGCGAGTGCGTCGCCGTCGTATGTTTTCCGTGTGAACCGGGACCTGGTGGTCCTGAATGATGTGAATTCGGGCAATGTGTGGCTGGTGAACCAGAACATGCAGCTGGTCAACAACTGGGACGACGTCATCCCGCCCAAGGAAACCTCGGACGACGCCGACAAGGACTCCGCCGACGAAGTCCAGCAGACAGTCCTTCCGGACCGCACCAAGCCCAACAGCCCGCCGGTGGCCCAGCCCGACACCTTCGGGGTGCGCGCCGGAAAGACCACCATCCTGCCCGTCCTGGACAACGACTCCGACCCCGACGGCGACATCCTCACCGTCCGGACACCCGACCCGCTCAAGTCCGGCCCGCTCACACCGGTCTACGGCGGCACCGGCTTCCAGGTCAGCGTCGGGGCGGACAAGACCGGCGCCGATACCTTCAAATACACGGTCGACGACGGCCGCGGACTCTCGGCCTCCGCCGACGTCACGCTGAACATCGTCCCGCCGGGCGAAAACTCCGCTCCGCGGCAAAAACCCAACCGGAACACCATCCTGGTGGTGCAGGCCGGCAAGAGCGTCAGCCAGAACATCCTGACCGACTGGATCGACCCCGACGGCGACGACCTCTTCGTCGTCGGAGCCGCCGGCAGCGATCCCCGCGACCAGGTCAAGATCCGGCCCGACGGGCTGCTCAGCTTCCAGGACTCCGGCGCGGAACCCGGGCGTAAAACCGTCACGGTCACCGTTTCGGACGGCCGCTCCACCACGGAAGGCAAGATCACCGTCGAAGTGCGCCCGCCCGGCGCCCTGCCGCCCATCGCCAACGCCGACCATCTGGTCGCCGTCGCCGGGGCGGACACCGTGATCACGCCGCTGAAAAACGATTCGGACCCGCAGGGAGGTGCCCTGCGGCTCGCCCAGGTCACCCCGGACGGCAACTCAACCGCCACCATGGGCGCCGACCAGCAATCGTTCACCTTCAACTCCACCGCCGTGGGCGCCCACTACGTCACCTACCTCGTCACCAACGGACCGGCCAGCGCGCAGCAACTGGTGCGTGTCGACGTCGTCCCGGGCGGCGGCGACGGCGCCCCGGTAGCCGTCCGCGACACCGCCCTGCTGCCCAGCGGCGGCAGCGTGCTGGTGGACGTCCTTGGCAATGACTCCGACCCCTCCGGCGGGGTCCTGGTAGTCCAGTCCGTGACGGCCGCGGACGGGCTGCCGTTGAGCGCCGCCATCCTGGACCACTCGGTGGTCCGGATCACCGACATCCGCGCGCAGGGCCAGCTGACCGTCACATACACCGTCTCCAACGGCAAGTCCTCCGCCACCGGCGAAATCGCCGTCCTGGTGGTCCCCGCACCGGCCAAACTGCAGGCGCCGCAGGCGAAGCCCGACGAAGCCACCGTGCGTGCCGGGGACGTCGTCACCATTCCCGTCCTGGCCAACGACACCGACCCCAACGGCGGAAAGCTCACCCTCGAACCTGTCCTGGCGCAGCAGCCGGACCCCGCCGACGGCCGCATCTTCACCTCCGGCCAGGCAATCCGCTTCATCGCCGGCGACGAACCCAAGACCGTGTACGCCATCTACAAAGTCACCAACGAATCCGGGCAATCCGACTCCCAGCAGGTGGCCATCCGGATCCGTGCCCGGGACGACCAACTCAACACCCGCCCCGAGCCGAAGAACCTGACCGCCCGTGTGGTGGCAGGCATGACCGTGCGCATCCCGGTGCCTTTGGACGGCATCGACACCGACGGTGACTCCGTCCAGCTGACCGGGGTGGACAAGGCCCCCGCGATGGGCACGGCAGTGGTCAAGGACGGTTACCTCGAATTTACGGCCGCCGGCAACGCCGCCGGAACGGACACCTTCACCTACCGGGTCCAGGACCGCATCGGCGCCGAAAACACCGGCACCGTGATCGTCGGTATCGCCCCGCAGGAAGCCAACAACCAAAAGCCCATCGCCGTGGACGACGCCGTGGAGGTCCGCCCCGGCCGGAAGATCGCAGTCGACGCGCTCACCAACGACTCAGACCCCGACGGCGACCCGGTCAGCCTGGTATCCAACGGCTTCGAGGCGCGCCCGGACCTCGCGGTGGAGGCAGCCGACGGCGGCAAGGTGCTGCTCACCGCCCCGGCGGAGGCCGGCAGCGAAAGCGTCAGCTACACGATCCAGGACGACAAGAAATCGCAGGCAGGAGCCGTGATCCGCGTCAAGGTCAGCCCCGACGCAGCGCTCAAGATCCCGGTCGCCAAGGACGACGTGGTCACCCCGGCGGAGACGCTGGGCAAATCCGCCGTGGACGTCCCGGTGCTGAAGAACGACGCCGACCCCGACGGCGTCGCCTCGGAGCTGAAGATCAGCCTGCCCGGCGGCAACCCCAACGCACGGGCCACCGGCGACGGCACCGTCCGGGTCACCTTGGCACCGAAGGACCAGCTGGTGCCCTACACCGTCACCGACATCGACGGCCAAAGCGCGACGGCGGTCATCTGGGTCCCCGGGCAGGGTGAACAGCACCCTACCCTGGCCCGGACCGACGTCGTTGAAGTGATGTCCGGCAAGGAAACCACCCTCGACCTGGCGGACTACGTCAGGGTCCGGGACGGCCGCACCCCCCGCCTCACCCAGATGGACAAGGTCCGGGTGCAGGGCGCCGAAGCGGACAATGTGGTGGCCGGAAACGGCACCGCCCTTCGCTACGCCGCGCTGAAGGACTATGTAGGGCCCGGCTCGGTCACCTTCGAGGTCACCGACGGGACCGGGCCGGACGATCCCGCCGGCCTGAAGTCCACGCTCAGCATCATCACCAAGGTCATCCCCGACCCCAACGCCAACCACCAGCCCACCTTCAGCGGCGCCACCCTCGATGTGCCCAAGGGCGAATCCGCCACCCTGGACCTGGGCAACCTCGCCAAGGATGTGGACGCCGGGGACCAGGACAAGCTTCGATTCGAACTCGACGGCGCCCTGCCCGACGGCTTCACCGCGAGCGTGGACAAGGCGGCCCTGAAGGTGGCGCCCGACTCCGCCAAGGCCGCCGGCTGGAAGGGCAGCATCCCGCTCAAAGTCACCGACGGGCGCTCCGACCCCGTCCGGGCCACGGTCACCGCCACCGTAGTCGCCTCCAACCGGCCGCTGCCGGTAGCCAACGAGGACGTGGTGGACAAGGCCAACGCCGGCAAGTCCGAGACCGTCAACGTCCTGGCCAACGACTTCAACCCGTTCCCCGGGACAGCCCTGCGGATCACCGCCGCGACCGTGGAAACCGGCTCCGCGGCAGGCCAGCCGGCAGTTTCGGGCGACTCCATCACCGTCACTCCCGCCGGCGGTTTCAAGGGCGTGATGGTGGTGCGCTACACCGTGATGGACAAGACCGAGGACATCTCCCGGCAGACCGACGGCCGGATCCGGATCACCGTCCGTGACCGCCCGGACGCACCGTCCGCGCCCACGGCAACGGACGTCCGGAGCCGGACGGCAGTACTGAAGTGGACACCGCCGTCGGACAACGGTGCCCCCATCACCAAGTACACCGTGCGCTCCGCCAACGGCTTCAGCCAGGACTGCGCCACCACCACCTGCACGCTGAGCGGGCTGACCAACGACGTCAAGTACGTCTTCACCGTCACCGCCACCAACGAAGTCCACGAATCCGACCCCTCGCCGGCCTCCAACGAGATCCGGCCGGACGAAAAGCCGTCGCCGCCGGACGCACCCACGGTCAAGGCCGGTGACAAGACCATGGAGATCGCCTGGGCCGCCGCCCGGACCGAGGGCTCGGCGGTCAAGAACTACAACCTGGAAATCTCGCCGCCGCCAGCCAACGGGGTGGCGGTCCGGAACGGCGTGTCCGGCCTGAACTACACCTGGACCGGACTGACCAACGGGGTGCGCTACAAGGTCCGTGCCCAGGCCGTCAACGAACTCGGACCCTCCGACTGGGGCCAGTACTCCGCCGAGGACAACCCGGCCGGCGTTCCCGCCGCTCCCGGGGCTCCGACGTCGACCGTGGCGTCCGCCGTGGGCACGTCCAACCAGCTCAAGGTGGACTGGAAGGAACCCAACACCAACGGCGACGCGATCAGGAACTACTACGTCACCATGAGCGGCGGCGGCGGGGCCGACCAGACCCAGGTGGTGGCCGGGACCGTCCGGACAGCCAACTTCACCGCCAACAACTCCGAAGCGTCGTACATTTTCACCGTGCAGGCGGAGAACAAGGCCGGCAAGGGCGCCGTCAGCGCACCGTCCGCGCCCCGCCGGGCCACCGGCAAACTCGGACAGGTCTCCGGCGTCACCGCGACCGAAGCCAACACCGGGGGTGCAGGGCGCTCCGTCACCATCGACTTCCGTGAACTCACCGCCGCCGAACGCAACGGCTCCTCCTACGCCGAAGTCAGCTACACCTACCGGGCCAGCACGGGGCAGTCCGGCCCGATCAGGCCCGGGCAGACCGTGGGCGGATTCGCCAACGGCACGGCCACCGCGATTACCGTCGTGGCCAACTCATCGGTCGCGCCGGGCTCGGACGCCAGCGCCCCGGACACCGCGAACCCGTACGGTTCACCCGGCACGCCCTCGGCGTCCGGTACCGACGGTGCGGAGAACCAGAAGAGCCTCACCCTGGGCTGGGCATCGCCGGCCGCCGGAAGCTACGACATCGCCTACACCCAGATCAGGATCGACGGCGGCGGCTGGGAACGCGTGGCGGCTTCCGGCAGCCGGACCATCAACACGGCCGGCTTCAACGAACGGCACTCGATCGACGTCCAGACCGTCAACTCACGCGGAACCGGCGGCCCCGTTGCTTCCGCATCGGCACAATCGGGGGCGGCCAAGACGCGCTGGACCACACGCCTGAACAGCGGGATGGACCGCAGCTGCACCGACCTGCCAGGGCCGACCTCCTACGATCCAGCGGCGTTCACCTGCGACGGCCAGAGCGGCTACAACCGGCCCTGGATGTCCAAGTACGACACCTTCGACGTGATGTGCTGGAAGCCGCACGGCACCACGTACAGCGGCGACGGCCAGTGGTACTACATCATGCGCGGCTCGCCCAACGAGACCCGCTGGATCCAGTCGCTGCACACCACCATCGGTCCGCCGGCGCAAAGCGGCGTGCCGCTGTGCACCTTCCCGACGGGAGCCACGCCATAGGCGCCCGCAGGCGGCCGGTGGGCCGGATCAGGATAGAGCTCCCCATCGCGGGGGCTTGCGGGACTTCGGTAGGCTTGCCCGGGGGAAAGAAAGCCTACTGCCTGTCCTGCGAACAGGCCGCCATTTGGCTACACAATCTGAGGGAAAAGTAACGCTGTGACAACTCTGCTGGGGAAGCTTGGGCTGAAGAAGCGACAAAAGAAGGCCGTCGCCGGGACGGCGTTTGGTGTTGTTGTGGGTGTGGTGGTGACGGGTGCTGTGTTGTATCCGGGGTTTAAGACCACTGAGGTGGAGTTGAACGATGGCGGCGTGTGGGTGGTGTCGAAGTCGAAGAATGCTGTGGGGCGGTTGAATTATCCGTCGCGGGTGTTGGATGGGGCGGTGACGCCGGCGTCGACGACCTTTGATGTGCTGCAGCATGCGGGGGAGGTGTTTGTTGATGATGAGACTGGTTCGACGTTGAACCAGGTGTCGCCGGCGAATATGCGCCTGGGTGGGGATAAGCAGTTGCCGGGGGCTGCTGATGTGAGTTTTGGGGCGCGGACGATTTCGGTGACGGATGCTGCGTCGGGGAAGGTGTGGGCTGTTTCGCCGTCGACGGTGAATGGTTTTGATCAGGAGGCGTCCGAGCCGGTTTTGGTGGGTTCGGAGGGGACTGTTTCTGCTGTGGGGTCTGATGACCGGATTTATTCGGCGGATCCGAAGACGGGGACGGTGACGGTCACGGCGGTCGATGCCAATGGGGAGGTGGCGTCGTCGGAGTCGGATACCTGGGCTGACCTCAAGGGGGCCGGGGATCTGCAGATGACGGTGGTGGGGGACCGGCCGGTGGTGTTGGATGCTGCGGCGGGGAACCTGTTTTTGCCTGGCGGCAAACGGCTGCGCCTGGAGGACGCGCGGGATGCGCGGTTGCAGCAGGCGGGGCCGGGCAGTGATGTTGTGGCGGTGGCGACGCGGAAGGCGTTGTTGAAGCAGCCCCTGGATGGGGGTGCGGCGAAGACCGTGGCGTTCGACGGCGAGGGTGTCCCGGCTGCTCCGGTGCAGTTGGGCGGGTGTGTGCATGCGGCGTGGTCGGGTGCGAACAAGTATGTCCGGGATTGCGTCAATGATGGTGATGATAAGAAGGTGGACGTGCCGAAGGCGAGTGCGTCGCCGTCGTATGTTTTCCGTGTGAACCGGGACCTGGTGGTCCTGAATGATGTGAATTCGGGCAATGTGTGGCTGGTGAACCAGAACATGCAGCTGGTCAACAACTGGGACGACGTCGTCCCGCCCAAGAACGAATCCGACGAGCAGGACCAGGAATCGGCGGACAACAACACCATCAACGTCCTGCCGGACCGGACCAAACCCAACCGGCCGCCGGAAACCAAGCCCGACGCCGTCGGCGTCCGCCCGGGCCGGACCACCATCCTGTCCGTCCTGGACAACGACTCCGACCCTGACGGCGACGTCCTGACGGCATCAGTCGGGGACTCCGGACCCAAGTCCGGCACCCTGGAAAACATCTACGGCGGCACCGCTTTCCAGATCACCGTCCCCGCGGACGCCAAACCAGGCACGGAAACCTTCAACTACAGCGCCTCCGACGGCCGCGGGCTGTCCGCCACCGGGCAGGTCACGCTGAGCGTGGTCGGACCGGACGAAAACAAGCCGCCCAAATTCAAGCGCGGCGAAGACACCACCATGCTGGTGGAGCAGGGCAAGACGGTCAGCCAGAACATCCTGACCGACTGGATCGACCCCGACGGCGACGACCTCGTGCTGCTGGACGCCAAGGCCGACAACGACCAGGACCAGGTGAAGGTGCGCCGCGACGGGCTGCTCACCTTCCAGGACTCCGGGGCGACAGCCGGGAAGAAGAACGTCCAGGTGACCATCTGGGACGGCCGCGCCACCGTCACCGGCAAGGTGGTGGTCAACGTCCAGCCGCCGGGTGCGCTGGCACCGGTGGTCAACGCCGACCACGTCACCGCCGTGGCGGGCCAGGACCTGGTCATCTCCCCGCTGAAGAACGACGTCGACCCCAACGGCGGCGCGCTCCGGCTGGCGCAGGTGGAAGCCAACGGCCCGGCCGACCTCGGCCCGGTCACCGACGGCGGCACCTTCACCTTCCGCAGCAGCACCCCCGGCCCGGTGTACCTGACCTACATCGCAAGCAACGGCCCGCAAAGCAGCCAGGGCCTCATCCGGGTCGACGTCGAATCCGGCAACGACACCGGCGATCCCGTGGCAGTCCACGACGTCGCCCTGATGCCCGCCGGCGGCAGCGTGCTGCTGGACCCGCTGGCCAACGACTCCGACCCCTCCGGCGGAGTCCTGGTGCTGCAGTCCGTCAAGCTCCCCGAGGGCGCCCCGGTCTCCGTCAGCGTGATCAACCACAGTGTCCTGCGCATCACCGACATCCTGGGCACCAAGGACCCCATCCTTTTCGAATACACCATGTCCAACGGAAAGAAATCGGCAACCGGAAGTGTTTCCGTGGTGCCGGTCCCGGCGCCGGCCGTCGTGGAGGCACCCCAGCCGAAGCCGGACGAGGTCAACGTGCGCGTCAACGACGTCGTCACCATCCCGGTCCTGGACAACGACACCCACCCGCAGGGCCAGGAACTGACGGTCGATCCCGTCCTGCCGCAGGCGGTGGACCCGGCCGACGGCAAGAGCTTCGTCTCGGAGAACACGCTCCGGTTCATCGCCGGCAGCCAGCCCAAGACGGTGCGGGCCATCTACAACGCCGTCGACCCGCAGGGCCAGAAGAGCGCCGCCGCCGTCACCATCCACATCCTTCCCCTGGAAGGAGCCGAAAACTCCCGGCCCCAGCCCCGGAACCTCACCGCGCGGGTGGTGGCCGCCGGCACCGTCCGGATCCCGGTGCCCCTTGACGGCATCGACCCCGACGGCGACTCCGTCCAGCTCACCGGCATCGACAGCACCCCCGCCATGGGAACGGCAACCGTGGGCAGCAACTTCATCGACTTCACCGCCGCGGGCGACGGCGCCGGTACCGACACCTTCCGCTACAAGGTGGTGGACCGCCAGGGCGCCGTGAACACCGGCACGGTGACGGTTGGCATCGCCCCCCGCGGTGAAAGCAACCAGAAGCCTACCCCGGTGGATGACGAGGTCCGGGTCCGCCCCGGCCGCCAGATCGCGGTCGACGCCACCGCGAACGACACCGATCCCGACGGCGACCGGATCCGCATCCTCACCGACGGCATCGAAGCCGATCCCGCGCTGCAGGCCACCGTGAGCAGGAACAGCGGCAGGATCATCCTGCTGGCGCCTAACGGGGCCGGGACCATCAACGTCCGCTACACCATCGCCGACGACCGGGACGCCACCGCCCAGGCAACCATCCGCATGGTGGTGGACAACGACGTACCGCTCAAGGCACCGATTGCCCGGGATGACAGGGTGACCTCCGCCCAGACCATGGGCAAGACCGCCGTCGATGTTCCCGTCCTCAAGAACGACGAGGACCCCGACGGCGTGGGGGAGAACCTTAAAATCAGCACCGAGGCCGCCACGGCAAGGCCCGGCGGCAGCGGCAACATGCTGGTGGACCTCACCGAGCAGCCCCAGCTCATCCCCTACACCGTGGAGGACGTGGACGGGCTCAAGTCCACTGCCGTCATCTGGGTTCCCGGCCTTGGCCAGCAGGTCCCCACATTGGCAAAGGACGAGGTCCTTGAGGTGGTTTCCGGACAGTCCGTGGACGTCGACCTCAACGAGTGGGTCAAGGTCCGCGGAGGCAAGTCGCCGCGGCTGACCCAGGCCGACAGGATCAAGCTCATCGGTGCCGACGGCAGCAACCCGGTCACCCGCGACGGTACGGGCCTGAAGTACACCGCCGGCGCCGACTACGTGGGCCCCGGCTCGCTGACCTTCGAAGTGACCGACGGAACCGGCCCGGACGACCCGGCCGGCCTGAAGGCCACGCTCAGCATCCGCACCAAGGTCCTTCCGGATCCGAACAAGAACAACCCGCCCGAACTCCTTGGCGCCAGCATCGACGTACCCAAGGGTGACAGTGCCACCACCGACCTGTCGAAACTGACCTCCGACCCCGATCGGGACGACGTCGGGAAGATGAAGTACGAACTGGTGGGCGGCGCTCCCGCCGGGTTCAACGCCAGCGTAGAGGGCAAGTCCCTGAAGGTTTCGGCAGCGGACTCCACCGGCACCGGCTCCAAGGCCGCCGTCCAGGTGAAGGCGACGGATCCCCGCGGGCTCGAAGCGACGGCCACGTACCAGCTTGCCGTGACCGCCTCCAACCGGCCCAAGCCGGTGGCGAACGACGACGTCGAGGCCAACGCCGCGGCGGGCAAACCGGTGACCATCAACGTCCTGGCGAACGACGCGAACCCGTTCCCCGAAACACCGCTGAAGATCATCGCCGCCAACACCGAAACGGGCAGCGGCAACGTCGGAGTCGACGGTGACTCGGTCACCGTCACACCCGCTCCCGGGTTCACCGGAACGATGGTGGTGGCCTACACCGTGGAGGACAAGACCGGCGACGCGTCGCGGCATGCCACGGCGCGGGTCCGGCTGACCGTCAAGGACAAGCCGGCCGCGCCCACCACGCCGCAGGCGCAAAGCGTGGGGGACCAGACCGCGCTGCTGAACTGGTCCGCTCCGGCGGACCGGGGCTCGCCCATCACCAAGTACACGGTGTACGGCGAGGGCGGGTTCCGGCAGGACTGCCCGGCCAACACCTGCACGCTCAACGGCCTGACCAACAACACCACGTACCACTTCCAGGTGACTGCCACCAACGAGTTCGGCGAGTCGGACCGGTCCCCGGCCTCGGCCGACGTCCGGCCCGACGTCAAACCCGACACCCCGCTGGCGCCGTCCCTGAAGTTCGGCGACAAGGAACTGGCCATCAACTGGACAGCCCCCGCCAGCAAGGGCTCGCCGGTGAAGTCCTATGACCTGGAAATCTCTCCGGCGCCTGCCGGCCAGAACGCCCAGATCCAGGGCCTGACCTCGGTCAGCTACGTGTGGAAGGGCCTGCAAAACGGCGTGTCCTACAAGGTGCGGGTCCTGGCCCGGAACGATGCCAAGGAACCGTCCGAGTGGAGTCCGTACTCGGCCGCCGAAGTGCCGGCCGGTGTACCTGCCACGCCGACGGCGCCCACGGCGTCGCAGGCTTCCTCCGTGGGCTCGCAAAGCCAGCTGAAGGTCACCTGGGCCGCGCCCAACAACAACGGTGACGCCATCTCCGCCTACACCCTGACCACTCTTCGAGGCGGCGCGGTGGTGGCCAGCCAGCAGGTGGCCGGGACCTCGCAGAACGTCACTGTGGACAACTCGGAGACGAACTACACGTTCACGGTTTCGGCCACGAACAAGGCCGGCACCAGCGCCACCAGTGCACAGTCGGCGGCGATCCGTGCCGTGGGCAAGCCCGGCATGGTGAGCAGCGGAAGCGTGGCGCCCACCGGCACCAGCGGGCAGCTCAAGGTCACGTTCACGCCCCTCACGGAGGCCCAGCGCAACGGCTCCACCGCCAGCGAAATCGTCTACTCCTACAACGCCGACGGCAGGAGCGGGCCTATCGCGGCCGGCGGCGGAACCATTGGCGGCATGACCAACGGCCGGGACATCACCGTGACGATCATCGCCACCTCCACCAAGAACAACGTCTCCGGCGACGCCAGCGCGATCGGCAGCGGCAACCCGTACGGGCCGGCCAACGCACCGAACGTGAACGGCACCACCTCGGCTAAGGGCGACGGCCAGGTGCACTGGACCTGGAACGACCCCAACACCAACGGCCGGCCGCTCGATCACTACGAAGTCAGCTACGACGGCGGTGGTTGGATCAATGTGAACAAAGCCAATCGCTATGACCGTGACGCCGGTGGCTGGGACCAGAGCCACAGGCTGCGCGTACGTGCCGTGACCGTGGTGGATGGTGCCATTGGTGGACCCGCCACGTCCACGTCGGGTGCCGACCCGACCCCGCCGCCGCCCACGTCCTGGAACGTCACCGCCAGCCCCGTCCGCAGCTGCACCGAGCCCCGCAAGGGCACGGACAGCTACGTCGCCGGCAACCCGTCCCAGTGCACCGGTGAAGGCATCTGGCTCGACGCCGGCGCCTACTCCCGGGCCGACCGCTACCAGGTCTGGTACAAGACCTCCAACAACCCCAGCGGCATCTGGTACCACCTGAGCGAGGGGATGGCAGCAGGCAACTGGCTCCGCTGCGACACCTCCAACGTCGGGTGCAACCCGCCGGCCGGCATGCCCAACCGCTAACCGAAAAAGCAAACGCAGCCGCAGGGCCCGCCGGGCCCCGCTGAGAACCTGACTACAGCAGAAGGAAGCAACTCCATGACCATGACCATCGAGCAGGCCGAGTGGTTTGCCGACACGTTCGAAAAGCTCGTTGCCAACGTCGGGCAGGCGGTGCTGGGCAAGGAGCACGTCATCCGGCTGACCTTCACGGCCATGCTGGCCGAGGGCCACGTCCTGTTCGAGGACGCCCCGGGCACGGGAAAGACTTCCCTGGCCCGTGCACTGGCCGCCACCGTGCAGGGGTCCAACAACCGCATCCAGTTCACCCCTGACCTGCTGCCCTCCGACGTGACCGGTGTGACCATCTACGACCAGAAGACGCAGAAGTTCGAGTTCCACAAGGGCCCGATCTTCAACAACATCGTCCTCGCCGACGAAATCAACCGCGCTTCGCCCAAGACCCAGTCCGCGCTGCTGGAGGTCATGGAAGAGTCCCGCGTCACCGTGGACGGTGTCACGTACTCCGCCGGCCGGCCGTTCATGGTCATGGCCACCCAGAACCCCATCGAGCAGGCCGGCACCTACCGCCTCCCCGAAGCCCAGCTGGACCGCTTCCTGATCAAGACCTCCATTGGGTACCCGGACCACGCCTCCACCGTCCGGCTGCTGGGCGGGTCCAACCTGAAGGACCGCTCCAAGGAACTGTCCGCCGTCATCACCACACAGGCGGTTGCCGACATGGCCGACCTCGCCGCAACGGCGCACGTGGACACTGCCGTGCTGGAGTACATTTCCCGGCTGTGCGAGGAGACCCGGAACGCGCCGGAGACCCGGCTCGGCGTCTCCGTCCGCGGCGCGCTGGCCATGGTGCGCGCCGCCAAGGTCTGGGCAGCGTCGCAGGGACGGAACTTCGTCCTGCCGGACGACATCAAGGAACTGGCCCCGGTGGTATGGACGCACCGGTTCGTCATGGACCCCGAGGCCGAATTCTCCGGCGCCACCGCCGAAGCGGTCCTGACCAGGATCCTGGCCGACGTCGCCGCCCCGACGCAGCGCACCAACGCCTGAGCGACGCACGGCCCGCACCTGCACCCTCCATTCCAGCGCAACAACGAAGGCACACCCTATGTCCGACGGCACGTCCAGCGGCGCCCCGCTGACCCGGCTCGCGGAGCGACTCCAGCAACCCTTCCACCGGAACGGCCGCCCCACCCGCCTGCACCCTGCGGCGGTGTGGGCCGAGGCCAGCAACACCGCCGCCCTTGCCCTGACGCCTGCATGGCGCGCCGTCCGGCACGCCTGGCTCAGGTACGCCTGGCCGGTGGTGTCCGTGGTCAGCATCCTGGGTTGGTCGGTCCTGGCCGCCGCCATCCTGCTGTGGGCAACCGGGCAGGCCTTCGGGTGGCAGGAAGCCAAGGCCGCAGCCATCGCCGCCTTCGCCATGTTCATCATCGCGGTGGCCTTCATCCTCGGACGTTCGTCCTATGGGGTAGTGCTGGACCTCGCCCGGACCCGCGTGGCGGTGGGGGACAGCGCCGTCGGCAGCATCGCCGTCTCCAATACCTCGGCCCGGCCGCTGCTGCCCGCAGCCCTGGAACTGCCGGTGGGCAGCACCACCGCCGTCTTCCACCTGCCGCGGATGAAGCCCGCCCAGGTCCACGAGGACCTGTTCACCATCCCCACCGCCCGGCGCGCCGTCATCGTCGTGGGGCCGGTCCGCTCCGTCCGCGCCGACCCCCTGCACCTGCTGCGCCGCCAGGTCCTCTGGACGGAACCGGAAGACCTCTTCGTGCACCCCCGCACCGTTGCCCTGGCAGGATCGGCGGCAGGCTTCATCCGCGACCTCGAAGGCATGCCCACCACGGAGCTTTCCAGCGCCGACGTCTCGTTCCACGCCCTGCGCGACTACGTGCCGGGCGATGACCGCAGGCACATCCACTGGAAGACGACGGCCCGCACCAACAAGCTGATGGTGCGCCAGTTCGAGGAAACCCGCCGCGCCCACCTGGCCATCTCGCTGTCCATCAACACCGAGGAGTACGCCTCCGAGGCCGAGTTCGAGATGGCTATCTCGGTGGCCGCCTCCATCGGCCGGCAGGCCATCCGGGAACAGCGTGAACTGGACGTCCTGACCCAAAAGGGGCCGCTGCACTGCGAAACCGGGCGCAACATGCTCGACGACATGACCAGGATCGTCGGGGCACCCATGCGCCGCACCGCCGTCGACCTTGCCCGGACCCTGGCCGACACCGTCCCCAACGCCTCCGTGGTGTTCTTCGTGGTGGGCAGCAACGTCACTGCCACCCAGCTCCGCTCCGCGGCAGCCTCCGTCCTGCCCGGCGTGCGCAGCCTGGCGGTCCGGGTGGAAGCCGGTGCAGCACCCACCCGCGCCAACATCGCCGACCTGACAGTCCTCACGCTCGGTGACTTGAGCGACCTCGCCATCGTGCTGAGAAAGGCGGCCGCATGAGCACCGCACCGGGCACTTCCCCGCATCTGCAGCCCGTGCGGACCCGAACACGCCGCAAGGCAACCACCAGGGACTCCGCGTTCGCCGACGGGCAGCCATTGTGGCATTTCCTGCTCGACGCCGGGGCCCTGGTCATCCTCCTCGGGCTCGGCCTGCTCGGCTTCGGCCTGAGCTTCGGCGGGGACCCGTACTACCTGCTCTCCGGCTTCGGCGGCATCATCCTCGGCCTGGCGATCGGCGCTGCCAACGCCCACCTGCGCCTGGGACTGCTGATCACCACGGCCCTGGCCCTTGGCGCCTACCTGGTCCTGGGCACCTGGCTGGCTGTCCCGGACGCGGCCATCGCCGGCTTCGTGCCCAGCCTGGAATCCCTGCGGACCCTGCTCCTGGGCATCGTGTTCGCCTGGAAGGACATGCTCACCGTGGGAGTCCCGGTGGGAACCGCGGGCGGCGTGCTCATCGTTCCGTTCCTGAGCTGCCTGGTGACCGCGCTGGTCGCTGCGGTCCTCACATGGCGTGCCAGGAGCCCCTACCTGCCGCTGCTGCCGGTCCTGGTGTTGTTCGTCACCGGGATCGCCTTCAGCACGAACGCAGCCTTCCTGACCCTTGAACGGGGGGTCGGCCTGACCGTCCTGGGCATCGCCTGGGCCACGTTCCGGCGCGACGTGCTGCGCCGGAACAACACCCGGCGGGTGTCGGTGAACACCCCGCAGACCGATTCCGCCGCCGCCCGGCGCGCCCGGATCCGGCGGTTGGGCATGGCCGCTGGAGTGATCGCCGTGAGCGTCGGCGTCACCGCGGTGGCGGCCCCGCTGGTCAGCGCCGGCGACGAACGGAGAGTCCTCCGCAACGTGGTGGTCCCGCCGTTCGACCCGAAGGACTACATCACGCCGCTGGCCAGCTTCCGGACCTACGTCAAGGACAAGAAGGACGACACCTTGTTCGTCGTCAAGGGCCTGCCCAGGGACGGCAGGGTGCGGCTCGGCGCCCTGGACGCCTTTAACGGCACCAACTACAACATGGACCCCAACGGTTCCGGCAACTTCAGCAAGGTGGGGGACGCCAAGTCCATCAACACCCTCGCGGATGCCTCCGGCGTGGTCCCGACCAACGACTACTCCATCAGCATCAGCATCGAGGACTACCAGGGCTACTTCGTGCCGGGCGGCCGCAAGACCACCGGCATCAGCTTCGACCAGGGCGGCTCCGCCGCGGCCGCCGGCCTCTACTTCAACCCGGGCACTGACACCGCCGTGACCACCAACGGGCTCGCCCGCGGCGATGCCTACAGCGTCCAGGTGTCCGATCCCGTCAAACTCGAACACGGCCAGCTGACGCAGTACGACTTCGCGAAGGTTTCCCTGCCGGATCCCCAGGAAGTGCCGCCGGTGGTCGGCTCGCAGGCCAATGACCTGTCCGCTGATGCGCCGACGGCGATCGACCGGGTCCGCCAGATCGAGGCGCACTTCCAGAAGACCGGCGCTTTCAGCAACGGGCTGGTGAGCGAGGGGCAGCTGCCCAGCGTCTCCGGCCACGGAGCCGCCCGGATCAGGAACCTGCTGACCGCCAAGCAGATGCTCGGCGACGACGAGCAGTACGCCGTCGCCATGTCCCTGATGCTCCGGCACCTGGGCATCCCGTCCCGTGTGGTGATGGGTTTCTACCCGGAACCGACCAGCCCCGAAAACGGCGCCGGCGAAGTGAAGATCACCGGAAAGGATGTCCACGCGTGGGTGGAGGTCGCCTTCGAGCGGGTGGGCTGGGTCAGTTTCGATCCGACGCCGCCGAAGGACAACATCCCCATCCCGCCGGATCCCGAGAACAAATCCAAGCCCAAACCGCAGGTGCTGCAGCCGCCGCCCCCGCCGCAGGAGCCGGCCGACCTGCCGCCGGACTCCTCGCCGGACGCGCTGGACGCGGACCAGAAGAAGAACAACCCCTGGCTGTTCTGGGGCGCCCTCCTGGGTGCGCTGGGCGTCGTCGCGATTCCGCTTGCGATCCTGGCCCTGCCGCTGCTGCTGATCGCCCTGTTGAAGACACGACGCCGGAAATCGCGTTTCAGCGACGGCAACCCGGCCCAGCGCGTGGGCGGGGGATGGAGCGAGGTGGTGAGCCTGGCAACGGACCTGGGTGCCGCCGTCGACACCCGTTCGACGCGGCGCGAAAGCGCGGCGGTCCTCGCCGAGGCTTTCCCGGCCAGCCAGGGCACCACCACCCTGCTGGCCCGGCGGGCCGATGCCTCGATCTTCGGTGCCGGCCAGCCCAGCGAAGAGGAGGTCCGCGAGTACTGGACCATCGTGGACGGGTCCCTGAAGGAAATGACCGCCACCATGGGCTTCTGGCGCCGCCAGCAGGCGAGGTTCTCGCCGCGGTCGCTGCTGGCCGATGCCCGCACGGCCATGGCCTCCGGCGACGGCCTCAAGCTGCGCGGCGGCCGTGTGGCGATCCCGACGCTGCCTGGCTTCCTTGCCGCCCGCCGTCGTCGTGCCGCCGGCAGTTCGGTCCCCCCGGGGACGGGCCCGCAGGAACCAGGCACGCCCGGAGTGAACCAGCAGGGACCTGACCAGCAGGGACCGTTGGAGCAAGGACCCGGCCAGCAGTGACGTCCGACGCCGAACGCTGCCCGCGCTGCCACCAGCAGGTCCGCGCGGGTGCCACCTTCTGCACTGCCTGCGGCGCGCCGCTGCCCAACCGGGCGGCGCGCCGGCCGCGCACTCCCGGCCCGGGCGCCAATGGCAGCCTTGACGCCGCCCAGGGCGGGGGCGCCGCGCACGCGCCGGGGATTCCCGGTACTATCCCGGTAGTGGAAAGGCCCCCGGCGGTTCAGCCGGCGGGCATCGCATATACGGGCACCGCGCCTGCAGGCACCGGGCCGGGCAGGCCCGGCGGATCCACCACGGTGGAAGCCGCTCCAGGGGGAGGAACGGGAATGGCAGTGAACCTTCAGCTTGTTCCGGCTACGGCGGGCAAGCGCCTTGGAGCTGCCGTCATTGACTGGCTGCCCGCCGTGGCCGTCCTGGTGGTGACGTTCGCCATCGGCTTCGCCGGGATCACCCGCACGCGCAGCGGCGGTTTCATCGTGTACGACACCTCCTCCCTGGTGCTCTTCGGGGGAATCGGGCTCGGCCTGACCCTTGTGTACCTTTTCGTGCTGCTGGGACTGGAAGCACGCACCGGCAAGACGCCGGGCAACCTGCTGATGGGGATCCGCAGCGCCGACCGGGACGGATACGCGCCCGGGGCGGGCGGCGTGTTCCTTCGTGGGCTGGTCACCGGCGCCGGCATCCTGCTGGCTTTGCTTGCCGCGGTGCTGGTCGTGCTCTTCAAGTGGTTCGACGCCGCCTTGTTCATCCTTGGCCCGCTCCTCCTCGTGGGTGCCGCCTGGGCTGTCGTCGTGGTCGTCTCCAACCGGTGGGACAGGAACGGCGGCCTGCGCGGCTGGCATGATGCCGCTGCCAAGACGCTGGTGTTCGACGTCAAAGCCGGCCGCGACCCCATCACCAGCGGCGGCATCCAGGGACCCTACAGCTTCGCGCCCATGGACCTGCCGCCTGTCCAGCAGGTGGTGTCCCCGGTGGCGGCTGCACCCCAGTCGCCCCAACCCCAGGCGGCCCGGCCCCAGGCGGCCCAGCCCCAGTCGCCGGCGCCGCAGGCGGTTTCCCGCCACATCCCCGCTCCGTCCACCACCATGCCTTCGCAGACCATGCCCTACACCAGCCCGGCGTCCTTCGCGCCTGCAGGTCCGGCTGAACAGACTCCCGCTGCACCGGCGCCTGCCGCGCAGTACCCCATCCAGGGCCACCGGGCGCCGCAGCAGCACGTTGACGACGACGTCGAGCGTACCCAGGTGCGCCCCGGCTCGGGCGGACCCGCCGCCGTCGCGGTCCTGCGGATCCGCCTGGACGACGGCCGCGACTTCCAGCTGGACCGCAGCGTCCTGGTGGGCCGCAACCCCGTGGGGCAGGCCGGCGAACAGCACGCGCAGCTGCTGGCCGTGGACGATCCCGGACGCTCAATCTCAAAGACCCACCTGCACCTGCTCACCGACGGCGCAGGAGTCTGGGTGACCGACCGGCAATCCACCAACGGCAGCGCCGTCACCACTCCCGATGGCCTGCGCACCCCCCTGGTGCCCGGCGTCCCCACGTTTGTTACCCCGGGATCCAGCGTTCACTTTGGAGACCGAACCTTTTACCTAGGACAGGCATGAACCAGCACCCCGTCAGTGTTCCCCTCACCACCGAGCCGGGCCCTGGCCTGATCCTCACCTGCGGCTACGGGACGGACCGGGGACTCCGCCGGGACTTGAACGAGGATTCCTACATCGCGTCCGATCCTGTTTTCGCGGTGGCTGACGGCATGGGCGGCCACGAGGCCGGCGAGATCGCGAGCGGCCTGTGCGTGCGTGCGCTGGCTGCCATGCCCCAACTGGCAACGGGGGAGCGGAGTATCACCGCCGCCGTCCTCCAGCAGTACCTGGTCCGCGCTGACAATTCGATCCGCGAAGCTACCGGCGCCCGCGCCGGCACCACCCTCACCGGGGCGGTCGTCGTGGAGCAGATGGGCATGCCCTACTGGCTGGTCATGAACATCGGCGACTCCCGCACCTACCGGCTCAGCCAGGGACGGTTCGAGCAGATCAGCGTGGACCATTCCGAAGTCCAGGAACTCGTGGACGCCGGTGAGATCACCGCGCAGGAGGCCACCGTCCACCCCCGCCGGCATGTGGTCACCAGGGCGCTGGGGACCGGGGATGAGACGGAAGCAGACTACTGGCTTCTTCCCGTGGAGGAAGGCGACCGGCTCCTGGTCTGTTCCGACGGGCTCACCGGGGAACTCAGCGACGACGAAATCCTCCTGATCCTTGGCACGGTGGCACAGCCCCAGGACGCAGTGGATACGCTCATCCAGGCCGCCCTGCGCAGCGGCGGCCGCGACAACGTCACCGCCATCGTGGTGGACGCCCGCAACGTGGCGAACGACGACGGTTCGGGCACCACCGCGCCCCGCTTCGGATCCGCGGACAAGGACGAGGTGACACTGCCGCGCCCGCAGGCCACGGCCGTGACGCAGCCGCTGCCTGAGCAGGACGTGGCCGGCGCCGGCGGGAACGGGGAGGCCGGCGATGACCGGCGCTAGCTACATTCCCGGCACCTGGCTGGGCGTGGTCCGTTCCCGCACTGCCGTGCTCCTGGGCCCGGGCGCGCCCGCGGAGCTGGCCGGCGCCGTCTGGGACCTGCTGGCCGGCCGCCCTGCGGTCCACGAGGTCCTCGCCGCCGTCACCAGCAGCTCGGGCGGCTCGCTCGCGCAGATCCCCCCGTTTGGCATCCTCGAATTCGACGGTCAACTCCGCGTCTTCCTGCGCGGCGACCTTGAACTGACGGTGGATTCGCCCGACGGACCGGTTGAGCTGGACGGGCGCGACGTGACCACCTGGAACGAGCGCCGCTTTCCAGCCCCGGCTGCCTGCCGTGTGGCCATGTCCGGGGCCGGGGCGCCGGGCCAACCCGAGCTGCCGCTGGGCGAAGGCGTGGTGCTGCTGCAGGCCCTGGCCCTGGCCGACCATGCAGGGCCCGCCGCCGTGGGGGCTGGCACTGCCGCAGCATCCGCCCCCACAGCTTCACCAGCGCCCGCCGCTCCACCCGCGCCGGCGGCCGGATGGGCTTTCAGTGTGCAGGACGCGGGGGAGGATTCCGACGGCGGTGCGTCCTCCGCAGCCGCAACGGCGGAGGACGCCGGCCCGCCGGGAGCTGCCGTGGATGAACCCGAACAGGATCTGCCGGGGATCACCCTCCTTCCCGAACATGGAGTGTCTGCCGAGACTGTCGTGGGCGTGCTCGACGACGACGCGGACTTCGCCGAACCACACTTTGCGGAAGCGGATCCGGGCGAAGGCGTGACCGCCGGCGCCTCGGAAACCGAAGCGGAACCCGGCGCCGATCCCGCCGGCACGCCAACGGCCGACCCTGGGACAGCAGGCGCACACCAGGAACCCGGCGGGTACATCGGTGGCACGTCCGCTCCTGTCAATGAGCAGACCACGTCGTACGACCATCTCTGGGACCGGACGGTGATGCGGAACATCGAGGATGCCGCCGTCCGCGAGGACCCCGACGCCGGCGCCGACAGCGGGGCAGGGCAACCCGTTGCCCTGCCCGCCGGCGGTCCGCTGCCTGCCCTGGAGCAGGCTGATGGCGGACAGCCTGGCGCGGAACAGGGCGCTGCGGAACAGGTGGACGGTGAGGCATCGGGGGAGCAGCCGCACGACGGGGCCGCCCCGGGACCCGTCGTCGAAGCAGGAATTCCCTCCGGTCCCGGCCCGGAAACCGGCCAGCCGTCTCCCCGTCCCGGAGCTGGGGCGCTGATCGACTCCGTACCGTGGCGTACCGGGGGAAACGCCGGCCCGGCGCCGGCTTCCTCTTCCGCCCCGTCGCCGCAGCCATCCCCGGCGGCACAGGCAACCCCGCCAGTACCGGCAACCCCGCCAGCACCGGGCCCCGGTTCCAACGCGCTGGATTTCGATCCCGACCACGACGGCCAGACCGTCATGAAGGGCAGCCTCCCGGGCATGCGGGGACAGCAGCAGACGCCCACAGCGCCGGCACCGGACGGCGCCGCAAACGGCCCCCTCGTGCTGGCCCGGGTCTGCGCACAGGGGCACCCCAACCCGCCCACCGCCGCCTCCTGCGCCTGCGGGGGCGTCCTGCTGCCCGATGCCGTCCAGGTGCCCCGGCCCCGGCTGGGACGGATGCGGCTGTCCACCGGCGAACTGCTGGATCTTGACCAGTCGATGGTCATCGGCAGGCAGCCGTCCGTGTCCCGGGTGCAGGGCGGCGTGATGCCCCGGCTGGTGCAGGTGCCCAGCCCCGGCGGCGACATCTCCAGGTCCCACGTGGAGGTGCGGCTCGAAGGCTGGCATGTGATGCTCTGCGACCTGAAGGCCACCAACGGCACCGTCCTGGTCCGCGAAGGGCAGCCGCCCCGGCGCCTGGCCCAGAACGAGATGGCCATCCTGCTCGACGGCGACATCGCCGAGCTGGGCGAGAACATCTCACTGCGTTTTGAGGAGATTCCTTGAGTTCCAAACGGCCCGTAGCGCCGCCGCCCCGCATCCCGGGGTTCACCTACATCAGCCTGCTGGGTTCCGGCGGGTTCTCCGACGTCTACCTGTACGACCAGGACAGGCCGCGCCGCAAAGTGGCCGTCAAGGTGCTCCTGTCGGACCTGAAGACCGAAGGCGCGCGCCGCCGGTTCGAGTCCGAGGCCAACCTGATGGCCCAGCTCTCCTCGCACCCGTACATCGTGACCATCTTCGAGGCCGAAGTCACCGACGACGGCCATTCCTACCTGGCCATGGAGTACTGTTCCCGGCCCAGCCTCGACGTGCGGTACCGCCGGCAGCGCTTCAGCGTCGATGAGGTCCTGGCCGTCGGGATCCAGGTGGCGTCCGCCGTCGAGACCGCCCACCGTGCCGGCATCGCCCACCGCGACATCAAGCCCGCCAACATCCTGGTGACGGACTACAACCGTCCCGCCCTCACCGACTTCGGCATCTCCGGCACCCTGGCCGGTGACGGCGAGGATGACAGCGGCATGTCCATTCCCTGGTCCCCGCCGGAACAGTTCCGCGACGGCAGCGTGGACGGGGTCATGGTGGACGTCTGGGCCCTGGGCGCCACCCTCTACACACTGCTGGCCGGCCGGTCGCCGTTCGTGATGCCCGGCGCCGACAACTCCCAGCGCGAACTGATCAACCGCATCAGCAACATGGCGCTGCCCCGGCTGGGCCGCGCGGACGTGCCGGAGTCCCTCGAACTGGCGCTGGCCACCGCCATGGCCAAATCACCGCAGTCCCGGTACTCCTCGGCGCACGCCTTCGCGCTGGCCCTGCAGCGGATCCAGGCCGAACTCAACCTTTCCGTCACCCCGTTCGAAGTCCTGGAGGAACCCCAGCAGGAGGAAAGCCACCCGGACGGTGGCACCGAGGAAACCCGGGTCCGCAGCATCGCCGCGATCGACCCCGAACGCACCGGCAGCGCCCCCACCTTCCCCGCGCGCACCCGCCCCAACGGGCCCGCCCGGGAGGTCCCGCCGTCGTACGCTGTTCGGCCTTCGAATGGCGCCCAGCCGTCGAGTGGTGCCCCGCCGGCACCCCACGCCGTCGGTGCCGAGGCAACGCACGACGGCGGCCCGCAGGAATGGGCGCATTCGACCGTCCTGCGCGGCGGCGCCGGCAGCGTCCCGGCAGCCACCCAGGCACCGGACGACGGCTATGCCGCCGACACCACCATCCACCGGCCCGCCCGGGTGGAGGAAGCTGCCGCAGAAAGCCGCCCGGACACAGACCACGGTAGGCGCAACCTCTGGCTCGCCATCGCCGGCGGCACGCTGCTGGCGCTCGCCGCCGTCGTGGGCCTGGTGGTGGCCAACGCATCCCCCGGCACGCCCAGGACCGTGGCCACCCAGCAGGCCAGCAAGCCGCCGGCCGACGCCCTGGACAACGGCACCGTGCCCGATGTGGAGGGCCTGGCAGGCGCCATCGGCAGCGACGGCAACGCATCCTTCACTTGGAAGAACCCCCAGCCCAAGGACGGCGACAGCTACAAATGGCGGGTGTACACCATCGGCGGCGGGGGAGAGTACCAGTCCATCGCGCAGCCGCCGGTGCGGGTGAAACCCAACCCCTCCGGGCAGACCTGCGTGCAGGTGATGATCGTCCGCTCGGACGGCGCGTTCTCACCCATGGAGGCCCCATCCATCGCCTGCACCGGCCCATGAGCCGGCCGCCGGCACAGCACCACCAGTACTCCGGTTTCCGGAACAGTTCTGCCCTGAGGAGGCACAGATCATGGGGGATCTAGCAATAGATTTCTGTGGCGAATGGTACGAGCCATCGGACGAGGACGTTTTCAACATCGGCCGCGAGGGCGACCTCGAAGTCGACGACAACCCCTACCTGCACCGGCAGTTCCTGCAGGTGGCCCGGTACGACGGCATCTGGTGGCTCAGCAACGTCGGCAGCATGCTCTCTGCCACCGTGGCTGACGCCTCCGGCGGCATGCAGGCCTGGCTGTCGCCCGGGGCCCGCATTCCCCTGGTGTTCAGCCACACGAACATCATCTTCACCGCCGGCCCTACCACCTATGAGTTCGCCGTGCACTTGAAGACCCCGTCCTTCCGCCAGGAGGCACGGGAGGGCGCCAGCAGCGGCGACACCACCATCGGGCCGGTGGTCTTCACGGACGCGCAGAAAGCGCTGATCGTGGCGCTCGCCGAACCCGTCCTGCGGCGCGAAGGCACCGGCTTCAGCACCATCCCGTCCTCCGCCGCGGCCGCCAGGACCCTGGGCTGGGCGCTGACCCGCTTCAACCGGAAGCTGGACAACGTCTGCGACAAGCTGGACCGGGTTGGCGTCGTGGGATTGCGCGGGGGAGGCGGCAAGCTGGCCACCAACCGGCGTGCCCGGCTGGTTGAGCATGCGGTCACCACCCACCTGGTGACCGCCGATGACCTGTACCTGCTGGAGAAGATGAGGGGCGTGGACGAGGGATGAGGATCCGGCTGACACTCCGCCGGGAACCCGCCGACGCCAAGGACCTGGCCGTCACGGTGGACGGACTGGCAACCGTGGCCGATATCGCCACCGTCCTGTGGGCCGCGGACCCCGACCGCAAGGGCACGCCCGCCCCGGACAACCTTTCACTGCGCATCGACGAAGCCTTCGTGGGAGCCGGCATCAGCGGGAATGTCCTGGCACGCGGTGACAACCTCCTCGAATCGGGCCTGCGTCCCGGCTCCGTGGTGTCGCTGGCACAGGTCAGCGAGCAGTTCCATGAGCCCGGCGCCGGGCGCGGGCCGGCCGCCGCCACGCTGCGGGTGCTGTCCGGGCCCGACGTCGGCCGCGAATTTTCGCTGCCCACCGGAACCAGCTACATCGGCCGGGACAGGGACGTTGACATCCGCCTGACGGACCCCCTGACCTCCAAGCGGCATGCCCGCATTACGGTGGCCGAGGGCATTGAGATCGTGGACACCAACTCGGCCAACGGGCTGCTGATGGACGGGCTTCCCGTCACCCGGGCCACGCTGAACTCCTCCGACACGGTGACCCTGGGCGACACCACCGTGACAGTGGTTCCACTGGGGCACAACCAGGCGGCAGCACCGACGTCTCCCCTGGTCAATTTCAACCGGTCCCCGCGCGTGGTTCCCCGGTTCGAACCGGCCAAGCGGGTCCTGCCCGCCGGACCCAAGCGCCCCGAAGACCACCCCTTCCCCTACATCATGCTGATCGCGCCGCTGATGATGGGGGCCATCATCTTTGCCGTCACGCAGAACGCGCTCTCGGTGGTGTTCATGATGATGATGCCGCTGTTCATCGTGGGCCACTACGTGGACCAGAAGATGCGGTCCCGCAGCCAGCAGAAGGAGCAGCTCAAGCAGTTCCGCGCCTCCATGGCCGCCTTCCGCCAGGACATGACCGAGCTGCAGCAGGTGGAACGGGCGGTGCGGCTCCAGGAGGCGCCCTCCGTCAGCGACACCGTGGACGCCATCTATAAGCTCGGCCCGCTGCTGTGGACGCACCGGCCCGAGCACGGCTCCTTCATGGGGCTGCGGTTCGGGCTCGGAACCGCGCCGTCCAGGATCCCGCTGGAGGAACCGTCCAGCAACGACACCGAAGTCCGGTACAGCCGTGAAATCCAGGACTGCCTTAAGCAGTTCAGCGAGATCGAAGGCGTCCCGGTGGTATCCCAGCTGCGCACCTCCGGCGCCTTCGGCATCGCCGGGGCCCGCGGCCTGGTGGATGACGTGGCCCGCGGCGTGGTGCTGCAACTCGTGGGTCTGCATTCCCCGGCCGAGGTGGTCCTGACGGCCATCACCTCCGCCCAGTCCCGCGAACGCTGGAACTGGCTGCAGTGGCTGCCGCACGTCGGCTCCGGCCACAGCCCCCTCGGCGGCGACCACCTCGCGGCCGGATCCGCCGGCGGCTCCTCCCTGCTGGCGCGCCTCGAGGACCTCGTCGAAGCCCGGGAGGCCGCAGCGAAGCGCTCCGGCCCGGAGCTGAGGCCAGGCCTCGACCCGGCAAAGCACGAGGTGGAGGAGCCGGTCCTGCCGGCCGTGCTGGTCATCGTCGAGGACGACGCCCCCGCCGACCGTGGCCGCCTCACCCGGCTCGCCGAACGCGGACCGGATTCCGGCGTCCACGTCCTGTGGGTTGCCACCGACATCCAGGCCCTTCCCGCCGCCTGCCGCGACTTCATGGTGGTGGACGGCGACCACGGCACCACCACCGGCCAGGTCCGGCTGGGCCGCCACACCTACCCCGTCAGCTGCGAAAGCGTTGACGCCGACCTCGCCGGGCAGCTCGCCCGGATGCTGGCACCGGTGGTTGACGTGGGCAAGCCCGTCAACGACGACTCCGACCTGCCGCGCGCGGTGTCCTACGCCACCCTGATCGGCAAGGACTTCCTGGACAACCCGCAGGCGGTTGCCGAACGGTGGACCGAAAACAACTCCGTGCACGCCAGCGCCGTGCCAAACCGCAAGGACAACGGCACGCTCCGCGCCCTGGTGGGCTCCAAGGGCATCGAGCCGCTGTACCTGGACCTCAAGAACGAAGGACCGCACGCCCTGGTGGGCGGCACCACCGGCGCCGGCAAGTCCGAGTTCCTCCAGTCCTGGGTGATGGGCATGGCCGCCGCCTACAGTCCGGACCGGGTGAGTTTCCTGTTCGTCGACTACAAGGGCGGCGCCGCGTTCGCGGACTGCATCAACCTGCCGCATACGGTGGGCCTCGTAACCGACCTTTCCCCGCACCTGGTGCGGCGGGCCCTGACGTCGCTGCGCGCCGAACTGCACTACCGCGAGCAGCTGCTGAACCGGAAGAAGGCCAAGGACCTGCTCGCGCTGCAGCGCGAGGCAGACCCGGAGGCTCCGCCGTACCTGATCATCATCGTCGACGAATTCGCGGCACTGGCCAACGAGGTGCCGGAATTCGTCGACGGCGTGGTGGACGTCGCGGCCCGCGGCCGCTCCCTGGGCCTGCACCTGATCCTGGCCACCCAGCGGCCCGCCGGCGTCATCAAGGACAGCCTCCGGGCCAACACCAACCTGCGGGTGGCCCTCCGGATGGCCGACGAGGACGACGCCACGGACATCCTCGGCGTCCCGGACGCCGCCTACTTCGACCCCGCCATCCCGGGCCGCGGGGCCGCCAAGACCGGGCCGGGCCGGATCCAGGGTTTCCAGACCGGCTATGCCGGCGGCTGGACCACCGACAAGCCGCAGCGGCCCCAGATCGACATCGTGGAAATGGCGTTCGGCTCCGGACCCAGCTGGGAGGCCCCCGCGCCGGAAAAGCCCGTGGCCGCCGAACCCGCCGGCCCCAACGACATTGCCAGGATGACCGCCAACATCGTCCGCGCCGCCGACACCCTGGCCATCTCCCCGCCGCGGAAGCCGTGGCTGGACGAGCTGGCCAAGACCTACGACTTCTCCAAGCTGCCCAACCCCCGCACCGACGAACAGCTGCTGCTCGGTGTTGCCGACGATCCGGTGCACCAGGACCAGCCCACCGTGTTCTACGAGCCGGACCGGGACGGCAACATGGCCATCTACGGCACCGGCGGTTCCGGCAAGTCCGCGGCCCTGCGGGGCATCGCGATTGCCGCCGCCGTCACCCCCCGCGGCGGCCCGGTCCACGTGTACGGCATCGACTGCGGCTCGGCCGGTTTGCGGATGCTGGATGAGCTGCCCCACGTGGGCGAGATCATCGACGGCGACGACGTCGAGCGGGTGGGGCGGCTGCTGCGCCTCCTGCGCGACGTGGCCGAACAGCGCGCGGCCCGTTTCGCCGAGGTCCGCGCCTCCACCATCGTGGAGTACCGCAGGCTGGCCAACCGGCCGGACGAAAAGCGGATCTTCGTGTTGGTGGACGGCATGTCGGCGTTCCGGGATGCGTACGAGCACAGCAAGCTGTCCGGCCTCTGGGACATCTTCCTGCAGCTCGCCACCGACGGCCGGACCCTCGGAATCCACCTGGTGGTGACCGGCGACCGGCCCAACGCCGTCCCCGCCTCGCTGCTGGCCTCGATCCAGCGCCGCCTGGTCCTGCGCCTTTCCTCCGAGGACGATTACATTTCCCTGGACGTGCCGCGGGATGTCCTCTCCGCCACGTCGCCTCCGGGCCGCGGCCTGCTCGACGGGCTTGAGGTCCAGCTGGCCGTCCTGGGCGGCAACTCGAACCTTGCCCTGCAGGCCCGCGAAGTGCACAAGCTCAGCGAAGCGATGCTGCGCCAGGGCCTGGACACTGCGCCCGGCATCGAACGGCTCCCGGACCAGGTGGACCTCGATGTCCTGCCCGCCGGCACCGCGGACCTGCCCGTCATCGGCGTGGACGATGAATCCCTGCAACCGGCCGAAATCATGGCGCGGGGCCCGCTGCTGCTCGCCGGCCCCCCGGGTGCAGGACGTACCGTGGCCCTGGTAACCCTCGCGTACGCGCTGCGCCGCTCCAACCCCGGAACCGAGCTGATCTACCTCGGCTCCCGGCGCTCCGCCGTCGCCTCCCTGCCCATCTGGAGCCGCTCCGTGGTGGGCGCGGACGACCTCGCCGAGGTGGTCGAGGACCTGGTGGAACACTCCACCGGAAACCCGGGATCGCTGGCCTTCTTCATCGAAGGGCTCACCGAGTTCACCGACACCATCGCCGAGTCCGGCGTGGCGCAGCTGGTCACGGCCTCCCTCAAGGCGGACCAGTGGGTCATCGGCGAATCGGAATCCTCCACCTGGTCCTCCGCCTGGCAGCTTGCCCAGCCGTTCAAATCCGGCCGCCGCGGCCTGCTCCTCAACCCCGGGGACATCGAAGGGGACAGCCTGCTCAACACCTCCCTGGGCCGGGTCAGCCCCGACTTCATCCCCGGCCGGGGCTACGTGGTGGGGCGCGGCAAAGCCCGGAAGATCCAGGTGGCGCTGCCGCCCGAAAACAGGGGCTAAAGGCATCGGACGGGCGGCCGCCACGTCACGCGATTTGCGGCCGCCCGCAAGGTATAGAAGACTCGTGCGGATCCCAGAAGGCCGCGGACGGGGGGATTCGTGGGCGTCGAAAGGTAACAATGCCCCCCTCCTCCCCACTAATCAGGGCTGTCCCCGCTGCCCTTTCCGCCGCCGTCCTCGCGCTCTCGCTCGGCCTGCCCCTGGGCGTGCCGGCCGTGGCCGACTCGCCTGACCCGACCCCCGCCGCCACCTCGGTCGCCCCAACCCCCACCGCTGACGCGGCGCCGGACAGGACGGCGGATGCGCGGCCGGACAAACCAAAGTTCACCGACCCGCCCGGCCAGGCCCCGCCGGTCCAGCCGTCCCCAACCGACGAGCCCGCGGACCCCGGCACATCGGCACCGGCCAGCAAGCCGCGCACAACGCAACCAGCCCCGGTGCAGCCCGACCCCGCAGCATCCACCGGGCCGGCGGAAGATGCCACCCCGACGGACCCCGCCACGTCCGCAACGGAACAGCCGCCCACGTCCGCCGCGCCGTCGTCGGAATCCAACTGGAACAAACCGGTGACCAGGACCCCGAGCCAGGCCGGCGCCCTGGAAAACTTCAGCAGTCCGGGCGGCGACGTCCCCAGCCTGGCCATCCCGGCCGGCGTCGTTCTGCTCACGCTTTCCGCCGGTGCATTCGCCTGGTGGGGCAGGAACCGGCTCCGGTCGCACTGACGGTTGCGGTCACACTGGCAGGACCCTCCCGACTGATTGTCGGAGCCGTAAGGCAAGATAGGTCTGTGAGTACAGGACAAGGCCCCGCACAGACCAGCACCCGCATCGAGACGCCGCACGAGCCGGAAGCCGTCCCTGCAGAGTCTGTCCGCGAGGAATATGAAAACCTTGCGGACCTCGTACGGAAGTACCGCTTCGCCTACTACCAGGAGGATGCGCCCCTGGTATCCGATGCGGAGTTCGACACCCTCTTCCGCCGGCTGGAGGAGATCGAGGCCCTGCATCCGGAACTGGTGGCCAACGATTCCCCCACCCAGGAAGTGGGCGGCGAAGTCTCCGCCGCGTTCGCCCCGGTGGAACACCTGCAGCGGATGTACAGCCTGGAGGACGTCTTCTCCCTCGACGAGCTCGAAGCGTGGCTCAACAGGGCAGAGGCAAGCATCGACAAGCTGGGAAACGGGAGCGCGAAGGCGGCGTGGCTGACCGAACTCAAGATCGACGGACTGGCCGTCAACCTGCTCTACCGCGACGGCAAGCTGGTGCGCGCCGCCACCCGCGGGGACGGCACCACCGGCGAGGACATCACCCACAACCTGCTCACCATCAAGGACATCCCGCGGGAACTGCGCGGCAGCCGTTTTCCCGCGGAGATGGAAGTCCGCGGTGAAGTCTTCATCCCTTCCAAGGCTTTCGCGGAATTCAACGAGGCCCTGATCGAGGCCGGCAAAGCACCCCTTGCCAACCCGCGGAACGCCGCCGCCGGCTCGCTGCGGCAGAAGGACCCCGCCGAGACAGCCAAGCGGCCGCTGCAGATGTTCGTGCACGGCATCGGCGCCCGCGAAGGGCTGGACCCGCGCAGCCAGTCCGAAACGTACGGACTCCTCAAGGAGTGGGGCCTGCCCGTCAGCCCGTACTTCGAGGTGCTGCAGGGCCGCGATGACGTCCTGGGCTTCATCAAACGCTACGGCGACCAGCGCCACAAGCTCCTCCACGAAATCGACGGCATCGTGATCAAGGTGGACGACTTCGCCACCCAGCGCGCCCTGGGCTACACCACCCGCGTCCCGCGCTGGGCCGTGGCCTACAAATACCCGCCGGAGGAGGTCCACACCAAGCTGCTGGACATCCAGGTGAACGTGGGCCGCACCGGGCGGGTAACCCCCTTTGGCGTGATGGAACCGGTCAAGGTGGCCGGCTCCACCGTGGAGATGGCCACCCTGCACAACCAGGACGTGGTCAAGGCCAAGGGCGTGAAGATCGGCGACATCGTCATCCTGCGGAAGGCAGGGGACGTCATCCCCGAAATCGTGGGGCCCGTGCTGGCCCTGCGCGACCAGCAGGACCCGCCGGTCCGCGACTTTGTGATGCCCACCAAATGCCCTTCCTGCGGCACGCCGCTGGCGCCGGCCAAGGAGGGGGACGTGGATGTCCGCTGCCCCAATTCCAGGTCCTGCCCCTCACAGCTCCGCGAGCGGGTATTCCATGTGGCAGGCCGCGGCGCCTTTGACATCGAGGCCTTGGGCTGGGAGGCGGCCATCGCCCTGACCCAGCCGGCAGAGCCCGAGGTGCCGCCGCTGACGTCCGAAGCACGGTTGTTCGACCTCACCCCGGAGGACCTGGCGGACGTGAAGATCCGGCGGGAGAAGAAATCCAAGGGCGTCCCCACCGGCGAGTACGAGCTGGTGCCGTACTTCTACAGCAAGGGAACCGCAAAGTCGCCGTCCAAGCCCACCGCCAATACCCAGAAACTCTTCAAGGAACTGGAAAAGGCCAAGACCCAGCCGCTCTGGCGCGTGCTGGTGGCCCTGTCCATCCGGCACGTCGGGCCCCGGGCCTCCCGTGCCCTGGCCCAGGCCTTTGGCACAATGGACCGGATCAGGGCTGCGTCCGAGGAGGAACTCGCCCACGTGGACGGTGTGGGCCCCACCATCGCCGCCGCGCTCAAGGAATGGTTCGCCGAGGACTGGCACGTGGAGATCATCGACCGCTGGGCCGCCGCCGGAGTGCGCATGGAGGACGAACGCGACGAATCCATGCCCCGCACCCTCGAAGGCCTCACCGTGGTGGTCACCGGCTCCCTGCCCAACTTCAGCCGGGACGAGGCCAAGGAAGCCATCCTGCTCCGGGGCGGCAAAGCCGCCGGGTCGGTCTCGAAGAACACCAGCTACGTGGTCGCGGGCGAAAGCGCTGGCAGCAAGCTGGATAAAGCGGAGCAGCTGGGCATCCCCGTGCTGGACGAGGACGGCTTCCGGCAGTTGCTCGACGGCGGACCGGCAGCGCTGGGGGACGAGGCAGGAGAAGACGCCGGCGCGGACGGCAACGAGGAAGCGTCCGTGCCTTCTGCTGTGGAGGAAACCGCATGAGCACCCCCACGGAACTCCTGGAAGTGGCCCGGCAGGCCGCCGCCGCGGGCGCCGCCGTGCTGGCGCGCCGGACAGTCGACGGCCTGGGCGCCAGCAACAAGGGCGCGGCGGGGGACTGGGTCACCGCGTTCGACCTTGCTGCGGAAGACGCCGTGCGCGAGGTCATCACCGCGGCGCGCCCGGGGGACAGCATCACCGGGGAAGAACACGGGACCACCCGCCCGGCCGACCCCACCGGCTACCGCTGGTCCATCGACCCCCTGGACGGCACCACCAACTTCATCCGCAATATCGTCTACTACGCCACGTCGGTGGCCGTGGCGGATGCTGACGGCGTCTGGCTCGCCGGCGTCGTCAACGCCCCCGCCCTGCGCCGCGTGTACTACGCCGCCCGTGGCCACGGCGCGTGGCTGGAGGAAGACGGCACGGTGACGCGCCTGGAAGGACCCGTCTCCGGCCGGAAGGGCCAGATCCTCGCAACCGGATTCAGCTACGATCCGGCCGTCCGGTCCGAGCAGGCCTCGGCCCTGGCCGGGCTGATGGACGGGTTCGCCGACGTCCGGCGGCTCGGTTCGGCGGCACTGGACCTGTGCATGGTGGCCGACGGCACCCACGACGCCTACGGCGAGCGGGGCCTCAACGAGCATGACTTCTCCGCCGGCGCGCTGATCGCCGAGGAAGCCGGGTGCTGGGTTCGCAGGCCCCGCCTGGCCAGTCCCCTCGACGGCGGGCCCACCGACGACGAGCGCCTGGACGCCTGGACGTGCGCGGCGGGCCTGGAACTGTCCGGCAAGTTCCCGCTGTAACCGGACGCGGGCGGCCGGACGCCGCTGGCAGAGGCACCGGGCCGGACGGCTGCGGGCCCGTCATGTGATAGCTCGGTCACGGAAAACGCGTTTCCGCGGCGTCCCGAACGCACGTGCCACTAGCATTGACGGGTGCAGCCGCAGATCACCATCCGTCCCGCCGTCGAGGCCGACTTCGGAGCCGTCGCCCGCATCACCCGCGACTCCTACCTTTCCGCCGGCTACTTCGACGACGCCGGGCACCCCTACATGGTCAAGATCGCGGACGTGGCGGCCCGGGCGGAGCAGGCCACCATCTGGGTGGCCGAACGGGACGGGACCGTTATCGGCTCGGTAACATTGGCACTGGCGGGCGAGCCCTACGCTGACATCGCCCTGCCGGACGAGCTCGAATTCCGCATGCTGGTGGTTGACCCGGCGGTACAGCGCAGCGGCGCCGGCCGCGCGATGGTGGACGCCATCGTGGCACACGCCAGGACGCTGCCCGGCATCCACGGCGTGGCGCTGACCACGGGAGAGGACTGGGACAGTGCCCACGGTCTGTACCGCAGGACCGGCTTCCGGCGGGTCCCCGAACGCGACTGGTTTGTTCCCGGAACCGACACAAAACTGCTGGTTTACCGGCGCGACCTGTAGCGGCCCTACAGTGGTGGCGACCCATTCCAGCTTTGAAAGGCCCACCCATGCGCAAAACCTTCGGCACCGGCTCCGTCTGGGAACAGACCCTCGGCTACTCCCGCGCCGTCCAGGTGGACAACACGCTCTACATCTCCGCCACCGCCGCCAGCGGTGACGAAGGCATCGTCGGCGATGACTTCTACACCCAGACCCAGTACATCCTGCAGAAGCTCGGCAAGGTCCTGGCAGACGCCGGGTTCGGTTATGAGGACGTGGTGCAGTCCAAGCTGTACCTGACGGACATCAGCAAATGGGAGGAAGCCGGCAAGGCCCACGGCGAGGTGTTCGGCGAGATCCGGCCCACGCTTTCCCTGGTGCACGTGCTGCCCTTCCTGGACCCGAAGATGCTCGTCGAGATCGAACTCGTGGCCCAGAAGAGCGCGTAACTCCAGCCGTTTCCTACTTCCCGGGCAGGCCGTAGCGGTGCTCCGGCCGCCCCGTGGTCCCGTAGCGCAGCTGGATGTCCACCGCGCCGTCGTCCGCCAGCGAGGATAGGTAGCGCTGGGCGGTGGCGCGCGAGACGCCCACGCGGGCGGCCACCTCGGCGGCCGAGTACTGCTCGCCCGGGACCAGGGACTCCAGCACCGCCGCTTCGGTCGCCGAGCGGGGTTTCGACGACGGCGTGACGTCGCCCGGAATCAGCGAGCGTTTGGCCCGTTCCACGGCCTCCTGGTCCAGCGCCCCGGGGTGGCCCAGGAGGCGCCGGTACCGGGCATAGGAGCGCAGCTGCTGCGACAGTGACTCCGCGGTGAACGGCTTCAGCAGGTAGCCCAGGGCGCCCCGCCGGAACGCGACACGGATGGACGAAGCATCGGAGGCCGCGCTGAGGATGATGGTGTCCACGTCCAGCTGCTGCAGCAGGTCCAGCCCGGACGCGTCCGGCAGGTACACGTCCAGCAGCACCAGGTCCGGGCGCAGGCTGTGGATCGCCTGCAAAGCCAGGGAGGCTGTCCCCACCGGGGCCAGGGCCAGGAATCCGGCCACGGAATCAACGTAGGCGGCGTGCAGCTTTGCCACGTGGAAGTCGTCGTCCACGATCAGGACCCGAAAATCGTCAGCCATTCCCATCCTCCCGGTTATCCCCCCAAGCCTTGGCTTTTCCCGCCGTCGTATGCGGCAGGGTCGCCATGAACACAGCGCCCGGCCCGCCTTTCCTGCCGCGTTCCAGCACCTTGACGTCGCCGCCGCGGCGGTGGGCAATCTGGCGTGCCAGAGCCAGCCCGAACCCCTGGCCGCCGCCGGCGCGGACGGGTCCGGCAGCGGTGGTAAACCCCTCCGCGAAGACCCCCTCCGGGTCGGCGCCTTCCGCCAGCCCGTCACCCGAGTCGGCGACCACGACGTGCAGCGTCCCGCCGTCGTCGCCCGGCTCGTCCAGCACCTCAAGCTCAACCCAGCGGTCCGTCGAAGCCCCGGCGACGGCGGCGTTGACGGCATTGTCGATCAGGTTGCCGAGTACCGTCGTAACGTCCTGGGCCTCGGTGACATGGCCGCGGACCAGGGTTTCCGGCCCGATTCTCAGGGCCACGCCGCGCTCGTCCGCCTCAACGCCCTTGGCGCCCACGAAGGCCTGCAGGTACGGGTCCTGCAGCAGCTCGGCCTGGTCCACCGGGAATTTCAGCGGCCCCGTGGCGGCGAGCCGGGCGAGGTAGTCGCGCGCCTCCTGGTGCTGCCCGATGCCCAGGAATCCCGCCAGGGTGTGCAGCTGGTTGGCGAACTCGTGCCGCTGCGCGCGCAGGGCGGTGGACATGGTCCCCACCGCATCGAGCTGGCGGGTGAGCTGCTGCAACTCGGTGCGGTCCCGCAGCATGATGACCCAGCCCAGGTCCTCGCGGCGGTGCAGCGCCTTGCGGGCGTTCACCACCAGCACCCGGCCGGCGGCCACGAGCTCCAGGGCGTCCGGGGTGGGCCCCGCCAAGCCGGGAACGCCCGGGCCGGGACGGGTCAGCGACTTCAGCTGCTCCGGAACGGGGGCCTCGTCCCATGCAGTGCCGGACAGGTCCGGGAGCTCCAGCAGCCGCTGCGCCGCTGCGTTGAAGACGCTGACGCGGCCGTCGGCACTGACGCCGATGACGCCGTCGTCCACGCCCTGCAGCACGGCCACCTGGTCGTGGACCAGCGTGCTGATCTCCTCCGGTTCCAGGCCCAGCGTGAGCCGCTGCAGCCGGCGGCGCAGCAGGAAGGAGCCCAGCACCCCCGCCAGGCCGGCGCCGGCCGCGGTCAGGGCCACCGGGCCGATGTCCCGGGCCACGCTCTGGCCCACCGTCTCCATGGAGTAGCCAACGCTCACCTCGCCCACCACGGTGGAGGTGCCGGGTGCGTACACCGGGACCTTCGCGCCCGCGGACGGGCCCAGCGTTCCGGTGTTCCGGGTGGTGACCTCCTGCCCGGACAACGCCTCGGAGGGATCGGTGCTGACCTTTTCGCCCAGCCGCTGCGGGTCGGGATGGGCCAGCCGGATCCCGGTTTCGTCCGTGATCACCACGAACAGGGCGCCCGTCCTGGTCCGTGCAGCCTCCGCGGACGCCTGCAGGGGACCGGCCAGCAGTTCGGCGGCCGGGGGAGTGCCGGGCTGGCCACTGATGGCCAGCACGTCTGCCCGGACCTCCGGGTCGGAAGCGACGGCCCGGGCCAGCGTCAGCGCCTGGTTCTCCGCCTCGTTGCCCACCCGGTCGTAGGTGAGCCAGGCGTGGACGGCGGCGCTGAGCAGCACCACCAGCAGCACCACGGCAAGCTGCAGCAGGAGTGTCTGGGTGGAGAACCGCAGCGGCGGCCGGGGCGCGGAACGCTGCATTCATCCTCCTTGACGGGTACTGGTTGAAGGGCACTTGGCCTAACGGTGTTGGTGCACTGGGGACGGCATCTTCAGCGCCCAAGCTACGTGAGCATAATGAGCAAAATGCTCCCAATAAGCAGTATGCCAATCAATTGAGCCAAAGGCACTGCCGTGACGGCCGCCACCCTACAGTCTGTAGCACGCATCACAACGCTGTGGTGCCGTTCACAAGAAGGAGCCGGCTGTGCTGGTAATACTTGGATTCGCCATGATCGCAGTTTTCATGGTGCTGATCATGACGAAGAAGTTGACGCCAGTGCTGGCGTTGATCATCGTCCCTACTGTTTTTGGCCTGTTCGCCGGGGCCGGCCTGGGCATCGGCGACATGGTCATGGACTCCATGAAGTCCATGACCTCCACCGCGGCCCTGCTGATGTTCGCCATCATCTACTTCGGCCTGATGATCGACGTCGGACTGTTCGACCCGCTGGTGAAGTTCATCCTCCGCAAGCTGGGCAACGACCCCGCCAAGGTTGTCCTGGGCACCGCCATCCTCGCGGCCGCCGTGTCCCTGGACGGTGACGGATCCACCACCTTCATCCTCACCACCGCCGCGATGCTGCCGGTCTACCTGCGGCTGAAAATGAGCCCGGTGGTCCTCACCTGTGTGGCCGGCCTGGCCAACGGCACCATGAACATCCTGCCCTGGGGCGGCCCCACGGCCCGCGCCGCCACCGCCCTGAAGATCGACGTCAACGACGTCTTCGTCCCCATGGTCCCGTCTCTGGTGGCCGGCCTGGTGGTCGTGTTCGCGTTCGCCTGGCTGCTGGGCCTGCAGGAGCGCAACCGCCTGCGTGCCACCGCCGCCGAAATCTGGGGAACGCCGTCATCGGCAGAGCCCTTCACTGCAGGAGAGTTCGACGGCGGCGCCTCCGCCGGCGGGTCCGGCACCGGCCGCGGACGCAAGGGCGGCAACCCGGGCGGGGCAACCCCGGCCGGCGGTTCCGTGGCAGTCCTGGAACGCACCGAAGCCCTGGTGGACGGGAACGACTCGGCCATGGCCGACACCGCCCTGGACCCGAACCGCAGCACCCTGCGGCCCAAGCTGTTCTGGTTCAACCTGGCCCTGACCGTCGCCGTCATGGTGGTGCTCGTGGCCAACGTCATCCCGCTGCCGTTCGTCTTCATGGTGGGCGCCGCCGTCGCACTCCTGGTCAACTTCCCCAAGGTCAAGGACCAGGGCACGCAGCTGCTGGCGCACGCACCGTCCATCGTGGCCGTGGTCAGCATGGTCATGGCCGCCGCCGTCCTCACCGGCGTGCTCAAGGGCACCGGCATGGTCGAAGCGATGTCCGCGTGGCTGGTCCAGATCATCCCGTCCTCCATGGGCCCGTTCATGGCCGTCATCACCGGCGTCCTCAGCATTCCCATGACGTTCTTCATGAGCAACGATGCGTTCTACTTCGGCGTCCTGCCCGTCCTGAGCGAGACTGCCGCCCACTACGGTGTCAGCGCCGCGGACATGGCCCGTGCCTCCATCACCGGCCAGCCGTTCCACCTGCAGAGCCCGCTGGTTCCGGCCATCCTGCTGCTGGTCTCGCTGGCCAAGGTGGACCTCGGTGACCACCACAAGAAGGTTCTCTGGCGCACCGCCGTCATCTCCCTCGTAATGCTGGGCGTCGGCATGCTGACTGGAGCCATCGGTATCGGTTAGTCTGTAGCTGCCTGCGCTCCTGTCCCCGTGGCAGGACCAGGCATCGAAGGTGCCCGTCTGACGCCCGCTGGGGGATGTCAGACGGGCATCTGCGTTTCCCCACTAGACTGGATCGGAAAACAATTCGAACTTTGCAGGGGAGATCCATGGCTGCGATCAACCGGGACGACGTGGCGCATCTCGCGCGGCTCGCCCACATCGAGATGAGTGCCGAAGAGCTGGACAGGATGGCCGGCGAGCTCGCCGTCATCGTCGATTCGGTCAAGTCCGTCAGCGAGGCCGCCGGGGACGACGTTCCGGCCACCTCCCACCCCATTCCGCTCAGCAACGTCTTCCGCGAGGACGTGGTGGGCCACACGTTCACCGCGGAGCAGGCACTGTCCGGCGCGCCGGATTCCGACGACAACCGTTTCAAGGTCCCGGCCATCCTGGATGAGGCATAACCATGACTGAACAGAACCCCTCCGGCATCAGCGCCGACACCCTGATCCGCCTGTCCGCCGCGCAGCTCGCCGAAAAACTTGCCGCCGGCGAGGTCACTTCCGTCCAGGCCACCCAGGCCTACCTGGACCGGATCGCCCAGGTGGACGGCGGTGAGCGCGGCGTCAACGCGTTCCTGCATGTCAACGCGGAGGAAGCGCTCGCCGTCGCCGCCGAGGTGGACGCCATCCGCGCCGCCGGCGGTGCCGAGGCCGAAGCACTGCACGTCCTGGCAGGCGTTCCCATCGCCGTCAAGGACCTGATCGTCACCATCGGCCAGCCCACCACGGCGGGCTCGAAGATCCTTGAGGGCTGGCACAGCCCCTACGACGCCACGGTCGTCGAGCGCCTCCGCGCCGCGAAGATGCCCATCCTGGGCAAAACGAACCTGGACGAGTTCGCCATGGGCTCGTCCACGGAGCACTCGGCCTACGGCCCCACCCGCAACCCTTGGGACCTGGACCGGATCCCCGGCGGCTCCGGCGGCGGTTCGGCCGCAGCGGTCGCCGCGTTCGAGGCGCCCCTTGCCCTGGGCACGGACACCGGCGGCTCCATCCGCCAGCCCGGCGCCGTCACCGGCACCGTGGGCGTCAAGCCCACCTACGGCAGCATCTCCCGCTACGGCGCGATCGCCATGGCGTCCTCGCTGGACCAGATCGGGCCCGTCACCCGCACCGTCCTGGACTCCGCGCTCCTGCACCAGGTCATCGGCGGCCACGACCCCCGCGACTCCACCTCCCTGCCCGAGCCCCTGGCCGACCTCGTCGCCGCCGCGAAGACCGGCAACGTCGAGGGCCTGCGGATCGGCATCATCAAGGAACTGCACGGCGAGGGCTACCAGGCCGGCGTCGAAAACCGCTTCAACGAATCCCTGGACCTGCTCAAGGAAGCCGGCGCGGAAATCGTCGAGGTCTCCTGCCCCAACTTCCAGTACGCCCTGGGTGCCTACTACCTGATCATGCCGTCCGAGGCCTCCTCGAACCTGGCCAAGTTCGACGGCGTCCGGTACGGCCTGCGGGTCCTGCCCGAAGAGGGCCCGATGACCATCGAACGCGTCATGGGTGCCACCCGCGCCGCAGGCTTCGGCGACGAGGTCAAGCGCCGCATCATCCTGGGCACCTACGCCCTCTCCGCCGGCTACTACGACGCCTACTACGGCTCGGCGCAGAAGGTCCGCACCCTGGTGCAGCGCGACTTCGACGCGGCTTTTGAGAAGGCCGATGTCCTGATTTCGCCCACCGCCCCCACCACCGCGTTCCGGCTCGGCGAGAAGCTGGACGATCCCTTGGCGATGTACCTCAACGACGTTGCCACCATCCCGGCGAACCTGGCCGGCGTCCCCGGCCTGTCGCTGCCCGGCGGCCTGGCGGATGAGGACGGGCTCCCCGTCGGCATCCAGCTCCTCGCCCCTGCCCGCGAGGACGCCCGCCTGTACCGCGTGGGCGCCGTCCTTGAATCGCTGCTGGAGGCCAAGTGGGGCGGGCCGCTGCTGGCCCAGGCTCCTTCGCTGGTTGAGCCTGTCGAAACCGCTGCATCCCTCGAAACCCAGGAGGCAAAATAATGAGCACCGACGACATCCTGAGCTTCGAAGAGGCCATGGAGAAGTACGATCCCGTTCTGGGGTTCGAGGTTCACGTGGAGCTCAACACCAAGACCAAGATGTTCTCCTCGGCCCCGAACGTGTTCGGCGATGAGCCGAACACCAATGTCAACGAGGTGGACCTCGGCATGCCCGGCGTCCTGCCCGTGGTCAACAAGACCGCGATCGAGTCCTCCATCAAGATCGGCCTGGCGCTGAACTGCAAGATCGCCGAATCCTGCCGCTTCGCCCGGAAGCAGTACTTCTACCCGGACACCCCGAAAAACTTCCAGACGTCCCAGTACGACGAGCCCATCGCCTACGACGGGTACCTGGACGTTGAACTCGAGGACGGCACCGTGTTCCGCGTGGAGATCGAGCGCGCGCACATGGAGGAGGACGCCGGCAAGCTGACCCACATGGGCGGCGCCACCGGCCGCATCCAGGGCGCCGACTTCTCCCTGGTGGACTACAACCGCGCCGGCGTGCCGCTGGTGGAAATCGTCACCAAGCCGATCGAGGGTGCCGGTTCCCGCGCCCCGGAACTGGCCAAGGCGTACGTGGCGGCCGTCCGCGAGATCGTGAAGAACCTGGGTGTCTCCGATGCCCGAATGGAACGCGGCAATGTCCGCTGCGACGCCAACGTCTCGCTCCGCCCGCACGGCCGCGAACGGTTCGGCATCCGCTCCGAGACGAAGAACGTGAACTCGCTGCGCGCCGTCGAACACGCCGTGCGCTACGAGATCCAGCGGCACGCCGCCGTCCTGGATGCCGGCGAGCCCGTCGTCCAGGAAACCCGCCACTGGCACGAGGACACCCGCACCACCACCTCGGGCCGTGCGAAGTCCGACGCCGACGACTACCGCTACTTTCCGGAACCGGACCTGGTTCCCGTGGTCGCCTCCCGGGAATGGGTCGAGGAGCTGCGCGCCACGCTGCCCGAGCCGCCGGCCGAGCGCCGCAAGCGCCTGAAGGCCGACTGGGGCTACTCCGATCTCGAATTCCGTGACGTGGTGAACGCCGGCGTCCTGGACGAGATCGAGGAAACCATCGCCGCCGGCGCTTCGGCCTCCGTGGCCCGCAAGTGGTGGATGGGCGAGATCGTGGGCCGCGCCAAGGCCGCCGACGTCGACCCCGGCCAGCTCGGCGTGCAGCCCGCCACCATCGTCGAACTCGCCCGCATGGTCGAAGCCGGCAAGATCAACAACAAGATGGCGTCCCAGGTGCTGGACGGCGTGCTCGCCGGGGAAGGCACCCCGGAGGAGATCGTCGAAAAGCGCGGCCTCGCCGTCGTGTCCGACGACGGGCCCCTCCTGGCAGCCATCGACGCGGCACTCGCTGCCCAGCCCGACGTCGCGGACAAGATCCGCGGCGGCAAGGTCCAGGCCATCGGCGCGATCGTGGGCGGGGTCATGAAGGCCACCCGCGGCCAGGCGGATGCTGCACGCGTGCGTGAACTGATCCTGGAGAAGCTGGGCGTCACAGTCTAGCGATTCCCACCCCAACTGGGTCGCAGTTAATGTCGTTTTGAGCCCTCAAAACGACAACAACTGCGACCCAGTTGGGTTTAAAAGTACTGTGGCTGCGCGTCCCGGCCGGACTTACACTGGAGCCCACAGGGCGCCGAAGCCCACGGCACGGGAGGAACAGCGATGGCGGTCCGGGATCCACTGAGGATGCGCAAGACCATGCTTGCCGGGGCCGTGGCCCTGGCCCTGACCGGGACTGGGGCGGCAATCGCCTGGTCGGCCACCGGAACACCGGCGCCGTCGCCCTCGCCGTCGCAGTCCGCGCCCGGACGGGACACTGCGCCGGGCCAGCACATGAAGGCCCAGCGTCCGCAGCCACTGCACGGTGAGGGCGTGGTCAAGAACCCCGACGGAACCTTCCAGACCGTCCTCGAGCAGCGGGGAACCGTGGAGTCCGTCAGCGACTCGGCCATCACCGTCAAGAGCGAGGACGGCTTTTCCCAGGCCTACGCTGTCAACGGCGACACCAGGATCACCGTTATTCCAAAGGCCGACGACGGGACGCGGGCCAAGCCTGCGGACGGAACCATCGCGGACATCGCCGCCGGGGATACCGTGCGCATCGCCGGCGTCAAGGATGGAGACAAGGCTACGGCGAAGAGGATCGTCAAGGGCGCCGGCGATGGCCCGGGCCTTGGGCTGGGCCGCGGCCATGGACACGGCCACGGCAAGGGGATGGGCCGGGGCAATAACCAGGGGGCGTGACGCCGGCTGTAGCCAAGAGGTATCCCTCAGCCCTGCTGCACCAGCCCCGCCATGATGTCCTCCAACGCCTCACAGACCATGACGACTGACCTCCGCTTAAGGTTCTCCGGCCTGGCCAGCAGGTCGATCCGCCGCCGGGTGCTGATGCCCTCCAGCGGCCGCAGCACGATGTCGGGGTTGAGGACCGGCCCCGCGGTGTAGCGGGGCAGCAGGCCCACCACGCCGCCGGCCGCCACGAGCGCCGCGACGGTCGAGTAGTCATTGATGCGGTGGATGATGTTCGGCTCCCGGCTGGAGACGGCGGCGACGGCGGACAGGACGTCGGCGGGGGAGTATCCGGGGTGGCTGGTCACCCAGGCCTCGCCGCCGACGTCGTCCGCGGTCACGGTGTCCTGCCTCGCGAGGTGATGGCCGGCGGGCAGCGCCACATCCAGCGGCTCGTGGGCCAGCGGAATCACGGCCACGCGCTCGGCGGGCCAGCGCGGGCTGTGGTCCATGCGGTGGGCCAGCACCAGGTCATACCGGGCGGTGAGCGCCGGGAAGTCCTGCTGGGCAACGTCCTCGTCGGACAGCTCGATCCTGGGGTGCCCGGGCAGGTCCAGCATGCGGGCCAGCGGCGCGAACAACGCCTGGCCCGCACTGTGGAAGCCGCTGACCGTCACCCTGCCTGCCGGCGAGCCGTGGTAGTTGCCGAGGGCGCCGCGGGCGTCAGCCATGGCGCTGACGACGGCGGCACCTGCGTCGGCGAGCACCTGGCCGGCCTCGGTCAGCACCAGGTTCCTGCCCTCCTTGCGGGTCAGCGGCACCTCCACCGTCCGCTGCAGGTGGGCCAGTTGCTGCGAGACCGCCGACGGCGTGACCATGAGGGTATCTGCCACCGCTTTCACGCTGCCCAGAGCGCCCAGTTCCCGCAGAATCTCCAGCTGATGAATCTCCACCCTTCCAGTGTAGGCGTAAGCAATTCCTACATCGTCGATTGAGAAAATCACGGTTGTGCTAACGCGTTGCGGGGGCTGTAATGAGGAGGACAGCACCCCTGCCCGCGCAGGGAAACGTGCGGCTACAAGCGCAGAACAACAAGTAAGGACGCCAATGAAGGCCCTGTACAAGTCCGGCCCACATGCCGGCTTCGAGCTGGTGGACCGGCCGGAACCCGAAGCCGGCCCGGCGGACGTCAAGATCCGGGTCGTGACCACCGGCATCTGCGGCACCGACCTGCACATCCAGTCCTGGGATTCCTGGGCGCAGGGCATGATCGAGGCTCCCCTCATCGCCGGGCACGAGTTCTACGGCGAAGTGGTGGAAGTGGGCGCGGAGGTGCGCGACGTCAAGGTGGGCGACCGGGTCTCCGGCGAGGGCCACATCGTCTGCGGCATCTGCCGGAACTGCCGGGCCGGGCGCCGGCAGATGTGCATCCACACGGTCAGCGTGGGTGTGCAGCGTGACGGCGCCTTCGCCGAGTACGTGGTGATCCCCGAGACCAACGTCTGGGTCCACCACGACCCCTCCGTCACGCCGGAGCTCGGCGCGGTCTTCGATCCCTTCGGCAACGCCACGCACACCGCCCTGAGCTTCCCGCTGGTGGGCGAGGACGTCCTCATCACCGGCGCCGGGCCGATCGGCCTGATGGCCATCGCCGTGGCCCGACACGCAGGCGCACGCAAGATCGCCATCACGGACGTTTCCCGCCCGCGGCTGGACCTCGCCCGCCGCCTCGGCGCCGACCTTGCCATCGACGTCTCCACCACCCGGGTGCGCGACGCCCAGCGTGAGCTGGGCATGCGGGAGGGCTTCGACGTCGGAATGGAAATGTCCGGCCACCCCTCCGCCCTGCCTGAGATGATCGACAACATGAACCACGGCGGCCGGATCGCCATGCTGGGGCTGCCCAGCCAGGAGATCACCATCGACTGGGGCAAGGTGGTCACCCACATGCTCACGCTGAAGGGCATCTACGGCCGCGAGATGTACGAAACCTGGTACGCCATGAGCGCCATGCTCTCCTCCAACCCCGTGCTGCACGCAGGCATCTCCGCCGTGGTCACCGACACCCTGCCGGCCACGGAATGGGAGAAGGGCTTCGACCTTGCCCGCAGCGGCGGAAGCGGCAAAGTTGTCCTCGACTGGACCCGACTGTAAGGAACCCCATGTACACCTCCATCAAGGACCAGCTGCGCGAAGAGCTGGACGAGATCCGCACCGCAGGGCTCTACAAGACCGAACGCAGCATCACCTCGCCGCAGTCAAGCCACATCACCGCAGGTCGGATCGGGTCCCCGGGCGCTGACGTGCTGAACTTCTGCGCCAACAACTACCTGGGCCTGGCGGACCACCCGGACATCATCGGCGCGGCCAAGGCCGCCATGGATGAGCGGGGTTTCGGCATGGCCAGCGTCCGCTTCATCTGCGGCACGCAGGACCTCCACCTGGCGCTGGAGGCCAGGGTCTCGAAGTTCCTGGGCACCGAGGACACGATCCTGTTCTCCAGCTGCTTCGATGCCAACGGCGGCGTCTTCGAGTCGCTGTTCGGGGCGGAGGACGCCATCATCTCCGACGCCCTCAACCATGCCTCCATCATCGACGGGATCCGGCTCTGCAAGGCCCGCCGCTACCGGTACGCCAACCAGGACATGGCCGAGCTTGAGGCGCGGCTGCAGGAGGCACAGGACGCGCGCCGGAAGATCATCGTCACCGACGGCGTGTTCTCCATGGACGGCTTCCTGGCACCGCTGGAGGCCATCTGCGACCTCGCCGAGAAGTACGGCGCCCTGGTCATGGTGGACGATTCCCACGCCGTGGGCTTCATGGGAGCCACCGGTGCGGGCACCCCGGAACACGCCGGCGTGTCGGACCGGGTGGACATCTACACCGGCACGTTCGGCAAGGCCCTGGGCGGTGCCTCCGGCGGCTACGTCTCGGGCCGCCGCGAGATTGTGGCCATGCTGCGCCAGAAGGCCCGGCCCTATCTGTTCTCCAACTCCGTGGCCCCCGCCATCGTTGCCGCCACGCTCAAGGCCCTGGACCTGGTGGAAAACTCCGGGGACCTGCGGAGCCGGCTCTTTGAGAATGCAGCACTGTTCCGGCGCCGCATGACCGAGGAAGGCTTCGACCTGCTGCCCGGCGAGCATGCCATCGTTCCGGTGATGTTCGGCGACGCCGTGATGGCCGCGAAGGTGGCCGACCGGATGCTGCAGCACGGCGTCTTTGTCACCGCCTTCAGCTTCCCCGTGGTTCCGCGGGGTGCCGCGCGGATCCGGGTGCAGCTGTCCGCCGCGCATTCAGCGGACGACGTCGAAGCGTGCGTGCGTGCCTTCGTCGCCAGCCGGGGCGAAGCAGCAGGCTGACGCCAGTTCCCGTCTGGCAGATTCGTGCTGGCACGTTCCGGCAGGCAGGGTCCGGGACGTGCCAAACTCTGCAAGGATGGTCCGATGGCAGCTCATTACGATGTCCTGATTGTGGGCGGCGGCATTGCCGGCCTGTCCCTGGCCTCGGCGCTGGCCGGCCGCTGCAGCGTTGCCCTGGTGGAAGCTGAACAGGAGCTGGCGTACCACACGTCCTCCCGGTCGGCCCGCCAGCTGATTCCCAGCTACGGGCCGCCGGTGGTCCAGGAACTGACCCTGCGGACACTTGAGCTGATCGGGGCCCGGGACAAGGAACTGCCCGAACCGGTCCTGGAGCCGCGCAGCTTCATGCTGGTGGGCTCTGTCGATGATGTGGCTGCGGAGTCGAGCGGCCACATGCAGCCCATCACTGTGGAGCGTGCGGTTGAACTGTGCCCGGGGCTGCTGCCGGGCACCTTCGCGGCCGCGGGCCTGGACACCGGTTCGTTCGGCTGCAACGCGCCCCTGCTGCTGGAAGACCACCGGCAGCGGGCGGCTTCCGCCGGAGCGGACATCATCACCGGCGCCCGCGTCCACTCGGCGCAGAGGTTGGGCTCCGGCTGGCAGGTGGGAGCCGGCGCGGAGGGCTTCGACGTGGGGGTCCTGGTCAACGCGGCCGGCGCCTGGGGGGACGAACTCGCGGTGCTCAGCGGCGTGGAAAAGCTGGGCCTGCAGCCGTACCGGCGCACGGCGGCGATTGCCGCCGTCGAACATTCCCTGCCGCTGTCCAGCCCGATGGTGGCGGCAGCGGACAACACGTACTATTTCCGCCGCGAAGGCGATGACGTACTCATCTCGCCGTCAGAGCACGTGGCCAGCGGTCCGGAGGACGCCCGGCCGCGGCCGGGGGATGTGGAGCGCCTGGTGGAGCGGCTGAATGCCGTGACCCGGCTGGGGATCACCGGGATCCGCCGGGCCTGGACCGGCCTGCGGACCGAAGCCGCGGACGGCGTGCCGGTGGCCGGGTTCGACGCCGAAGCTCCGGGCTTCTATTGGCTCGCAGGGCAGGGCGGGTACGGGTTCCAGACGTCCTCGGCCATGGCGGAACTTGCCGCGGACCAGATCCTGGCCGGTCAGGGCGCCGGCGTGGCGGGTCCGGCATCCCGGACAGCGGAGTTCCTGGCGGCGACCCGCTGGTCCATCCGGCGCTGAAGAATGGTCCCATGAGCACCCTGATCACCAACATTTCAGAGCTGATGACGCAGGACCTGGAACACCGGGTCCTGAAGGATGCCGCGGTGGTGATGGAGGGGGAGCGGATCTCGTGGATCGGTCCCGCAGCCGGTGCACCCGCCGCGGATGACGCCGTCGACGCCGGGGGGCGGGCCCTGCTGCCGGGCTGGGTGGACTCCCACACCCACCTGCTGTTCGCCGGGGACCGGACGGCAGAGTTCGAGGCGCGGATGGCCGGCGAGTCGTATTCGGCCGGCGGCATCGCCGTCACCATGAGCGCCACCAGGGGTACCTCGGATTTCGACCTCACGCGGTTGGCGCTGGGCCGGGTGGCCGAGGCCGTCTCGCAGGGTACGACGTACCTGGAAACCAAGACCGGCTACGGCCTGGATGTGGAACATGAGGCACGCAGTGCGCGCATTGCCTCCACCGTCGCCGACCAGGTGACCTTCCTGGGTGCCCACCTGGTTCCCGCCGGGGAGGATGCCGAGGCCTATACGGATCTGGTGTGCGGGCCCATGCTCGCCGCCGTCCGCCCCTACGCCCAGTGGGCGGACGTGTTCTGCGAGGAAGGGGCCTTCACTGCCGAGCAGTCGCGCCGGGTGCTCCTCGCCTGCCGGGAGGCCGGTTTGGGCCTGCGCGTACACGGCAACCAGCTCGGGGAGGGGCCAGGGGTGCAGTTGGCCGTGGAGTTGGGCGCCGCCAGCGTGGACCACGTCAACTACCTTGCGGACCAGGACGTCAAGGCGCTGGCCGGGTCCTGGTCCGGCTGGGACCCGGGCACCGGGACCGGGGAACGGGGGACCGTGGCCACCTGCCTGCCCGCCTGCGACCTCTCCACCCGCCAGGCGCTGGCCCCGGCCCGGGCCCTCCTGGATGCCGGAGTCCAGGTGGCGCTGGCTTCCAACTGCAACCCGGGCACGTCCTACACCAGCTCGATGGCGTTCTGCGTCACCACCGCGGTGCTGCAGATGAACCTGAGCGTGCACGAGGCCGTGCGCGCAGCCACCTACGGAGGCGCCCTCGCGCTGCACCGGGAAACGGGCAGGGATGCCGACGGCGAACGCGCCGTGGGGTCCATCGCCGTCGGGCACCGGGCCGATCTGCACCTGCTGAACGCCCCGTCCGCCACGCATCTCGCTTACCGTCCCGGCATGCCGTTGACGTACGCTGTGTGGCGGGCAGGAGTCCGGGCCCGGTAGAAGCTTTCGCTTCGGTTGACTTAAATTGATTATTTTGAATGGGTTATAATCAAGAAACGTCATCCGGAGGGGTGGCTGCACTACCGAAAGGCCTCCCTGCATGACCCGCACCGACCGGCTGACGGCGATTCTCGACCTGCTGGCGAGGACCGGCCAGGTGGAAGTGGACGAGATCGTCAGCACCCTCAATGTCTCGCCCGCAACGGCGCGGCGGGACCTGGACAGCCTGGCCAAGCGGCGGCTGCTGACGCGCACCCGCGGCGGGGCGACCACCGGGGCGCTGGCGTACGACCTGCCCGGCCGCTACAACCGGGACGACCACGCCGAAGCCAAGGAGCAGATTGCCCAGTGCGCGTCGGCCCTGATCAAACCGGGGGCCGTGATCGGCCTTTGCGGCGGAACGACCAGCACCGCCCTCGCCCAGATCCTGGCCACCCGGGAGGACCTCAACGCCCCCTCCAACCAGCCCACCCTCACCGTGGTCACCAATGCCATCAATATCGCCGGACAACTTGCGGTGCGGCCCAACATCAAAGTCATGGTGACCGGCGGCATCCTCAACCCGCGGTCCTATGAACTGGTCGGACCATATACCGACATCATCATGCAGAAAGTTGTGCTGGACATCGCGTTCATCGGGGTCAACGGGATCGATCCAGAGGTGGGTCCGACCAATACCGGCGAGGGGGAGGCCTCGGTCAACGCCCTGCTGGCAAGCCGGGCCCGGATCTCCTATGTCATCGCCGACTCCTCGAAGGTGGGTGTCCGGGCCTTCGCCACCATGGACGGCTACAACTTCACCCGGCTGATCACCGACTCCGGCATTTCGCCCCGGGACAAGGCGGCCTTCGAGGCCAACGGCACGGAAGTGATCGTCGCCCCGGCCTGAGTCAGATCAGGCCGGATCCAGAAACTGCAGGCAAGATGGGAACATGCTGGTTCCCTCCCGCCGTCGCATGCGGCTCGAAGTCTGGATTGTCCTGGGCCTGTCCCTGGGCCAGTCCGCCGTCTATTCCGTGGTGCAGTTGCTGGACAAGATGACCCGGGCGCCGCTGGCCCAGGGCACATCCACGTTGAACCGGTCGCAGAGCACGCGTGAGTACTTCGACCTGACGTACCAACTGCTGGACATCATTTTCGCGCTGGTTCCCGTCATGCTGGTGCTCTACTTCCTCACGGACCATCGCCAGGTCGCTCCTGGCGATGCCGCCGGACAGGGTTCTGCCTTCCGGAAACTTGGGTTCAACTTCGCACGGCCCGGGAAGGATGCCCTGCAGGGGCTGGGGCTGGCGGCGCTGATCGGCATCTCATCCTTGGGGCTGTACGCCGCCGGCCGCGCACTGGGAATCACTACCGCTATCATCCCCAGCGGCCTGGATGCCTACTGGTGGACCGTTCCGGTCCTGATCCTGTCCGCCATTCGGCACGGCGTCGTGGAGGAAGTCATCGTGGTGGGCTACCTCCTGGACCGCTTCGGGAAGTTCGGCTGGAGCACGCCGCTCGCCATCGCCGCGAGCTCGCTTCTGCGCGGGAGCTACCACCTCTACCAGGGATTCGGGCCCTTTATCGGCAACGCGGTCATGGGGGTCGTCTTCGCCTGGATCTACACCCGCACCAAGCGGGTCATGCCCCTTGTCATCGCCCACGCGCTGCTGGACATCGTGGCGTTCGTCGGGTTCAGCCTCTTCGGCAAGGCAGTGGGGTTGGGGTAGCAGGGTCCGATCCCGGGGCGCATTGCCAGCGTCAGACCAGCGACAGCACCGATTGCCATTCCGGTTGTGGGTCCGGGGGCATAGCGAACGGCTTGGAGAAGAATTCCGCCCAGAGGGGGTCGTCTGGTGACAAGTCGCCGGGATCGATGAGGGTGTCGTCATCCGGCTCCCACTGCGGGACGTCCCCGGGGCTGGCACCTTCACCCGGGCCGGCCGCAAACATCATCCAATAAGGCCAGTGGGGTGGTTCGGGGTCGTGTTGTTCGGCTGGGTAGTGGCGGCCGGAGGGTGAGGTCCAGCCGGGTGGTTCGTTGATGGTGGCCGGGGTAGGCGTCCAGCCGGAGTTATGTTTGAGGCGGTGGTGCTTGGGGCAGAGTTGTCCCAGGTTGGAGGCTCCGGTGGTGCCGTCGTGTTGCCAGGCGGTGAGGTGGTCGGTGTCGTTGTCGGCGGTGAGGTTGTTGCAGCCGGGGAAGGTGCACTTGCTGTCCCGCATCCTGATCCAGCGTTTGATGGTTTCGGGGAGCCGGTAGCTTCTGCGGCCGATTTCCAGGGGTGCCCCGTCGGCCGGGTCGACGAGGACGCGGTAGAACGAATCGGCCCCGTCGGCGAGAAGTTTGCGGGCCATGGAGGCGGGGATCGGTCCGTGGCCGTCGAGGATGGCGGGTTCGTCGGTGACGCCGAAGGCGGAGAACACCGGAACCATCACCAGCACATCAGCCCTTGGGACGGGGACCTGGCCGAGGGCCGTGGTTCCTGGGTGCGGGGAAAGGCCATCCCCGGAGCCGGTGGTTCCGGAGCTCGTGTCGCCCGAGCTGATGGTTCCGGAGCTGGCGGTTCCGGCGCTGGTGGTTCCGGCGCCGAGCAGCAGGCTGGCGGCGATGTCGGGGCGGAGCTGGCTGAGGGTGCGGGGTTCGTCGGGGCCTTGGAGGCCGCGGGCGATGGCGGTGGTGCGGTTCCAGATCGCCGAGGCGGTGACCCCGGGGACATGGAGTGAGATCCAGGCCATGCCGTCTTTGTCCGGGCGGTATTCCATCCGCCGGTCCGCGGCGCTTTTGGTGTGGCGTTCCTCGATCGATTCGGGGTGGTGGCGTTCGCGCCAGGTACGGGCCTTGGCCCGGAACCGGGACGGGACCAGGTCGCCGGGGGCGGCGCCGCGGGCCGGGTTCGGGGCGCCGGGGTCGAAGAAGTGCGCCACCAGGGACGCGGCCCCGGCGGGGCTGAGGCCTTCGGTTTCATCGACGATGACTTTTGCGTGCTGCCACGACACCGCCCCGGCAGCCAAAGCGTCCATGACCGGCGGCAGCGAACAGACCTGCTGCGCCTGGTGCACGAACGCCCCCGCAGCCGCGGAGGTGATGGTGAGGACCCCGGCGATCTCCTCGACCGCGGACATTTCGGTGTAGGTGCGTTCCGGCACGGACGCGTCCGGCGGGGTCATGGCCTGCTGGATGCGGATGGATTCGGCAGCGTCCTGCGCTTTAGCGGCGGCAATCATGGCCTCCAGCTTCGAATACCCGGCCAGCCGCTCCAGCCGGATCCCGTACTGCCGCTGCAGCACATCCACCCCAGCAGCACCTGTACCAGAAGCACCCTCCGAGGAAAGCACAGCCTCCTCCAGGAACAGCGCATCGAGGGCAGCAACAGAGGCACGAACACCCTCCATCGCTGCCGCCGAACCCCTCACTGCGCCCCTGCTGATTCCCATACGAACATCATCCAACGAGGGTGTGACATTCAGACCTGGATCGCGCGCCCGCCGCAGTTCACTGCTGCCAACGGGCCTTGGGGAACCTCACCGGAAAATCAGCTGCGCCACCGTGAAAAGCGCGCGGCACTTTCCCGCATGCCGCCGTCGTACCGATCGCTTAAATGAATTCGGCAGCCATGTGGTGGTGACGCCGTTGTCACCACCACATGGCTGCCGAAGCCGGTCCAGGCACAAGCCCGGTTACCCCACCACCCTGAGAAGCGGAGAGGGGCTGGCTGGAGGGTCAGATGGTGACTGCCCCGTTAGCGGTTTCGAATGTCACGGACATGATCCCGGGAGTGCCGTGCGGAGCAACCCAGTCCACTGCCACGTCTTCGAGCGGCCGCTCGACGGGCTCGCCCAGCCATTCGGTAACGCGTTCCGCGGAACCGGCGATGGTCAGGGAGCTCATCTTGACATTGCTCTGGTAGGCGTTGGACGGGTGCAGGGACGGGTCGCCCTCCCACTTGAGCATGTAGGGAACCTGCGGATCGGCGATCAGGCCCAGGATGCCGATTTGCTTCCACACCAGTTCGCGGCCGTCCGGGAACTTGCGGTTGCCGTTGACCGCGGCCCGGCCCAGGCGCTCCTCGAACGGGGCGAGGTCGTCAACTTCGACGCACCAGCCCATCCAGCCGCCGCCGGCTGCCGAACGGGCACGCACTGCCTGTCCGAACGGGGCCTTGTCCGAGGCGGGGTGGTCCAGGACCTCCACAACTTCAAGGTATTTGTGCCCGGCGAGCGGGATGATCATATTCCGGGTTCCGAACCGGGGGTGGACCCCGCCCTTCACTGCCTCAACGCCGAGGGCAGATGAAATACGTTCGGTAGTGGCCGCGAGGCCATCGTGTTCACAGGCGTAAGAGACGTGATCCATGCGCATGCCAACATCTTGGCACTTTGTGATCGGGCTCTCAGCTAAGGGTACCCTTACTGGATTCACGTCCCTTGGCATCGCCGCATTTTCCGGAGCCGAGGCAACCTTTTGTTCCACGTCAGGCGTACGCGATCGACACGCTTCCCGAACGCCAGGTGATCCGTCCGCCCTGGAAGTCTTGTGCATACCCCCCGCCACCGGCGGCGTATTCCCCCGTGGTCGGATAGCCGAGGCGGCCACCCTCCGAGCCCTGGCCGACCCAGGCGGACCTGATGCCACCGGTGACGATGCGCGCACCCGAAGCGGGGGACCACACCACTTCGCCGCCCTGGAAGTACTGCTTCGCACCGCCTCCCACGAGACCGCCTATTTCGTCGGTAGTGGGGTAGCCGAGGCCGCTGGCCGGGCCGCCTGCGTTGTCCCAGGTGGCGCCGATGCCGCCCTTGGTGATGTGTGAGCCGGTGGCGGCGTTCCAGGAGATCTTGCCGTATTGGAAGCCCTGCATGACGCCGCCGGGTATCGGGGCATATTCATCGGTGGTGGGGTAGCCGAGGCCGCTGAGGGGGCCGCCTGCGTTGTCCCAGGTGGCGCCGATGCCGCCCTTGGTGATGCGGGATCCGGTGGCGGCGTTCCACGAGATCTTGCCGAACTGGAAGTTTTGCATCACGCCGCCGGGCATGGGTGAGTATTCGTCCGAGGTGGGGTAGCCCAGGTCGCCGTCCTGCGCGCCGCTGCCCTTCCAGGTGGTGTTGATGCCGTTGACGACGGCGAACGCACCCGTGCCGGGCAGGTAGGTGATGATTCCGTGCTCGAACTCCTGGTAGGAGCCCCCAAACCGCTGGTTCGTTACCTCGTTGGCGATGGGAAGCCCAACGATGCCGGACACTTCGGCGTACTTATCCCCGATGGGACCCTGCACCGGGTAGGTGCCCTTGTTTGCCGCCGGCGGCACCACGTGCAGCAGACGGTTCGGTGTTCCGGAACTGGCATTGGAGATCGTTCCTGTGACGGACGAGGAATTCAGTGCCGCAGCAACCTGTGACGGGGTCAGCGACGGGTTCTGGGACAGCAGCAGCGCCGCCGCGCCTGCCACGTGCGGGGTGGCCATGGACGTCCCGCTCAGTGACGCAGTAGCCGTTGACGAGGTGTACCAGGTGGAGGTGATGCCCACGCCCGGTGCGTACAGATCCACGCAACTGCCGAAGTTGGAGAAGCTTGCCTGCCGGTCCGAGGAATCGCTCGCAGCGACAGTGACGGCCGCGGGGACGCGGGACGGGGAGGTGGTGCACGCATCGACGGCGCTGTTGCCGGCGGCGATAATCGCGGGGATGCCGTCACCGATCACCGACTGCACCGCAGCGTCGAGCGTATTGCTGGCCGGGCCGCCGATGCTGAGGTTCACCACAGCCGGTGTTCCGTCGCGGTGGTTGGCCGCCACCCAGTCCAGGCCCGCAATCACGTCCGAGTAGAGGCCGGTACCGTCGCAGGCCAGTGCCCGTACGGGAATGAGGGTGGCGGACTTTGCCATGCCGTAGACAGAGCCGCCGATGGTTCCGGCAACATGGGTCCCGTGGCCGTTGCAGTCGCTGGTCCCCAGCCCGTCATTCTTGGCGGTCCACCCCGCTGCCACCCGGCCGCCGAAGTCGGTGTGCGATGCCAGGATGCCGGTGTCCACCACGTAGACGCTGACGCCCTGCCCGGAGGCGGGAGGCGTGTAGGTTCCGGACAGTGGAAGGGACAGCTGGTCGGTCCGGTCCAGGCCCCAGGGCGCGTTCCGCTCCGTGTCGGAAACCGCGACGACGTAGTCAGGTTCCACGGCCACGGCACGTCCGGAGCGGGTCAGGGCGGCGGCCTGTGCCGGGGTCGCCTCGATGGCTGCGCCCTGCAGGGCCGCTTCGAAGGTGCGGGCGACGCCGATTCCCTGGGCGCGAAGGTTCCTCGCCTCGGCTGCAACATCCGCTCCGGGCGCAAACCGGACGAGGTAACGCCCGGATTCGCTTGCGCCGGGGGTGGCGGGTGCGGCCGATGCCGGGGGAGCGGCCACGAACCCGGCCGCCAGGACGGCAAGGCCAACAGTGAAAGATGGCAGGACGGCGCGAAGAGCCTGGCGCAACGACTGGGGCAACGGAATTCCGATCCTTCTGTGTTTTGGAGAACTGTTTTGTGGAGCTTTCCCGGATCGAATGTAGCGGAGAGGGCAGGGCCGAAAGCCGAACCTCGGGCAATCCTGCGGGTTCCCTGTGGAACTTTGGCCAACTGCGCGCCGGGACTACGCAAACCCTGAACGCCCGGCCACAAAAGTCATAACCGGTCACAATGCTGTTCCCGGCCACCACGCTGTTCCTACACTGGGCCCAGGTCATGAGCGCCAGCACCAAGCCCCGGCTCGCTGGCCGGCAACCCTCCATCCGCGGTGGGGTGCCCCGGGTGAGGACCTGGCTGTCCGGCAACGGCCGGACGGCAAGCGCGGCCCGAGGTGCTCCCAGCATGCCGGGCCCATGTTTAAGGAGCCTTGAATGTCCAACGGATGGTCCTTCGAAACCCGCCAGATCCACGCCGGCCAGGAAGCCGACAGCGCCACGGGCGCCCGCGCGCTTCCGATCTACCAGACAACGTCCTTCGTCTTCCCCACGGCAGAAAGCGCCGCCAACCGGTTCGCCCTGGCGGAACTGGCACCCATCTACACGCGGATCGGCAACCCCACCCAGGACGCCGTGGAGCAGCGCATCGCCAGCCTCGAAGGCGGCCTCGCAGCCCTCCTGCTGAGTTCCGGGCAGGCGGCCGAAACCTTCGCCGTCCTGAACATCGCGGAGGCCGGCGACCACATCGTGGCCAGCCCCAGTCTCTACGGCGGCACCTACAACCTGTTTGCCCACACCCTGAAGAAGTTCGGCATCTCCGTGACCTTCGTGGCGGACCCGGACAACCTGGACCAGTGGCGCGAGGCCGTGCAGCCGAACACCAAGCTCTTCTTCGGTGAGGTGGTCTCCAACCCCCGCCAGGATGTCCTGGACATCGAGGGTGTTTCCGGGGTGGCGCACCAGGCGGGGGTCCCCCTGATCGTGGACAACACCCTGTCCACCCCCTACCTGATCCGTCCTTTGGAGTGGGGAGCGGACATCGTGATCCACTCAGCCACGAAATACCTCGGCGGCCACGGTTCTGCGATCGCAGGCGTCATCGTCGACTCCGGCAGGTTCGACTTCGGCAAGGACCCGGAGAGGTTCCCCGGCTTCAACACCCCGGACCCCACCTACAACGGGCTGGTCTACGCCCGCGACCTCGGTGCCGGCGGCGCCCTCGGGGCGAACCTTTCCTACATTCTCAAGGCCCGGGTCCAGCTGCTGCGCGACCTGGGTTCGGCGGTGTCGCCCTTCAACGCCTTCCTGATTTCCCAGGGCCTGGAGACGCTGAGCCTGCGAGTGGAGCGCCACGTTGCCAACGCCACCGAGGTGGCGCGCTGGCTGGAAGGAAGGGACGACGTCGAATCCGTCGCCTACGCGGGGCTTCCCTCCAGCCCCTGGTACGAGCGTGGCCGCGCGTACGGTCCCAAGGGGACCGGCGCCGTCGTTGCCTTCAACCTCGCCGGCGGCGCCGACGCCGGGAAACGCTTCGTGGACGCCCTGGAACTGCACTCCCATGTGGCCAACATCGGTGACGTACGCTCGCTGGTGATTCACCCGGCGTCGACCACCCACAGCCAGCTCTCCCCGGAGCAGCAGGCCGTTGCCGGCGTGACTCCCGGGCTGGTCCGCCTCTCCGTGGGCCTGGAGCACATCGACGACATCATTGCCGACCTGGAGGCTGGCTTCCGGGCGGCCAAGGGTGCGGCCGGCGCCTAGCGAACAACCGGCAGGCAAGCCGGGAAGGTCACAACCAGTCACACTCTTGGCCCGGAGCGGGGGGTATTTCGTACACTCGAACCAGGTCATGAGTGCCAGTGACAGCCCCGGCTTGCTGGCCGGCAACCCTCCTTCCGCGGTGGGGTGCCCCGGGTGAAGACCTGGCCTGCCGGTCAGACGACGGCGGGCAAGCGCGTAGAAGAGGTCTTGCCATGACGGTTACCGTCGCCCGTACCACCATCCCCGAACACGGAATTGTCCGCTACGCCTCCATCGGGGGCCTGGAGCTGGAGGCCGGCGGCTACCTGCCGGACGTCACTCTGGCCTACGAAACCTGGGGCACGCTGAACGCTGACGGCAGCAACGCGGTCCTGATCGAGCACGCCCTGACCGGCAGCACCCACGTGACCCGGGGCGACACCGACGAAGAAGGCTGGTGGGAGCAGCTCGCCGGGCCGGGCGCCCCCGTGGACACCGACAAGTTCTTCGTGGTCTCCATCAACATCGTGGGCGGTTGCTACGGCTCAACCGGTCCCTCCTCAACTGCACCCGACGGGCGTCCCTGGGGCTCACGCTTCCCGCTGGTGACCCTGCGGGACAGCACCGTTGCCGAAACCAGGCTGGCGGACCACCTGGGGATCGGCAGCTGGTATGCCGTCCTCGGTGGCTCCATGGGCGGCGCCCGCGCCCTGGAATGGGCGGTCAGCTACCCCGAACGGGTGCAGCGGTGCGCAGTCATTTCCGTTGGCGCGGCCAGCACGGCCGAGCAGATCGCATTCGCCCAGGCGCAGACCCTCGCCATCCGGCAGGACCCCAACTTCAACGGCGGCGACTACTACGGCGGCCCGGCCCCGGAGGACGGCCTCGCCCTGGCCAGGCGGATCGCCCACATCACCTACCGGTCGGCGGCGGAACTCGAAGGCCGGTTCGGCCGGGAAGCCCAGGCGCCCGAGTCGCCGTTGCAGGGCGAAGTGCTGGCCGCGCGGGGCCGCTACCAGGTGGAAAGCTACCTGGACCACCAGGGCAACAAGCTTGTCCGGCGCTTCGACGCCAACAGCTACATCGCACTCACCGAGGCGCTGATGAGCCACGACGTCTGCCGGGGACGCGGGCCCTTGGCCGAGACGCTCGCCGGCTCCACCGCGCGGTTCTTCATCGCGGCCGTCGATTCGGACCGGCTCTACTTCCCGTCCCAGTCACGGGAACTGGCCCAGGCGCTGCCGGGCGAGGTGGACGTCCATGTCATCCAGGCCCCGATCGGCCATGACGGGTTCCTGACCGAGATCGGGCAACTCGGGCACCAGCTGCGGAGCACTTTCCTGGTCTGACCTGGCCGCGGGATCCCCGCCCCATGTGCATTTATGCAGATGCCTTCTGCACTATTTGGCGTTGAGGTTGCGCCGCGGGCAGACCATACTCGACAAATCCGGCATTCGTGGTGTGCATCACACCCGGCTGCCTTCGACTGGTCCCCGTGGCGTCGACGACGACGCCGAAGGAGTTCGCATGAGTACGGAAAGCTCCGCCGCAAGGCGCACAGAGGAAACCGACGTCAAGGCCTCAGGCCTGAAAAAGGTGGTGACGGCCTCCATGGCCGGAACCGTGGTGGAATGGTACGAATTCTTCCTCTACGCATCGGCCGCCACCCTGGTCTTCGGGAAGGCCTTCTTCCCCAACGCCGGCACGGAACTGGACGGCATCATTGCCGCCTTCCTCACCTACGCCGTAGGCTTCGTGGCCCGCCCCATCGGCGGCATCGTCTTTGGCCATTTCGGCGACAAGTTCGGCCGCAAGCAGTTGCTGCAGCTGAGCATCATCCTGGTGGGTGTTTCCACCTTCCTCATGGGCTGCCTGCCAACCTTCCAGCAGATCGGTTACTGGGCACCCGCGCTCCTGGTCTTCCTCCGGTTTGCCCAGGGATTTGCCGTCGGCGGAGAGTGGGGCGGCGCCGTCCTCCTGGTAGCTGAGCACAGCCCCAGCAAGTCCCGCGGGTTCTGGGCCAGTTGGCCGCAGTCTGCCGTGCCGCTGGGCAACCTGCTGGCCACGGCCGTCCTCTTCATCCTGTCCTCCACGCTGACCCAGGACGCGTTCCTCGGGTGGGGCTGGCGCGTGGCGTTCTGGCTCTCCGCGGTGATCGTCCTGATCGGGTACTACATCCGCACCAAGGTCAACGACGCGCCCATCTTCCTGGAGGCCCGCAAGGAGGTCGAAACCGGACACAAGGGTTACGGCGTGGCCGAGGTTTTCCGGCGCTACCCCCGCGGCGTCTTCACCGCCATGGGCCTGCGCTTTGCCGAGAACATCCTCTACTACCTTGTGGTGACGTTCTCCATCACGTACCTGAAGACCGTCGTCCAGGCCGACACCACCCGCATCCTCCTGCTGCTGCTCCTTGCCCACGCGCTGCATTTCGCCGTGGTGCCGATGGTCGGCAAGCTATCCGACCGCCTGGGCCGCAAACCCGTCTACCTGGCCGGCGCCATCATGGCCGCCACCTGGGGTTTCTTCGCGTTCCCCATGATGGACACCAAGAACGATTTCGTCATTCTGGCCGCCATCATGATCGGCCTGGTGTTCCACGCCTTCATGTACGCCGGCCAGCCCGCCATCATGGCGGAAATGTTCCCCACCCGGATGCGCTACTCCGGCGTCTCCCTGGGCTACCAGGTGACCTCGATCGTGGCCGGTTCCCTGGCGCCGATCATCGCCGCCTCACTCCTGGGCACCTACAAGTCCTCCCTGCCGGTGGCGGTCTACCTGCTCCTCGCCTGCGCCGTCACCGCCGTCGCGGTCTTCTTCCTGAAGGAAACCCGCGGCATCTCGCTCCACGACGTGGACGCCGCCGACGCCAAGGGTACCGCCGACCTGCTGGCCGCGAGCAAGAAGTAAAAGGGACTGCATGAAAGCCGCCGTCCTGTACGCCACCGTTCCCGCAGCACCTGGCGCGGGAACGGCGAAACCCAGTTATGCAGCTGCCGGGCCTTTGGTGGTCCAGGAACTGGAACAGCCCACACCCCGCGCCGGCGAGCTCGGCGTTGCCATCACCTACTCGAGCCTGTGCCATTCGGACCTGTCGGTGGTGGACGGTTCCCGGGTCCGGCCGCTTCCCATGGCGCTCGGCCACGAGGCGGTGGGCCGCGTCGTCGAGGTCGGCGAGGGGGTGGGCGACGTTGCGGTGGGGGACCATGTGGTGCTGGTCTTCGTGCCCAGCTGCGGCGACTGCCGGGCGTGCCGGGCCGGCCGGCCCGCGCTGTGCCACCGCGCCGCGGAGGTCAACGGTTCCGGCGACCTGCTGCACGGCGAGGCGCTGTTGCGCACGCCCGCGGGGGAGCGCATCAACCACCACCTGGGCGTCTCGGCCTTCGCCGATTACGCCGTGGTGGCACGGGAGTCAGTGGTAGTCATTGACGACGACGTCCCCGACACCGTCGCGGCAATGTTCGGGTGCGCCGTGCTCACCGGAATGGGTGCCGTGCTGAACACGGCCGCCGTCGGCGCCGGGCAGTCAGTGGCTGTCTTCGGCCTCGGCGCGGTGGGCCTGTCTGCGGTGATGGCGGCCCGCCTGGCCGGTGCCGCCAGCGTGATCGCCATCGATCCCAACCAGGGCAAGCACCAGCTGGCCCTCGACGCGGGCGCCACCGCCGTGGGAACGCCGGATGACGCAGCCGGGCTGATCGCGGACGCTGCGGGCGACGGCGTGGACGTCGCCATCGAAGCAGTGGGTTCGGCGGCCGTCATCGCCTCCTGCCTGGAGCAGGTGACCCGGGGCGGGGCCGTGGTGTCGGTGGGGCTGCCGCACCCGTCCGCCACGCTGACAGTGCCGGCACTGCAGTTCGCCGGTGCCGGCAAGCGGCTCCTGGGCTCCTACATGGGCGACGCGGTGCCCATGAGCGACATCCCGAAGTACCTCGGCTACTGGCGCGAGGGCAGGCTGCCGGTTGAGCTGCTCCACACCGATACCCGGCCGCTCGCGGAGATCAACGAGGGGCTGGACGCGCTGGCGTCCGGGCACGTGGTGCGGAGGCTCTTCCAGGCCTAAGCCTCACAGGCCGCAAGCATTCAGCCGGCCAGCAGCGTGGCGCGGTCCTTCACTTCCTCCTTCAGGGCGGTGATGACCGCCTGCACGGCGGCGGACCGGAGGGATTCGGGCCGCGCCACGGCCCAGATGGGCAGCTGCCGCTCGAAGTCGCCGGCCAGGACGGGCACGAAGTCCGCCTGGCCGGCGACCAGGAAGTTGGGCAGCAGCCCGATGCCGGCGCCCTGCCGTACCGCCTCCACCTGAGCGAACACGCTGGTGGCCTGGAAGCTGCTCCTGGGCATGGGCAGCTGGGCTGACCAGCGGTGCCCCAGCTCCGCCACCTGGAGCGCAGACTCGACGTAAGAGACAAACGCGTGCTGCCCGACGTCGTCGAGCGTTTCCGGCAGGCCATGCGCCGCCGCGTAGCCGCGGCCGGCGTACAGGCGCAGGTAGTAGTTGCTGAGGAAGATGGTCTGCGCGGTGGTGACGTCGGCCCGGCCCACCACGATCTCCAGGTCCACACCGGACCGGTTCTGGCTCACTTTCCGCGTTGCGCTCAGCATCTCAATGTTCAGCTGCGGGTGCCGCTGCTGAAGCCGGACCAGCGAGGGCGTGACGAACACCGCCCCCACGCCGTCGGTCGTGGCGACCCGGACGAGGCCGGCCAGGGCGCCCTGGTCCTGGCTGAGCAGGCCGGACAGTGTCCCGAGCGTGCTCTCGATGGCCTCCGCGGCCTCCACCGCGGCCGCGCCGAGCTGGGTCAGTTCCCAGCCGTGCGGGCTTCGCTCCAGGGTCCGGCCACCCAGCTGCCGGTCCAGGGCGAGGATCCGGCGGGAAATGGTGGTGTGGGTGGTGCCGAGTGTTTCCGCCACCGCGTTGAACCGGCCCAGGCGCGCCACCGTCAGCAAAATCAGCAGGTCGTCGGGGCTGGGCAGCCGTCTCGAGTCCACTCCGGGCCTTCCTTCGATGTGCATCAATGCACATACCGTCTGTGATTTTTCGCCTTGATTGCACTCTAGCAGGGTGTGATCGTGGACACAGAACCGCCGACGCATGGCGGGAAGGGAAAGCAAAGGAGCTTACGCATGGCAGTGATCGGTTGGATTGGGCTGGGCAACATGGGCGGCCACATGTCCGTGAACCTGGTGAAGGCCGGGCACGAGGTCCGCGGGTTCGACCTGAACCCGGCGGCGCTCGCAGCCGCGGAGGCAGGCGGAGTCAAGCCGGCGGCGAGCATTGCTGAAGCTGTCCGGGGCGCGGACGCCGTCTTCACCATGCTGCCCAAGGGCGAACACGCCCGGGCGGTCTACCTGGGCGCGGACGGCGTGCTGGCGCATGCCGATACCCGCACGCTGCTGATTGACTCGTCCACGATCGACATCGCCTCGGCCCAGGCATTGCACGACGCCGCTGCTGCCGCCGGCTTCCGCTTCGTGGACGCGCCGGTCTCGGGCGGCATGAGCGGTGCAGAGGCCGGAACGCTGACGTTCATGGTGGGTGGTGAAGAGGGAGCCGTGGCGGACGCCGCGGGCTACATCGGCCCCATGGCCGGCAACATCATCCCTACCGGCGGCGCCACCACGGGCCAGGCGGCGAAGATCTGCAACAACCTGATGCTCTTCATCAACCTCGCCTCCACCGCCGAGGGCGCCGTGCTCGCGGACCGGCTGGGCCTGGACAAGCAGGTCTTCTGGAACATCGCCTCGGTCTCCTCGGGCGACTCATGGGCGCTGCGGACCTGGTATCCGGTGCCCGGCGTCGTCCCCACCGCGGCGTCCAACAATGACTTCGCGCCCACCTTCACCACGGAACTGGCCAACAAGGACATCGGGCTGGCCATCAGTGCCGCCGAGGACACCGGCACGCCCCTTGAGATCGGAAAGCACGTCCAGCAGCTGTTCCAGCAGCTGATCGATGCCGGTGAGGCAGGCAAGGACTGCTCGATGATCATCAAACTCGCCGACGGCTCACTCGAGCCCGCCCGCCAGGCACCGTCCGCGCACTGAGCCGCGCCAACCCACAAGACGCTAAAGCAGGAAAAGAGACTCCCTTTGGAAACCATTCCCCACTTCATCAACGGCACCCGCGTCAGCGACGCCGACCGCTTCGGCCCCGTCCACAACCCGGCCACCGGCGAACAGGAGAAGCAGGTGGCCCTCGCCTCCGCCGCCCGGACGGAAGAGGCCATCGCCGCCGCCCGCGCCGCGCTGCCCGCCTGGCGCGCCACAAGCCTGGCCAAACGGACCGGTATCTTCTTCCGGGTCCGCGAAATCCTGACCCAGCGCAAGCCGGAGCTGGCCGCCATCCTCACCAGCGAACACGGCAAGGTCCTGTCCGACGCCGAAGGCGAAATCGCCCGCGGCCTGGAAAACATCGACTTCGCCACTGGCTTGTCCCACATGCTCAAGGGCGAGCGTTCTGAACAGGTTTCCAGCGGCATCGACGTCCACTCTGTCCGCCAGCCGGTGGGCGTCGTCGCCTGCATCACCCCGTTCAACTTCCCGGCCATGGTGCCGCTGTGGATGATCGGCAGCGCGCTGGCCTGCGGCAACACCGTGCTGCTGAAGCCCAGCGAGAAGGACCCGTCCGCCGCTGTCTTCATCGCCGAAGCCTTCGCCGAGGCGGGGCTGCCCGCCGGTGTGCTGAACGTGGTCCAGGGGGACAAGGAAGCCGTCGACGTCCTGCTGGAGCATCCTGACGTGAAAGCGGTGAGCTTCGTCGGGTCGACGCCCATCGCCCAATCGATCTACCGGCGGGCCGCCGACCACGGCAAACGCGTGCAGGCCCTGGGCGGGGCGAAGAACCACATGGTGGTCCTTCCCGACGCCGACCTGGACATGGCAGCCGACGCCGCGGTGTCCGCGGCCTACGGTTCCGCCGGCGAACGCTGCATGGCCGTCAGCGTGCTGGTGGCCGTGGGCAACATCGCCGACGACCTGGTGCAGGCCATCACCAGCCGAATGGCAGGGCTCACCATCGGCCCCGGAACGGACCCGGCCTCCCAGATGGGCCCGCTGATCACCGCAGAGCACCGCGAACGCGTGGCTTCCTACATCGCGGGGGCAGAGGACGAAGGGGCCACCGTCGTCGTTGACGGGCGCTCGCAGCAGTTCGATTCGAACGGCTTCTTCATCGGCGTGAGCCTGGTGGACCACGTCAAGCCCGGCATGAAGGTGTACGACGACGAGATCTTCGGCCCCGTCCTGTCCGTGGTCCGCGTGGACACGTACAGCGACGCCGTCCGCCTGGTCAACGACAACGAATTCGGCAACGGCACGGCCATCTTCACCCGTGACGGCGGGGCGGCCCGGCAATTCGAGTTCGACGTCGAGGCCGGCATGGTGGGCGTCAACGTCCCGATCCCGGTCCCGGTGGGCACCTTCTCGTTCGGCGGCTGGAAGAACTCGCTGTTCGGCGACACCCACATGTACGGCCCGGACAGCATCCGGTTCTACACCCGCGGCAAGGTGGTCACCACGCGCTGGCCGGACCCGTCCACCTCGGTGATCGACCTGGGCTTCCCGCAGGTGGATTAGCTTCCCGCGGCTGTATTGAACCGGCCGGTTTAAAGCCCGGGGACCGGAATCCGGTCCCCGGGCTGTTTGTCCCTCGGCTTGGCTACCCGTTCATGATGTCGCCGCGGCGCTTCATGTACTCCTCCATGGACAACTCGCCGTTGCTGTACTGCTGGTCCAGTTCCGCGAGCTTCCGGGCCCGGAAGCCCTGCGGCGCGGCCGGCGGCGGGGGAGTGGCCGGTCCGGACGGCTGGCCCGGTGCCTGCTGCTGGAACGGTGCCTGCTGCTGGAACGGCGGCTCCTGGGGAACGCCGTACTGCGGGTCCGGCATCGGCGGCTGCCCGTACTGGTACGGCGGCGGTTGCGGGGCCTCGATTGGCCGGGGCTGGCCGGGCCCGCGGAAACCTCCGGAGAAATAGTCCTGCTGGGTGTAGCCGTCGCGGGGCTGCTTGCTCTGCGGGCCCGCCGAACCCGGAAACTGGCCAAAGCCCGGGTACTGGTCCGGCCCCGGGTACTGGTTCGAGCCCGGAAACTGTCCCGGTCCCTGGTATCCGCCCGGCCCGGGGAACTGCCCGGGGAACTGGCCGGGGAAGCCCTGGTCCCGGTCCCGCCGGGCCATGGAGCGCCGGTACATGCGCATGGCCATGGGGACGACGAAGGACAGGATGATGATCCAGAAGAACAAGCTGCTCACGGTGCGGCGCCTCTCGTGTGTGTCCTTCCAGCCTAACCCCGCACGGGCCTACCGGCGGCTGGGCTCCGAGGTTCCCACCGGACCCTCGCCCGAACCCAACGGAACGCCCGGGCCGAAGACCGGACCCGGCGTCGGACGTTTCGCCGTGATGCCGTCGCCGGAGGACTGGCGGCGCAGGCGGCGCAGCACCCACGGCACGAAGTATTCGCGCGCCCACACCATGTCCCCACTCCGGGCCTCGCGCCACGTGCGTGGCGGCAGCGGCTTGGGCTGGAGCGGTTCCAGGGAGTGGACGACGTTCAGGGCATCCAGCACCATGGCCGCGATCGTGTGATGGCCCAACGGGGAGAAATGCAGCCGGTCCTGGTCCCACATCTGCGGGTCGCTGAGCTGCCGCAGGGACCACATGTCCGCGATGACTGCGTCATGCCGGGCGGCCACGGTCCGCAGGTTCTCGTTGTAGATGGCCACCTTGCTGCGGATCCTGCCGAGCACGGAGGAACCCGTGTCCGGGCCGTTGAAGAGGACCACCGTGGCACCGCCCATGGACAGGATCTGCACCACGGAGTCGAGTTTCTCGGCCAGGGCGTCGGGGTCGCCGCCGGGCCGGATCAGGTCGTTTCCGCCGGCGGACAGTGTCACCAGGTCCGGCTTCAGCTCCAGGGCAGGAGCCAGTTGCTGGTCCACGATCTGCTGCAGCAGCCTGCCGCGCACCGCCAGGTTCGCGTACGCGAAGTCCGGCTGGGTCCGGCCCAGCTCCTCCGCCACACGGTCGGCCCAGCCACGGAAACCGCCGGGGCTTGAGGGCTCGGGATCGCCGATGCCTTCGGTGAACGAGTCGCCCATCGCCACATACCGGGTCCAGGGGTGGGAACCGGCAGGAGGGGTGGGAAAGGTGCTTGCGTCAGTCACGGTCCTATCCTGCCTTCCGGTCCGTTGGCTACGCCAACGTAGGTTGTTACTTTCCGGTAACTGTAAGAATGGAAACCATGACTGAAGCCCAAGTATTTCCTGCCCCCGTTGTTTTGTGGTCGCACCCGGAAGACCAGCGCGACGGCAGGCCCCTGCTGGTGCTCCTGCATGGCTACGGCGCCAACGAGCAGGACCTGCTGAGCCTGGCCGACCTGCTGCCGGGGGACTTCGCCGTCGCCTCCGTGCGGGCCCCCATCGCCATGGGCCCGGGCTTCACCTGGTTCCCGCTGACAGCGTCCATCGACTACTCCCTGGAGCAGGTGAAGAAGGCCTCCGCGTACGTCCTGGACTGGATCGACACCATCCGGGCAGGCCACCCGTCGGTCACCCTGCTCGGGTTCTCCATGGGCATGGCCATGGCCACCACGCTCCTGCGCCAGCGGCCCACGGACTTCGCGGCCGTCGTCGGGCTCTCAGGTTTCGTGGTGGACTCCGAGGGCGACCCCACGTTCCGGGATAGCGAACTGGACGGCACCGTCCCCATGTTCTGGGGCCGGGACCAGCAGGACCCCGTCATCACGCCGGACAAGATCGAGTTCACCATGGGCTGGGTCCGCAAGCACGTCAAGCTCACCAAGGTGCTCTACACCGGCATGTGGCACGGCATCAACCAGCAGGAGATCGGCCACGTGGGCGAGTTCCTTACCCACGAGGTGCTCAAGAAGTAGGGAGCACGACGGCGGCAGGCGGCCGCCGCGGCTAGTCCGCCGTGGGTGCCACTACGCGGACGCCCTGGCCGTTCACGGTTACAGTGTCGCCGTTATGCAGCTGGCGGCCGCGCCGGTCCTCGATCTGCCCGTTGACCTTGACCAGGCCGTTCTTGATGAGCTCCGCCGCCTCCACGCCGTCCTCCACCAGGCCGGCGAGCTTCAGCAGCTGCCCCAGGCGGATCATGCTGTCGCGGATGGGGACGTCGTCAATGGGGTTGCTCATAGAGCAATAATGCCTGAACTACAGTGGATCCAATGACTTCCCCTTCCCGCCTGCCGGTCCTGGCAGGCCTACCCCTGGCGGTGGGTTCCGGCCTCGCCATCCCCGTCCAGGGCCGCATCAACGGCGCCCTTGGTGCCCGGCTCGGGGATGGAATCGCCGCCGCCGCCGTGAGCTTCAGCACAGGACTGCTGGTCATGGTCCTCGTATCGCTGCTGCTGCCGCGGGGACGGGCCGGCCTGGCCCGTATCCTGCCGGCCGTCCGCAGCCGGGCGTTCCCCCGGATCTACGTGCTGGCAGGTGCCATCGGCGCGCTGTTCGTCTTCGCCCAGTCCTTCACGGTGGGCATCCTGGGCGTCGCGCTCTTCACCGTGGCCACCGTCACCGGGCAGACCGTGAGCGGGCTGCTGGTGGACCGGCTGGGCATCGGGCCGGCCGGAAGGAAACCGGTGACCGGCATCCGGATCATCGGCTGCCTGCTGACCATCGCCGCCGTCGCCTGGGCCGTGTCACCGCGCTTCAACGGTGCAGCTTCCACCGGCGCGGCGTCCGACGGCGGCCCGGCCGCATTGCTTGTTCCCCTTCTGTTGCCGGTGGCGGCCGGCTTCCTCATGAGTTTCCAGCAGGCCATGAACGGCACCGCCACCGTCCACTACGGCACGCCCATTGCCGCCACCCTGGTCAACTTCGTGGCCGGCTGCACCGTGCTCTGGGTTGCGCTCGCCGTGAAGCTGGCAGTGGCGGGGCCCGGAAATCCGCTGCCTGCCGAGTGGTGGTACTACCTCGGCGGGCCCATGGGCTGCATCTTTATTGGCCTGGGCGCCCTGCTGGTGCGCAGCCTGGGCGTGCTGGTGACCGGGTTGGGCATGATCGCCGGGCAGCTGCTGGGCTCGCTGGGGCTGGACCTGGTGCTGCCCGCGCCCGGCACCGTGGTGGCGCCGGCCACCGTCCTTGGCACGGTGCTGACCTTGGGCGCCATCGTCCTGGCCACCCTGCCCTGGCCCAGGGGAGCGCTGCGCAGGCGCCGGCCGGTAGGCTAGGACACGCAGCTTTCGACGCACCTTCCCTGATCCACCCCGCCCGGCCGGCCTGCCCCCGCGCATGCCGCAGCCGGGGCCTGAAAACCGCGGACCGCACCCAGCGGCCCTGTAGAAATTGGAGTTACCCCATGGCAGCAAAATCCGTCCTCGACCAGGTCATCTCCCTCTCCAAGCGGAGGGGCTTCGTGTTCCAGGCCGGTGAGATCTACGGAGGTTCGCGTTCGGCCTGGGACTACGGCCCCTTGGGCGCGGAGCTGAAGGAAAACATCAAGCGCCAGTGGTGGCAGTCCATGGTCCGCGGCCGCGAGGACGTGGTGGGCCTGGACTCCTCCGTGATCCTGCCCCGACAGGTGTGGGAAGCCTCCGGCCACGTCGAGGTCTTTTCCGACCCCCTGGTGGAGTGCCTTTCGTGCCACAAGCGCTACCGCGCCGACCACCTCGAGGAAGAATACGAGGAAAAGAAGGGCCGTCCCGCCGAGAACGGCCTGAAGGATATCGCCTGCGCCAACTGCGGCACCCGCGGTGAATGGACCGAGCCCCAGGAGTTCTCCGGCCTGCTCAAGACCTACCTGGGCCCCGTGGCCAGCGAAGAAGGCCTGCACTACCTGCGCCCCGAAACGGCGCAGGGCATCTTCGTGAACTTCAACAACGTCCTCACCACCTCGCGGAAGAAGCCCCCGTTCGGCATCGGCCAGATCGGCAAGTCCTTCCGCAACGAGATCACGCCCGGAAACTTCATTTTCCGTACCCGCGAATTCGAGCAGATGGAGATGGAGTTCTTCGTCGAGCCCGGCACGGATGAAGAGTGGCACAAGTACTGGATGAACGAGCGCATGGCCTGGTACACAGGCCTGGGCATCCGCGAGGAAAACCTGCGCTTCTTTGAGCACCCGCAGGAAAAGCTCAGCCATTACTCCAAGGGCACCACGGACATCGAGTACCGCTTCGGCTTCCAGGGCTCCGAGTGGGGCGAGCTGGAAGGCATCGCCAACCGCACCGACTTCGACCTCTCCACCCACGCCAAGGCCTCCGGCACGGACCTGAGCTACTTCAACCAGGCCACCAACGAGCGCTACACGCCGTACGTCATCGAGCCCGCCGCCGGCCTCACCCGTTCCTTCATGGCCTTCCTGGTCGATGCCTACACCGAGGACGAGGCCCCCAACGCGAAGGGCGGCGTGGACGTGCGCACCGTGCTGAAGCTCGACCCGCGCCTCGCCCCCGTCAAGGCCGCCGTGCTGCCGCTGAGCCGCAACGAGGACCTGTCGCCGAAGGCCAAGGACCTCGGCGCCCAGCTGCGGAAGAACTGGAACATCGACTTCGACGACGCCGGCGCGATCGGCCGGCGCTACCGCCGCCAGGACGAAATCGGCACCCCGTTGTGCATCACCGTGGACTTCGACACCCTCGAAGACCAGGCCGTGACCATCCGCGAGCGGGACACCATGAGCCAGGAACGCGTTTCCCTGGACAAGGTGGAAGGCTACCTGGCCGCGCGGCTGATCGGCGCCTGAGCATGGCGATCGAATACCGCGAATGGCGGGACGGCGACGACCTGGCGCTGCTGGAGATCTGGGGCGGCCCGGAAACTGCGCAGGCCCGCCAGTTCCGTGGCGCGCTGGCGCCGTCCTCCAACGGGACGGCCGGCACCCCGTGGCGCCGCTGCATCGTTGCCGAGGACGTCGTTGACGGCGTGGGCATCCCTGTCGCCGCCGGCGTCGCCTATGAAGCGTCCCTGCACCCGGAACGCCTCTGGAGCTACGTCGAGGTGGCCAAGGACCACCGCCGCAGCGGCATCGGCGCCACGCTGCTGGCCATGCTGCGGCGCGAAGCCGCCGACGCGCCGTCGGGCGTCACCAGGCTGCGCGCCAAGGTGGAGCCCGGCACCCCTGGCGCGGCGTTTGCCGAGGCGTCCGGGCTGGCGCCCATCCAGCGCTCCCGCCTGGTTGTCGTGGAGTCCGGCGCCCTTCGGCTTCCGGTGTTCCCGGACAAGGACTACGGCGGCCGGCCCGTCAGCGGCGAAAACGCCGGCTCCGACATCGTCATGGACCTCGCCACGGGTTCCGTTGAACTGACGGACGTGGTGGGGCGGTACTACACCTCCGTCCACGACTGGGATTCGCCCGGCGTGCTGTCCGTGGGCCAGGTGCAGAAGCTGTTCCTCGACGAACTCACCGGCGCCCATGGTGCCATCGTGCTGCGGGCCCAGCCCGGGTCGGCGTTCGGCGCGGGCGTCGCACCGGGCAAGAAGGGCCGGATCCGCGCGTTCGCTGTCAGCTACGCGCCCCCGGCGGATCCGGACGCCGCTCCCAACGCGGACCGCGGCGCGGAGGGCACGGGACGGGAGGCCCCCACCGACGTCTTCGTGGGGCACGAACCGGCCCTGGCCGCCGACGACGCCGCCGAAGCCGTCCGCGACATCCTGGCGCTGATCGCCTACCAGCACCCGGTCATGCTGGAACTGGACGACTCCATGGCGGCCCTGCGCGCCGCCGTCGAACCATTGCTGGAGAGCGGCAAGGCCCGCCTCGCCGCCGCGGAAACCCTCGTGGTCTCGGACTAGGCAAACCGGCACCGGTCCCCGCAACTGGGTAGCGCCACCTGCCGTTATGGACCCCCATAACGACAGTTGGCGCTACTTGTATGGGCGGGAGCGCGGGCTGCCTGGCTTGGGCTGCCTGGCGGGGCCGGTCACTTCTTTCGGGAAGTACGACGGCGGAGGCGGGCTGCGTCTTCGGCGTCCAGCAGTTGCCGCTCGGCCTCGGTGGGTGCACCGCCGCCCAGGTGCGCCGGCATCCACCAGGCACCCGGCGCCGGCTGCAGCGGGAAGTCGGCGATGCAGCGGTCGATTCCCGCCTGCAGCCTGCCGCGCAGCGTTTCGGTGGCTGCCTCCACATCGACATCCGGCCTGAACCGCAGGGGCTCGTCCACCTGGACGCAGACGGGTGCCCGCCAGCCGCGGCGGGCCGAGAATCCGTGGCCACGCGTCAGCAGCCGGTGTGCACCCCAGATGGATACCGGGATCAGCGGGACGCCTGCCTCGGCGGCCATCCGGACGGCCCCGGTCCTGCAGCCGCGGACCGTGAAACTGCGGCTGACGCCGGCCTCGGGAAACACTGCCAGGTATTCGCCATCCCGCAGCCTCGCCACCGCCGCGTCGTAGGCTCCCGACTTGTCGGCGTAGCCCACCACCACATGGCCGCTGGCGCTGATGGCGGGGCCGGCCAGCCAGTGGTCCGCGGCGCCCTGGTGGACCAGGAACCGCAGCTGCCCGCGGCAGTGCTTCCACAGCATCAGCTCGGCCACCGCGAAGTCCAGGTAGCCGAAGTGCGTGATGGCAAAGACAGCGCCCATGCCCGGCACCGGGACCCGGAAGCCACCCTTCGGGGCCGCGGACGCGGGAAGGTTCCCGACGCCGGAGGTGTGCACCCGAACCCGGCAAGCCCCCAGCAGGACGTGGGCAGCGCGGACCATCGACCGGTAAAAGCGGTCATTGGACGGGGGACGCCAGGCCATGCAGTTACAGGGTGACGTGGACCGAGGACTCCGGCAGCAGCAGCTGGAATGCCCGCGGCGGCCGGACCTTCGCCCCGGTGCTCTCGGCGAAGGACTTGATGACGAAGCCGGTGGTGAGCGTCTCCCACACCCGGATCCGGCGCAGCATGAAGTGGCCCACACCCTTGAGCGCAACATACTGCATGCTGGCCGCCCCGGCCGAGGCGCGGCGGGCGAAGGCCAGCGACTGGGCCGGGCTGGTCATATGGTCGGTGGTTCCGTGGACTACGAGGACCTTCCTGCCGGCGACACGGGCGGCGGGCGTTTCAGGGCTCAGCCACGGGGCCAGGGCCACCACTGCATCCACCTGCGGATGGTCCGCCGCACAGACTGCGGTCAGGCCGCCCATGGAATGGCCCACCAGGAAGACGGGCACGCCCGGGTGCTGCTCCTCTATCCGGCGCAGAGCCCAGCGCGCATCCTGCAGGGCGGACATGTCCGGGCCGTTCCAGCCGCGCACGCCGTTCCGCAGTGACCAGACTGCCAGGCCATGCTTCCGGCCGGCCCGGTGCAGCTGCCTGGCGAACGGAACCATCCGGGCCGGACTCAGGTGCCTGGCCTGTACGGGTTCCCGGCTGTGCGCCTTGCCGCCATGGAGCACCAGCACCACGCCCCGGGTACGCCCGGAAGCCTCCAGCACGGTGAGCACCGGCTGATGGCCGGGAACGGCCGGCACCTTCCCGGCCGGCATCCCGCCGCTGCCCTGTACGTCCTGCATGTTTGCTCCATGCTCGCCCATGCCTGGCACCTCCCCGTCCCGATGGTCCATTTATCAAACCCTAAGGCGCCGCACGTAGAGTTCACTACATGAGGTTCAACTGCTGATGGGCGCCGGACACTCCCACGCCTCCAAGGATCATTCGGAGCCGACGCCCCAGGCGATGGCCGCACGCAGGAACGCGAACCGCATCCTTGCGGCGGTGCTCATTCCGCTGGCGCTGCTCACCCTGGCAGGGATGGCGGCGCTGTGGCCCTCGGGCAGCAAGGAAGGGATCACGCTCGCGAATCCCTACGCCGCCGCCGCGGGGGTAACGTTCGATACCGGCACCATCCAGAACGTGGTGACAGAGAGCTGCATGCAGGCCAGCAACCCGCAAAACTCCGGCCAGCAAAACTCCGGCCAGCAGGGTTCGCAGTGCACTTTCGCCTTCACCGAGCCGGACAAAGGCGGAAGCCCGGTCAAGGTGGTCATCAACCCGGACGTCGCATCGTCCCACGGCGTGAAGCCCGGGGACCAGATCCGGTACTTGAACCTCTCCAACGCCCAGGGCGCCTCCGGGTCCACGGGCTCGCCCGCCTACATTTTCGTGGACTTCGTCCGCACCCTGCCCATCGTGCTGCTCGCGGTGCTCTATGCCGTGGTGGTCATCGCGGTCGCCCGGTGGCGCGGCCTGCGTGCCCTGATCGGCCTGGTGGGCGCCTACTTCGTGCTGGCCAGCTTCATGCTCCCCGGCCTGGTGGAGGGCAAGCCGCCCCTCCTGCTGGCCCTGGTGGGCTCGATCGTGATCATGATCGGCGTGCTCTACTTCGCCCACGGGCTCTCCGCCCGCACGTCGACCGCGCTGCTGGGCACCATTTTCGGGCTCGGCATTACGGCGCTGCTGGCCGCATGGGCCACCGACGCCGCCAACCTCGCCGGAGTCGGCAGCCACGACGCCGCCACACTGGTGAACACCTCGGCCAACATTTCCATCTCCGGAGTGATCCTGTGCGGGCTGATCATTTCCGGCCTGGGCGTCCTGAACGACGTCACCATTACCCAGGCCTCCGCTGTGTGGGAGCTCTACGAGCTTGCCCCGGCCAGCAGCGCCCGGAAGCTCTTCACGTCCGCGATGCGGATCGGCCGGGACCACATTGCCTCCACCGTATACACCATCGCCTTCGCCTACGCGGGGGCCGCGCTTCCGATCCTGATCATCGTCATGCTCTACGACCGGCCGCTGATGGATACAATCACAAGCGCCGAGCTCTCCGAGGAGGTCATCCGGACGCTCGTGGGGTCGATCGGGCTGGTGCTCGCCATCCCGGTCACCACCCTGATTGCCGTCCTGGTGGTCAAGGCAACGAGGATCCAGGACACGGCGGCGCCGGCAGCAGAGGCAGGGCACGACGACGGCCACGTCCACCCCAGCGACATCGCGGACACCGGGGCGCTCGCCGCAGCCGCGCTTGAGGAACGCAGCCGGCGCGCCGCCGACGAGCCCCCAACCGACGCGGCTGCCCGGAGGGGCCGGCGGGCCGACCGGGGCTGACGGGGACGGGGATCCGGGCCCGGCCGGATTGGCGGCGGTTTCCCCGTCCGGGTTGAGGAACCAGGCGGCCATCGAAGCGTCCGGCAGGGCGGCGAGGTCCGCACGCACCTGGTCGCGCAGCGCAAAGGACGCCGGGGAATCGTCGGCGTGCAGGAACATGACTTTCCGCTGCGAGTTGGATTTCACCAGGTGGGATAGCATGCCGGCCATGGGCGTGACGCCGATTCCCGCGCTCGCCAGGACCACCGGCCGGTCGGTGTATTCGAGCACCACATCACCGAACGGGGCCGACAGGGTCACCTCGTCGCCCACGTTGACCTGGTCGTGGAGGAGGTTGGACATCTCGCGGTCCGGCGCCCCTTCCGTGCGCACCCGCTTGACGGCGAAGCGCCGGTGCTGGCCGTCGTCGGCCTGGGTGAGGCTGTACTGGCGGGGCTGCAGGACGCCGTCGGGCATCTTCATCCGGATGGTGACGTACTGGCCGGGCAGCGAGGGCTTCACCTCACGCTCATCGGTGCGCTCGACCACGAAGCTCACTACGTCGGCGGTTTCCTGGATCTTCTGCGCCACCCGCCAGCTGCGCCAGATGGTGTCCGGGCTGAGCCGGACGGCGTCGTACAGCCCGCGCTCCTTGTTGATGAGCATGTTGGCCATCAGCCAGTAGACCTCGTCCCAGGCCGCGGCGACCTCGGGGGTCACGGCGTCGCCCAGGACATCCACGATCGCCCATATCAGGTTGTCGTGGACCACCTGGTACTGCTCCGGGGCCAGCCCCAGGGAGACATGTTTATGGGCGACGCGGGACAGCAGGTGGTCGGGAAGGTGCGTGGGATCGTTGACGAGGAAGCCGGCAAAGGCGGCAATGGAGCCGGCCAGTGCCTGCTGCTGCCGGCCGTCGGCCTGGTTGCCGCGGTTGAAAAGGCCGTCAAGCAGTTCGGGATGCTCCTGGAACATGTGCCGGTAGAAGCGCCCGGCGATCTCCTGGATGTTCTCCCCGACGACGGGAAGGGTCGCCTGGATCACGGGGTATGAGGTGTCCGAAAGCATGCCTGTGTCTCCTTCAAACGTCATGCCTGGGTCTGCGTTCCCGCGCCACGCTAGCACCGGGCGGAAACCGGCAACAGGTCTTTTGGCACTCGACGGAATCCGCCGATTTGCCCGGCTTTGCAACAATGGACAGGTGACTGTTGCAGCAACTCCTCCCGCCCCGAAGCTGGAACTCCCGCCCCTGAAGCTGGGGCCCATCACCGTGGACACGCCGGTGATCCTGGCGCCCATGGCCGGCATCACCAACTCCGCCTTCCGCAGGCTCTGCCGTGAATACGGCGGGGGCCTGTACGTGGCGGAGATGGTCACCTCGCGCGCGCTGGTGGAACGGACCCCCGAGTCCCTGCGCATCATCTCCCACGACGACGACGAGAAGGTCCGGTCCGTCCAGCTGTACGGCGTGGACCCCGGCACCGTGGGCGCCGCCGTGCGGATGCTGGTGGAGGAGGACCGGGCCGACCACATCGACCTCAACTTCGGCTGCCCCGTCCCCAAGGTCACCCGGCGCGGCGGCGGCTCGGCCCTGCCCTGGAAGATCGACCTCTTCACCTCGATCGTGCAGACCGCCGTGAAGGAAGCGTCCAAGGGCAACATCCCGCTGACCATCAAGATGCGCAAGGGCATCGACGACGACCACATCACGTACCTCGACGCCGGCCGCATCGCCCGCGACGCCGGTGTCGCCGCCGTCGCCCTCCATGGCCGCACGGCCGCCCAGTTCTACTCCGGCAAGGCCGACTGGTCCGCGATCGCCCGGCTGCGTGAGGCGCTCCCGGACATCCCGGTGCTGGGCAACGGCGACATCTGGTCGGCCGAGGACGCCGTCCGCATGGTCCGCGAAACCGGCGTGGACGGCGTGGTGGTGGGCCGCGGCTGCCAGGGCAGGCCCTGGCTGTTCGGCGACCTGCAGGCCGCCTTCGAAGGCAGCGACGTCCGCCACCGGCCCAACCTGCGCCAGGTGGCCGAGGGCGTCTACCGGCACGCGGAACTCATGGTGGAAACCTTCGGCGACGAAGGCAAGGCGCTGCGCGAGATCCGCAAGCACATCGCCTGGTACTTCAAGGGCTACGTAGTGGGCGGCGAGCTGCGCACCCGGCTGGCCCTGGTGACCAGCCTCGAAGTCCTCCGGGACACCCTGGCCGAGCTGGACCTGGACTCGCCCTACCCGGGTGTTGACGCCGAGGGCCCCCGCGGCCGCGCCGGGACGCCCAAGAAGCCTGCGCTGCCCAAGGACTGGCTGGACTCCCGGGCACTGAACGACGAGCAGTCCAGGGACATCGCCGCCGCCGAACTGGACGTCTCCGGTGGCTGAGGCCCAGACCACGGCGGCCGTGCTGCCCGGCTACGGCACCCACGATTCCGCCCGCTGGGTGGAGGAACCGCCCAAGAGCACCTACCGCTCGGACTTCGAGCGGGACCGTGCCCGGGTGCTGCATTCCTCGGCACTGCGCCGGCTGGGTGCCAAGACCCAGGTGGTGGCGCCGGACACTGACGACTTTGTCCGGACCCGCCTGACGCACAGCCTGGAGGTGGCCCAAGTGGGGCGCGAACTGGGCCGGGCCCTCGGCTGCGACCCCGACGTCGTGGACACGGCCTGCCTCAGCCACGACCTCGGCCACCCGCCCTTCGGGCACAACGGCGAATCGGCGCTGAATGAGGTGGCACACGCCATCGGCGGCTTCGAGGGCAACGCCCAAACCCTGCGCCTGCTCACCCGGCTCGAACCCAAGGTGCTCACGGCCGACGGGCAGCCCGCCGGGCTGAACCTCACCCGCGCGAGCCTCGATGCGGCGTCGAAATACCCCTGGTCGGCGCTGGAGGCGCCGGTGATCCACGGGCAGCGGACCAGCAAGTTCGGCGCCTATGATGACGACCTGCCCATCTTCACCTGGCTCCGCGACGGCGCCCCCGAGCGCCGGTCCTGCCTGGAGGCCCAGGTGATGGACCTCGCGGATGACATCTCCTACTCGGTGCACGACGTGGAGGACGCGATCGTGGCAGGCCACTTCCAGCTGCGCTGGATGGACAACCCGGACCACCGGGCCCGCGTGGTGGGTTACGCCAAGCAGTGGTACCTGCCGCACAACGACCCCGCGGCGATTGACGCCGCCCTGGCCCGGCTGGAGGCCACCGACGTCTGGGTGCGCGAAGCCGACGGCAGCCGCAAGTCCATGGCCGCGCTGAAGAACATGACCAGCCAGCTGATCGGCAGGTTCTGCCAGAGCGCCCTGGAGACCACCCGCGCGGTCTACGGGCCGGAGAAGCTCACCCGCTACAACGCCGAACTCATGGTCCCGGACGAGACGGTGATGGAGATCGCCGTCATGAAGGGCCTGGCAACCACCTTCGTGATGACCACCGAACACCGGCAGCCCATCTACGAGCGGCAGCGCGAGGTGCTGCACGCCCTGGTCACTGCCTTGAGTGCCACCGGCGACCGGCACCTGGAACCGATGTTCGCGGCGGACTGGCGTGCCGCGGAGGATGACGCCGCACGGCTGCGGGTGGTGATCGACCAGGTGGCATCGTTGACCGACGGGTCCGCGCTGGCCATGTACGAGCGTCTGGTGGGCAGCCTGCCGTCGCTGTGGTGACGGGCATGACCGGCCGCGACCGGGCGTCGTACCGCGGGACTAGGATTACTCTGTGGCTGGGCTGATCAAACGCGAAGATATCGACGAAGTACGCCAGCGCACGGACATCAAGGAAGTGGTTGACGGCTACGTCACGCTCAAGGGTGCCGGGCTGGGAACGTTCAAGGGCCTGTGCCCCTTCCACGACGAGCGCTCGCCGTCCTTCACCGTCCGGCCCCAGGTGGGCAGGTACCACTGCTTTGGCTGCGGTGAAGACGGGGACGTCATCGCCTTCGTCCAGAAGCAGGACCACAGTTCCTTCCAGGAAGCCGTGGAGAAGCTGGCCGCCCGCATCGGTTACGAGCTCCGCTACGAGGACGGCGGCACCGGGCCCAACCGCGAGGAAGTCGGGCGCCGGCAGCGGCTGCTGGACGCCCACAAGATCGCCGATGAATTCTTCCGCGCCCAGCTGCTCACACCGGGCGCCGCCGAGGCGCGGAACTTCCTGTTTGGCCGCGGCTTCGACCGGGCAGCGGCGGAACACTTTGGCTGCGGCTACGCGCCGCAGGGGTGGGACGCGCTGCTCAAGCACCTGCGCGGGCGAGGCTTCACGGACGCCGAGCTGAAGCTCACGGGCATGTTCTCGGAGGGCAACCGTGGCATCTACGACCGCTTCCGGGGCCGCCTCATCTGGCCCATCAAGGACATCGCTGGCGACACCATCGGCTTCGGCGCCCGCAAGCTGTACGAGGACGACCAGGGCCCCAAATACCTCAACACCCCCGAAACCACGCTCTACAAGAAGTCCCAGGTCCTCTACGGCATCGACCTCGCCAAGCGCAGCATCGCCAAGGACCGCCAACTGGTTGTGGTGGAGGGCTACACGGACGTCATGGCCTGCCACCTGGCCGGAATTACGACGGCGGTGGCCACCTGCGGCACGGCGTTCGGCACCGAACACATCAAGATCGCCCGCCGGCTGTTGTCCGACGACGGCACCGGGGGAGAGGTGGTGTTCACCTTCGATGGGGACGCCGCCGGGCAGAAGGCGGCGCTGCGCGCCTTCGAGGAGGACCAGCGCTTCACCGCGCAGACGTTCGTGGCCGTGGAACCCACCGGCGCCGATCCCTGTGACCTCCGGCTCAGCAGGGGCGACGAGGCCGTGCACGCCCTGATCCAGTCCCGCCGGCCGCTGTTCGAATTCGCCATCCGCAGCACGCTGAAGCAGTTCAACCTGGACACCGTCGAAGGCCGTGTGCAGGGCCTGAAGGCCTCGGTGCCGGTGGTTGCCGCCATTCGCGACGGTTCCACCCGGACGGGCTACTGCCAGGCCCTGACCGGGTGGCTGGGCATGCCGGACCCCAACGAGGTGCTCCGCCTGGTCAACGCTGAGGTGAAGAACGCTGCCAAGCGCGGGGACCACGGACGGGGAACCGTGTCGGGGCCCCAGGCGGCCGGTGCACCCGGACAGGGCGCCCCAAGCCGCCCCGCTGCCTACCCTGCCGCCGCCTCCGCCGGCGGTCCGGGCGTCGCCGCAGGGCCGGCGTCGGGCGCTGTGCCGTCCTTCCACCGGCCCGACCCCCGGGACCCCGTGGCCTCGATGGAGCGGCAGGCGCTGGAAGTGGCGCTGCAACAGCCGTCGCTGCTGGCCGGCGCGGTCTGGGACCGCTTTGCGGCCGCCCGGTTCGCCACCCCCGCCTTCCAGGCCGTCCACGACGCCATGCGTGCCACCGGCGCAGGCCTGACCGTGGATCCCGTGCGCTGGGTGGAACACGTGATGCACGAGGTCCCCGAACCGCTGCGGCCCCTGGTCTCCGAGCTGGCCGTGGTGCCGCTGCCCGCGCATACGGAGGAAGCGGTGCAGAAGTATTGCCGCGACATCCTGTCACGCCTTTTCGAACTCCAGATCACCCGGGTCAAGGCGGACAAGATGGGGCAACTGCAGCGCCTGGACGCCGCCGCGGACCCGGACACCTACCAGCGGCTCAACCGCGAGCTGATGATGCTCGAAATGGAACGCCGGGCGCTGCGCGCGGACGCCTAGCCAGGCCGCGGGCGGGAAGCCGGGGGCCGGCCGCTGGCCCCCGATTTCGTTTACGCGCCAAGTGTTTGCTAGGCTGATACCCGCTTCATTCCTCCTTAGCTCAATTGGCAGAGCATTCGACTGTTAATCGAAGGGTTGCTGGTTCAAGTCCAGCAGGAGGAGCTCCCAATCCCCGTTCCGGCCTTCCGGAACGGGGATTTTTTCTGCCCATTTCCTGCCCGGCGCAGGCCCGGATGGGCCGTGATTCCGCCGATTTCACTTTTGCCGGAATCCTTTGCTATGGTCGTACCTGCTTCATTCCTCCTTAGCTCAATTGGCAGAGCATTCGACTGTTAATCGAAGGGTTGCTGGTTCAAGTCCAGCAGGAGGAGCGCACACAAAAAATCCCCGTTCCTCCCGTGTGGAGGAGCGGGGATTTTTCGTTCTGCGGGCACTGGATGCAGCTAGACGAAGTCCATTTCCACCTGCAGGAACCGTTCGGCTTCCGCCACTGCCGCCAGGAAGGCCTCCTGCTCGGTGGGCGACTTCCGCGGTTCACGGGGGTTCCACTCATGCGGCGCCGAATGGATCCGGACAAAGCCGGTTCCCGGAGGCGCGTAGAAGATGCCGAACCGCTGCACCGGCCATTCGGGGGACGTCTCCGGCGCTACCAGCAGCGCGGCGTCGAAGGCCGGATTGAACCACTGGGCAATGGGCCGGCGGCGGTCCTCCGTGAACAGCCCTGCGGCGTACAGCGCGGCGGACTGCTGTCCTGCCTGCGCACACAGCCGGTCCCACCACAGTGGCAAAATCCGGGCGTCGCACCGTTGCCATGTGGCCGGAAGTGGCGGTCTGTCCTGCCAGTTGGGCACGGACATATTTTATCTCGCGATGGACCCTGAGGGCAGGAAAAGCCGCCCGCCACGGCAAAACTGTCAGCGCCGTTTCCGGGGCCCCGGGTTGACCCGGTACAGCAGCGCTGCGCCTGCCAGCAGGCCCAGCAGGATGCCGGCAGCAGGGTTGCCGAGGGCGCGGCCCGCGAAATAGCCGACGACGGCGCCCAGCACCGCCCCGAGGAACAGTCCCCGTCCGTTGCGGTGCGGTCTGCGGCTCATGGACGGCCTTTCGGGAGATGGGGCAGTGTCACTGGACAGGCCCGGTGGATGGACGGAACTCAGTGGATGGACGGAACTGTGCGGGGCCGGACCACCAGCCACAGCGCTGCGATGGCCAGCAGGATGCAGCCGGCCTGGACCGCACCCATCGGCATGGCGCTGGTGATCCCGAGCCAGCCCACTACCGGGGAGATCAGGCCGGCCATCAGGAAGGTGGCGGCCCCCAGCAGGGAGGCAGCCGTTCCCGCCTGCGACGCATGGCTCGCCAGGGCCAGCACCTGGACGCAGGGGAACATGAAGCCGGTGCCCAGGATGTAGAACCACAGCGGGACCATGACGCCCCACAGGCCCAGGCCCAGGCGGTCGAACACCACGATCAGCAACGCCATCAGGAACAGCCAGCCCGTGGCGAAGGCCAGGATCCATTGCGGCGGCACAACCCTGATCAGCCGGGAACTGGTCTGCACGCCCGCCACGATGCCCAGGGAGTTGATGCCGAACAGCAGCCCGTACTGCTGGGCGGAAAACCCGAACACGTCCTGGAACAGGAACGGGGAGGCCGAGAGGTACGTGAAGAGGCCGCCGAAGTTGAACCCGGCCACCATCAGCAGCCCCACGAAGATCCGGTCGCTGAAGAGCGCCTTGTAGCGCTGCCGGGCCGTCATGCCGCTGTGCCCGCGTTTCTCCGGCGGCAACGTCTCGCGCACCAGGAGCAGTGCAGCCACGATCACCAGGGTCCCGTAGCTGGCCAGGAACACGAAGATGCCGGGCCACGGCATCACCAAAAGCAGCTGGGAGCCGATGACCGGCGCCAGGATGGGCGCGAGGCCGTTCACCAGGGACATCCGGGAGAACATCCGCACCATCGCATATCCGGAGAACAGGTCCCGCACCATGGCCATGGCCACCACGCCACCACCGGCGGCCCCAACCCCCATCAGCACGCGGAAGATTCCCAGCGTGGTGATGTCCGTGGACAGGGCCGCGCCGAGTGAAGCGGCGATGTGCAGCGCAGTGGCCATGATCAGGGGTGTCCTGCGGCCGAATTTGTCGCTGAACGGGCCCACCACGAGCTGGCCGAAGGCAAACCCCACGGTGGTTCCGGCCAGGGTCAGCTGCACCTGGGCCTCGCTGACACCGAGGCTCGCCTCCAGGGCGGGGAAGGCCGGCAGGTAGAGATCGATGGTGAACGGGCCCAGCGCGGTCAGCGCGCCCAGGAGGAGGATGTACAGGAGCTTCCGGCGGCGGCTGAGCAGGTCGCCCGGATTGGCGGGAGTCGTCACGGACAACCATCCTAGGCCCGGGCCGAGTTGTTTTTCATCGTTGTAGGCCGCGCCGTCCGGCACGCCCGGAAGTCCGCCCTGAACCTGAATGGTAGTTTGGGTGGCGTGGACTGTGCGGCTGCACATTTTCCGCGGCATAACGGAAGCAGTATCGACCCATCAGACCTGGAAGGCGGCACCGATGAGCGGACGTCACAGTGGGCGTACCAGCCCGGGATTGCGCTTCACCGCGCTGCCCGGGACCCTGAAACTCCTGTTCCGGTTGGCACCCCGGCAGCTCAACGACGAAATCGCCTTCGCGAAATTCGAACTCAAGCGCAAGGGCGTCCAGGTCGGAGTTGCTGCCGCTTTCCTCGCCGTGGCCCTGGTCTTCCTCCTCTTCCTGGTGGTGGGCCTCATCGTTGCCGCCATCATGGGCCTGGCCACCATCATGCCCGCCTGGCTGGCCGCCCTCCTGGTCTCCGCCGCCTTCCTGTTGATCGCGCTCATCGGCGCCCTGGTCGGCGTCGGCAGGTTCAGGAAGGCCATGCCCCTGCTGCCGGAGGAAACCATCCGTGGGATCAGGCACGACATCGGCGTGGCCAGGGAGGGCTCCGCCTTCAACCCGGCCGTGCTGGACCCGGAAAGCCCCGAGGGCAAGGCCGCGAAAGCGGCCAAGGCGGAGGCCGCCGCCAAGGCCAAGGCAGAGAAGGAAGCCAAGGCCGCCCAGCACGACCAGGAATTCCCGCACGCGTCCGAGCCCGAACTGGCACGCCGCCTGAACCAGCGCCGCCACCACCTCACCGAAGTCCGCGATGAACTCGGCACGGAGCTGGACCTGAAAACCCAGGGACGGTACCTGCTGGCCGTCGCACAGCAGAAGGCACGCGAAGGCCAGGTACTCGCCGCGCGCGGGAAGGACGCCGCCGCCCAGAAGCTGGCAGGCGTGTCCGGCTCCGCCAGCCTCAGGGAACGCTGGAAGCCCCTCGCGGCCCTTGCTGCTGCCGGGACCGTCCTGGTGGTCCTGCTCCGCCGCCTCCTGCGCACGTACTAGTCCCGGCAGCCATACGGCGCCCCACAGCAGAACCACAGGGCACGCCAGAACTGCGGGCACCACCACACCAGGCACCACAACACCGGGCACCGGCAAAGCAGTGCCAACAGAATGCGGCAGGAAGGAAAGGGGGACGGGTGAAGTTCATCGGTGCAGGCGCACGGCCTGGCCGTCCCCAGGTGGACCACGACGCCGTGTTCACCATCCCCAATCTGCTTACCGTCGTGCGGTTCATGGGCGTGCCGCTCTTCATCTGGCTCGTCCTGGCCCAACGCGAATACGGGGCCGGGGTCATCGTCCTGGCTGTCATGGCCGGAACCGACTGGATCGACGGTTACATTGCGCGGCGCTTCGACCAGGCTTCCAGGCTCGGCCGGGTACTGGATCCCATCGCCGACCGGCTGGCCATGATCGCCGTGGCCGTCACCCTGGTGATCGCCGGCGTCGTGCATTGGCTGTACCTGGCAGCGCTGGTGGTCCCCGACGCCGTGCTGCTCGCCATGACGCTCTTCTTCTTCCACGGCCACCCCGACCTCCCTGTCAGCGTGGTGGGCAAGGTCAGGACCGGCCTGCTCCTCCTCGGGACACCACTGCTTGTCCTCTCCCACCTGGACACCGGGGTGTCCGGCCAACTGTTTGCCACCGCCTGGGTAGTGCTCGGCCTGGGCCTGGTCGGCCACTGGATCGCCGCCTATAACTACTTCTGGGCCATCCTGCGCAAAGGCAGGGAATTCAAACACCACGACGACGGGACCGCCTGATGGTGTGGGTGGCCGTCGGCCTGGCCGTCCTCGGCGCGTTCTGCCTGGCCCTGGGGGCCCAGCGCCAGGGGAGCGCGGTGAAAGCGGACACGGGCGGCCTGGCGCTGAGCTCCAACGGTTTCCTCCGGCTGCTGCGCAACCCCCGCTGGATGTTCGGCCTCCTGCTGCTGTGCACAGGCATGGCCATGAACGCAGTGGCGCTGGTGTCCGCCCCCCTCACGGTGGTACAGCCAATCGGCGCCATCGCCCTGGTGATCACCACCGTGATCAATGCCCGGGACCAGGACCTCACCATCAACCGGGCCACCGCCGTCTCGATTGCCGCGTGCGTGACGGGCTCGGCGCTCTTTGTCCTGCTCGCCGTCAACGTCACCCAGGAAAGCCACCACGTCAGCCCTGAGGACGAACTGACCATCGTGCTCCTGCTGGCCCTGGCCGTTGGATTGTTCGGGACCCTGGCAGTGATGTTCAAGCACCGCATGAACTCGTTCGTCTACATCCTCGGCGCCGGCATCCTCTTCGGCTTCGTGGCCGTGCTGACCCGGATCATCGGCAAGCACCTGCTTGACCCGAACGGTCTGTTCCTGCTGAACGTGCAGTGGTATTCGGTGCTGGCCATCATCGCCGCGGGCGGCCTGGGGTCATGGTTCGTCCAGAGTGCCTACTCCACCGGGCCGCCGGACCTGGTGATTGCCGGGCTCACGGTCATCGACCCCATGGTGGGCATCGCCATCGGCATCATCATCCTCGGCGAACTGCGGCCCGACGTGCACGCCGTCATGGCCATTGCGATGGGAACGGCGGCCTGCCTTGCTATCGTTGGGGTTATCGCCCTTTCCCGGCACCACCCGGAGGTCACCAAGCGCAAGAAGGACGCGCGGAAGGCCGCCGGCAGGCCCTCCCACTAGCCCGTTCCCTGAAACACACCCCGTCCCGCACCATACCCAGCAATTCCACGAGGCCGCATGCCACTGCACCGGCGGCCAACCGTGCTGCCAGTTCCATGCTGTCCGCACCGTGACCATCAGGAGTACTCCATGACCACGCCAGCCGACCAGCGCCCCCTGACCATCCTGATCGCCGCTGACACCTACCCGCCCCACGTCAACGGCGCCGCCCAGTTCGGCTACCGCCTGGCCAAGGGCATGACCGCCAGGGGACACAACGTCCACGTCCTGGCCTGCCGCGACGGCAAGGGAAAGAGCTTCACCGAATTCCGCGACGAGGCAACCGTGCACCGCCTCCGCTCCCACAGCGTGCCCACCCACGAAACCTTCCGCATCTGCTTCCCGTGGGAAATCAAGAAGGAAATCAGCCTGCTGTTCGACCGTGTGAAGCCCGACGTCGTGCACATCCAGAGCCACTACATGATCGGCGAACACGTGCTCTACGAAGCCGTGAAGCGCGGCGTCCGGATCGTTGCCACCAACCACTTCATGCCGGAAAACCTCAACCCGTTCCTGCCCTTCCCCCAATGGTTCAAGGACATCATCGGCCGGATCTCCTGGAAGGACATGGGCAAGGTGATGGGCCAGGCGGACGTGGTCACCACCCCCACCCCGCTGGCGGCCAAGGCCATGCATGAGCATGCCTTCCTCCGCAAGGTCCTCCCGCTGTCCAACGGCATCGACTCGGCCGCCTACGAACTGCTGCCCGGCGAGCACATCGAGCCCCACCCGCACCCCACCGTGCTGTTCGCCGGCCGGCTGGCGGAGGAAAAGCACGTGGATGTCCTGATCCGGGCGATCAGCAAGACCCCGCGGGAACTGAACGTGCACCTGGAAATCGTGGGCGGCGGCGAGGTGCGGGCCGACCTGGAGGAACTCGTTCAGCGGCTCGGCCTGGGCGACAGGGTCCGGTTCCTGGGACTGGCCAGCGACGCGGACCTGCGCCGGGCCTACATCCGGGCCGACCTGTTCTGCATGCCGGGGACCGCCGAGCTGCAGTCCCTGGTGACCCTGGAAGCCATGTCCGCCTCCACTCCGGTGGTCCTGGCCAATGCCATGGCGCTGCCGCACCTGGTGCGTGACGGCCAGAACGGCTACCTCTTCACACCCAACGACAGTGACGACCTGGCCAAGAAGATCACCCAGGTCCTGGAACTGCCCAAGGACGAGCAGCGCGCCATGGGCCGGGCCAGCCGTGAGATGGTGGAGCCGCACAGCATCCAGGGCACGCTGCAGACCTTCGAAGACCTGTACCGCGGCGCCAGCTTCGAGGACAAGGTGGTCTGAACCCTTTCCCGGATTTGCTAGAGTGTTTTTGCCCTGCCGGACCGGTACCAAACGCGAGGCGGGCAAGGGCATCTGGGGCTATAGCTCAGCTGGTTAGAGCGCGGGACTCATAATCCTAAGGTCCTCGGTTCAAGTCCGAGTAGCCCTACGTGCACGCTGTGCCAACGCCGCGAAACCGCGGCCGACGATTCACGTCGGCCGCGGTTTTTGTTTAACGCGTTCTTGGCCCGGGAGCCAGGCTGCGGTATGTTACTGGTGAGTAACATACCCAACGGCCAGCGATGCATGGCCGGCCCTGAGTATCGAAGAAGGTATCCATGCCCACCTCCGCCGCCGATTCCACAGAGCTTCCCTACGCCGACGGCGACTTCTACGCCTTCGAGCAGCTCCTGTCCGGAAAGGAACGGGACCGGCTCGCCGAGGTCCGCGACTTCCTGGCCCGCGAAGTCCGGCCCATCGCGGTGGATTGCTGGAACCGGGCCGAGTTCCCGATGGACCTGGTGCCGAAACTTGCGGACCTGGACCTGGTGAGCCCCGTCCGGCGGCAGGGCTACTCCAACCTCTTCGCCGGAATGCTGCACGCCGAAGTCACCCGGGCGGACGCCTCCATCGCCACCTTCATGGGTGTGCACGACGGCCTGTTCACCGGCTCCATCGAGGCGCTGGCCTCCCCGGAGCAGAAGGACGAGTGGCTGCCGGACATCTACTCCCTGAAGAAGATCGGCGCCTTTGGCCTCACGGAGCCCCTGGGCGGCAGCGACGTCGCCGGGGGTACGCGGACCACCGCCCGGAAGGACGGAGGTGCCTGGATCCTCAACGGGGCCAAGCGGTGGATCGGGAACGCGACGTTCTCCGACTGGGTGGTGGTCTACGCCCGCGACGTGGCGGACAACCAGGTCAAGGGCTTCCTGGTGGACACGGCGCTGCCTGGCGTCGGCACGGCAAAGATCGACAACAAGATTTCCCTTCGAACCGTCCAGAACGCCGACATCGTCCTGGAGGACGTGGTGGTTCCGGACTTCTTCAAGCTGGCACACGCCAACAGCTTCCGCGACGTCAACAAAGTCCTCAAGGTCACGCGGCTGGCCGTCGCCTGGCAGGCTGTCGGCCTGCAGCTGGCAGCCTTTGACGTGGCGCGCCGTTACGCCGTGGAGCGCCAGCAGTTCGGCCGCCCCCTGGCATCCTTCCAGCTCATCCAGGACCAGCTGGTCCGGATCCTGGGCAATGCGGTCAGCTCCATGGGCATGATGGTGCGCCTTTCCCAGCTGGAGGACGAAGGCGCGGCCAAGGATGAGCAGTCGGCGCTGGGCAAGGCCTTCGCCACCGCCCGTATGCGGGACAGCGTGGCCCTTGGCCGGAACATCCTGGGCGGGAACGGCATTGTGACCGACTTTGAGATGGCCAAGATCTTTGCCGACGCAGAGGCGATCTACTCCTACGAGGGCACGGCCGAAATCAACACCCTGGTGACGGGGCGGGCCATCACGGGCATCTCGGCCATCGTCTAGCCGGAACGCTCCTGCCGGGGTGCGCCTTGCAGCGGCAGCAGGACCGACGGGCGAAGGTCCATGACGAACTGCAGCGGGTTGACGTACAGGTCACCGTCCCGGACGCCCCAATGGACGCAGGCGGTGCCCGGGCAGTGCCCTGCCAGGACGGTGCCCACCACCTGGCCCGCCGCCACCGGGCTTCCCACCGCAAGTGTGCCCGCCACCGGTTCAAAGCTGCTCCGGAGCCCATTACCGTGGTCGATGGTGATCACGGGCCGGTCCACGACGACGCCCACGAAACTGACCGTCCCGGCGGCGGGGGCGGTAACTTGGGTGCCTTCACCTGCCGCGCCCAGATCAACGCCCCGGTGACCGCTGAGCCAGGGTTTGGGCGGGGGATCGAAGCCGCGCAGCACCGGCGGCCGCGGAGCCAGCGGCCAGCGCCAGGATGGTGCGGCGCCCTCGCCGCGGGCCGCCGTCGCCATGAGGTGATCCACGGCAGCTGCACTGCCTGGCGCCCCGGCCGGGGCGGGGACCACGACGCCGGAGGGCGGGCCTGCCGATGCCACGGAGGCCGGCAGCAGCAGGAGGGCGGCGAGGAGGACGGGAGGTTTCATCCCGCCAGCCTGCCCCCGGACGGGGACTGCCGGCAGGCCCGTCTGCGGCTATGTGGATAACGGCTCCGGGGTGGGCGACCGGTCCGCCGGGCGGGGGCGCCTGTAGTACACTTGATGGAGCAGTTTGCTGCGCCCTCTACGCTTCCCGAACCAGTGGTCAACGCCAATGGTGTTTTCCGCTGTCCGGATCGCGTCGGCACATCTCATTCAGGAGTGTGGGGGAGCAGTGGCTGACTACGCGCATCCAGCCCTCCGCCGGCCAACGCACCCGCGTCAGTCCGGGGAGGATCGCGCCTCCTGCGGTCCGTGCCACAAAGCATGGATGGGAAGCGCGGTGGATGCCAGGAGCACGGCCCAACCCCGGGCCACGCTAATCAACCGTCAACTAATTGGCAGGGTAAGAAGCCTCCGGGCTCTCTCATGAATGACCTGCCGGGAAAAGGAGCGTCGGCATGCCCGTCGTAACCATGCGCCAGCTGCTTGACAGCGGCGTCCACTTTGGACACCAGACCCGCCGTTGGAACCCGAAGATGAAGCGCTTCATCTTCACCGAGCGCAACGGCATCTACATCATCGACCTTCAGCAGTCGCTGTCCTACATCGACCGCGCCTACGAGTTCGTCAAGGCCACCGTCGCCCACGGCGGCACCGTCCTGTTCGTCGGCACCAAGAAGCAGGCCCAGGAAGCAATTGCCGAGCAGGCAACCCGCGTGGGCCAGCCCTACGTCAACCAGCGCTGGCTCGGCGGTATGCTGACCAACTTCCAGACGGTTGCCAAGCGTATCCAGCGCATGAAGGAACTCGAAGAGATCGACTTCGACGACGTCGCCGGTTCCGCTTACACCAAGAAGGAACTGCTGCTCCTCAAGCGCGAGCTCACCAAGCTGGAGTCCAACCTCGGCGGTATCCGCAACCTGACCAAGGCTCCGTCCCTGCTCTGGGTTGTCGACACCAAGAAGGAACACCTCGCCGTTGACGAGGCCAAGAAGCTGAACATCCCCGTAGTTGCCATCCTGGACACCAACTGCGACCCCGACGAAGTCGACTTCCCGATCCCGGGCAACGACGACGCCATCCGCTCCGTGAACCTCCTGACCCGCGTTGTTGCCGACGCCGTTGCCGAGGGCCTCATCGCCCGCAACAGCCGTGGCACGGGTGCAGCCGAAGCTCCCGAGGAGCCCCTGGCCGAGTGGGAGCGCGAACTCCTCGAAGGCAACAAGGCAGAAGCTGCGGCCGCTCCGGCAGCAGAGGCTGAAGCTCCGGCAGCTGCCGAGGCTCCCGCCGAAGACGCCAAGTAAGACAAGTAAATCCGGATTCTCCGCGCTGTCTGCAGCCGGAGCTGCTGACAGGATGGCAGCCCACCGTCGTGGGCTGCTGTCCTGTCAGTCCGTACACCACCACACATTTCTAGACAGAGGGGTTCACATGGCGAACTACACTGCCGCGGACATCAAGGCCCTGCGCGAGCGCACCGGCGCCGGCATGATGGACGTCAAGAAGGCTCTTGACGAAGCCAACGGTGACGCCGAGAAGGCCATCGAAATCATCCGCATCAAGGGCCTCAAGGGCGCGACCAAGCGTGAAGGCCGCTCCACCGCTGAAGGCCTCGTGGCCGCCAAGGTCAGCAACGGCGTCGGCGTCATGATCGAGGTCAACTGCGAGACCGACTTCGTTGCCAAGGCTGACAAGTTCATCCAGCTGGCCGACAAGGTCCTGGCCATCGCCGTCGAGTCCGGCGCTGCCGACCTCGAGACCCTGCTCGCCACCGACGTTGACGGCAAGCCGCTGTCCGAGGTCGTCGTCGAAGAGGGCGCCATCCTGGGCGAGAAGGTTGTTGTCCGCCGCATCTCCCGCATCGAGGGTGCAACGGTCGACGCCTACCTGCACAAGACCTCCAAGGACCTCCCGGCCCAGGTCGGCGTGCTGTTCGCTGTCGACGGTGAAGGCGAAGCCGCTGCCACCGCCGCCCACGACGTGGCTGTCCACATTGCCGCGATGGCTCCGAACTACCTGACCCGCGACGACGTTCCGTCCGAACTGGTGGAGTCCGAGCGCCGGATCGCCGAAGAGACCGCCAAGGCCGAGGGCAAGCCCGAAGCCGCCCTCACCAAGATTGTCGAAGGCCGCGTGACGGGCTTCTACAAGGGCGAGGTCCTGGTCGACCAGGCATTCGCGAAGGACGCCAAGAAGTCCGTGGCACAGGTCCTCGAAGAGGCCGGTGTCAAGGGAACCGCGTTCACGCGTTTCCGCGTCGGCTCCTAGTCGAAACTGCGAGGGGTGGCCACTTCGGTGGCCGCCCCTTTTGCATGCAACGGGGACGGTACCGACCACCGGCTCCGGCACGATACCCTTTTTTCAGACTCACCCAACGGGAAGGCATCATGGAAGCCGTCAACACTGTCATCCATTCAGAGAAAAGCAGGCGCCGGGTCCTCCTGAAGCTCTCCGGCGAGGTCTTCGGCGGCGGTAAGCTCGGTGTCGACCCCGAGACCGTCCGCGACGTCGCCAAGCAGATAGCCGCCGCAGTTCCCGAAGTGGAAGTGGCCATCGTGGTGGGCGGCGGGAACTTCTTCCGCGGCGCCGAACTCTCCCAGAGCGGAATGGACCGCTCCCGCGCAGACTACATGGGCATGCTCGGAACGGTCATGAACTGCCTGGCGCTCCAGGACTTCCTGGAGCAGGCAGGCGTGGAGACCCGCGTCCAGAGCGCCATCACCATGGGACAGGTGGCCGAGGCCTACATCCCGCGCCGCGCCATCCGGCATATGGAAAAGGGCCGGGTGGTCATCTTCGGCGCCGGCGCAGGCCTGCCGTACTTCTCCACGGACACCGTGGCCGCGCAGCGGGCCCTCGAGGTGCACGCTGACGTGGTCCTCATGGCCAAGAGCGGCGTGGACGCCGTCTACACTGCCGACCCCAAGAAAGACCCCACCGCAGAGCGGCTCGAAACCCTCAGCTATGACGATGCGCTGCGCCGCGACATCCGGGTCATGGACCAGACGGCCATGACCATGTGCAAGGACAACAACCTGTCCATGGTGGTCTTTGGCATGGAGGGTGAAGGAAACGTCACCCGCGCCATCCTGGGCGAGAAGCTGGGCACACTGGTCACCGCCTAGCTGCGGCTAGGATGATTTCAGGACAGTTCGGTCCCCGCCTGACGGGCGGGGACCGATCCAGCAACAGAGAACAGCGTGTGTGCAGGGACCGGCGCCCCGGACCGCACCAGAACCGTCAGGAGAAACCGTGATCGAAGAAACCTTGCTCGAAGCCGAAGAAAAGATGGACAAGGCAGTCGAGGTAGCCAAGGAAGACTTCGCGTCCGTCCGCACCGGCCGCGCCAACCCGGGCCTCTACAACAAGGTCCTGGTGGACTACTACGGTTCGCCCACCCCGCTGCAGCAGCTGGCTTCCTTCGCCATCCCCGACGCCCGCACCATCCTCATCACCCCGTTCGACAAGACCGCCCTGCGGGACATCGAACGCGCACTGAGCGACTCCGAGGTCGGCGCCAACCCCTCCAACGACGGCAACATCATCAGGATCACCATCCCTGAGCTGACCAAGGAGCGCCGCAAGGAGTACGTGAAGATCGTCAAGACCAAGGGTGAGGAGGCCAAGATCTCCATCCGCAACATCCGCCGGAAGGCCAAGGAGACCCTGGACCGCCTGGTCAAGGACGGCGAAGCCGGCGAGGACGAGGGCAGCCGGGCCGAAAAGGAACTGGACAGCCTGACCAAGGCCCACGTGGACGGCATCGACGAGCTGCTCAAGCGCAAGGAAGCAGAGCTGCTCGAAGTCTGATGGGCCAGGCAGAACAGGCCCCGGCAGCACGGGCGCGCACACGGGGGAAGCAGCCCAGGAGCAACCCGACGCCGAAGGCAGGGCGGAACCTGCCCGCCGCCGTCGTGGTGGGGCTGGCCATGCTGCTCGCGGTGCTGGGCGGGCTGTTGTTCCTCCCGCTGGTCTTCGTGGCCATCGTCACCGCCTTCGCCGTGTTTGGCGTATGGGAGATCTACCGCGCCCTTGAGGCCAATGGCACGAGGATGCCGATCATCCCGGTGATGACCGGCACGGTGGCAATGCCCTTCGCCGCCTATTTCGGCGGCATTGAAAGCCTGTTGTTTGCCATGCTGCTCAGCGCGGTGGCCGTGCTGCTTTGGCGGTCGATCGAAAGCGCCGCGGGCTCCGCCAACAGTATCTTCGCCGGGGTTTTCGCCATGGGCTGGGTACCGTTCTTCATCAGCTTCGCCGCGCTCCCGCTGCACGCCGGCGGCACAACCCCGCTGGGACTGTGGCCCGACGGCATCGCGCCCCTCGGGGCGTGGGAAATCGCGGTCATGCTGCTGCTGGTGGTCTCCAACGACACCTTTGGCTACCTGGTGGGCGCTTCCCTGGGCAAGCACCCCATGGCCCCGAAGATCAGTCCCAAAAAATCCTGGGAAGGCTTTGCCGGGTCGGTGGCCGGAGCCACTGTTGTCGGCGTCCTTGCAACCCTCTTCGTGCTGGACAAGCCCTGGTGGGTGGGCGTTGTGCTGGCGGTGGGAACGGTGGCGGCCTCCACGGCGGGCGACCTCTCCGAGTCCATGGTCAAGCGCGAACTTGGCGTCAAGGACATGAGCAGCATCCTGCCCGGCCACGGGGGAGTGATGGACCGGCTGGACTCGATCGTCTTCGCGTCACCGGTAGCCTTCATTCTGTACGGACTCGTTGCCGGAGCCTGAACCGCTCCCGCCGGCACCCGACACACAAAGGGTGCCGGCGGGCACACGAAGCCCGGCACCCTAGACTGGTGCGGAAGCACTACGGCTGAAGAGCATTGAAGGAATCGAAGTGGCATTGGACATTCATCGGCAGATCCCTGCGTCCTTTGAACGCGTGCACCGCGGCGAGTACGGCTACAACGCCAAGCAGGTGGACGATTTCCTGCGCCGTGCGCGCATCTCGCTGGAAACCCCGGCCGCGGCCACCGATCCCGTGAACAGCTCCGATGTCAGGGGCGTGTCCTTCGATCCCGTCAAAGGCGGCTACTCGGCGGCCGTGGTCGACGCCGCCCTTGACCGGCTGGAGGACGCCTTCGCCCGCCGCGAGCGGGACGAACTCATCGCGGCGCGCGGCGAGGACGCGTGGCTGCGCGAAATCGGAAACCTCTCCGGCATCCTCCGGGGCCGGCTGCACCGCCCTGACGGCGAACGCTTCCGCAGGCCCGCCAAAAAGAAGGCCCGCAGCTACAACACCGACGACGTCGACCGGCTGTGCCGCGAACTCGTAGCGTACCTGGAACAGGACAAACCGCTGAGCGTCGACAGCGTGCGCCGCGCCGTTTTCCGGCCGGCCGTGGGCCGCGACGGCTACGAGGAGTCACAGGTTGACGCGTTCCTGGACCGCGTGGTCGAGCTCATGGCGGCCATCGACTAGCAGCCCCGGCCCGTTGGTCCCGGCCTGTCAGTCCTGGCCCGGCGGGGTGGGGGACAGCGGTGTGAACCGCCGCCAGACGTCCCGGTAGCCGCGGTACCCCAGGACGGCAGAGGCTGCCAGGAACACCGCAGCGCACACGGCGCCCACAGCGGCGGCGACTCCCGTTCCCGCCCCTGCAAGGGTCAGCAGCAGGCCCACCAGCATGGCAATCACGGCAGCGTTCGCCGTCGTAATGAAAATCATGCTGCTCCCCGCCACATGGCTGAAGCTGCCCCTGTTGCCGAAGAAATAGTAGGTCCGCCTCGATCCGGCCTCGTCATCGTGGTGGGCGGCCATCAGGTACGGTGCCATACCCGGGTCCAGCTCCACGTAGGCGGCGCGCAGCCTGTTCATCGCTGTGACGTACATCAGGTCCTCGTGAGCCACGTTGTTCACCCGAAGCTGGGTCAGGAGTCCAATCGCGGCGTCGACGAAGAGGACGGCGACAGCCAGCAGGACAAAGTCATCGGAAAACCCGGTGGCCTGGCCCACCAGGGCAACGCTGACCACACTTGCCGAGGTGAAGGTCAGGAACATGCTGATCCGGGTCAGTACCTCGCCCTGCGCGGTGCTCCGCGACGCCAGCAGTCCCCAGTGCTCGGTGGCGAGCAGCTGGGCCCGCACGGAGGCCGGGACCTCGCCCGGATGCTGGGACTTTCCGCCGCCCTCAATGGACATGGCGCCATTGTCCTCCCGGTCACCGCTCGGTTGCCAGGGGGCGTTCGGGAGTGTGCAGGCGCGTCATGGTCCGCGGCATGCTGGCGGGGATCCGGTGGACGGTGGCCCGGGACACGATCACCATGACGGCGAAGGCCGCCGGGACCGTCCAGGCCGCGGGCTGCGCCAGCCACGGCGGCGTCTGGCCCGTGCCGGCGAGCGCGCCCACCACCATGGCCCCGCCACACAGGATGCCGCCGGTCAGCATGCCGGCAATCGCGCCGGCGTCGGTCAGGCCCCGCCACCAGATGCCCAGGAGCAGCACCGGGCAGACCGTGGAGGCGGTGAAGGCGAACACCAGCCCGACGCTTCCGGCGAGGGCAAGCGAATCGGTCATGAAGGCGAAACCCAGGGGCACGACGACGGCCACGACAGCGGCGAGCCGGAACCCGCGCACACTGCCGCCCAGGACGTCCTGGCTGATGACGCCCGCCAGCGACACCACCAGCCCTGACGTGGTGGACAGGAACGCGGCGAACGCCCCGGCCACCACCAGGGCGGAGAGCAGGTCGCCGGCGAGGCCGCCCAGGAGCTGGCCCGGGAGCAGCAGCACCATGGCGTCCGGCTGCCCTGCCCGGGCCAGGCCCGGGGCGAAGACCCGCGCCACCAGCCCGTAGGCGGTGGGGAACAGGTAGAACACGGACAGCAGGCCGAGCACGATCAGGGTGGTCCGGCGCGCGGAGTGCCCGTCCGGATTGGTGTAGAAACGAACCAGCACGTGGGGCAGCCCGAGGGTGCCGAACAGCAGGGCCACCAGCAGGGACACGTTCTGGTACAGGCCCGCCGGGGCGGTGCCGGTGGGGTTGGCGTCTGGCGGGGCCACCGGCACCGCGCCGCTACCGGCCAGCATGAAGACGATGAACAGGATGGGCACGGCCAGCGCCGTGAGCTTGAGCCAGTACTGGAACGCCTGGACGAAGGTGATGGACCGCATCCCCCCGGCCACCACCGTCAGGCACACCACCACCACGACGGACACCGAGCCGACCCAGGAGGGCAGGCCGGTGGCGATGCGGACGGTCAGGGCCGCGCCGTGCAGCTGGGGAACGATGTACAGCCAGCCCACCGTGACCACCGCCAGGCTGGTGACCCTGCGGACGGCCGGCGAGGCCAGCCGGGCCCCTGTGAAATCCGGAATCGTATAGGCACCGGACCGGCGCAGCGGCGCCGCGACGAACAGCAGCAGCATCAGGTAGCCCGCCGTATATCCCACCGGGAACCAGAGGGCGTCAGTGCCGGAGAGGAGGATCAGTCCGGCAACGCCCAGGAAGCTTGCGGCGGACAGGTACTCGCCCCCGATCGCGGACGCGTTCCACCAGGGCCGGACCGTCCGCGAGGCAACATAGAAGTCGCTCGTGGTCCGGGAGATGCGCAGGCCGTAGAAGCCGATGACGGCGGTAGCCACGGTCACCACGGCCACGGCGGCCACTGCGACGCCGGCACTCACCCCGGCACCACGGGCTGCGGGACCATCGCCCGGGCACTGCTGGGACACCGGGTCATTGTTCACCGGCCAGGTCGCGGTAGCGTGCCTCGTTGCGGGCCGCCGAGCGGACGTACAGCCAGGCGCTGAGGCCGATGACCGGATAGATCCCGACGCCCAGCAGCAGCCAGCCGAAGGGAATGCCCGCGATTCCCGTCTCCGCCAGCCCCGGAGCCAGGACCAGCAGCAGCGGGAATGCAGCGAGGATCAGCAGGAAGCCGCCGGCCACCACCAGCGCAAGCCGCAGCTGGGATCGAATCAGGGACCGGACGAAAACCTGGCCAACTTCCGAATCCTGCGCATCTTCCCGGGATTCCAGCTGGCCGGCGGTGCGCTGGCCGGGGACGTGGTGCGCCGTGTGCGGGGCGGTCACCCGGACCCTGGTCATGCGTGCGGCCTGATCCTGGTGGCTTCCAGCTTTTCCCGCACCGTGGGCAGGTGGCGCCGGCTGATCGGCAGGCCCGCGCCCGCCACGGTCACCCGCGGCCCATCGGCGGCCAGCTTCATCGACGAAACATGCTTCAGGGCCACCAGATAGGAGCGGTGCGTCCGGATGAAGCCCGCGTCCGCCCACTGCTGCTCCAGGTCTGCCAGCGGCACCCGGATCAGGTAGCTGGCGTCGGCGGTGTGCAGCCGGGCGTAGTCGCCCTGCGCCTGGACGTACGTGACGTCGTCGCGCCTGATCATCCGGGTGGTGCCGCCCTGGTCAACGGTGATCATCTCCGGCGCGGCGCCGCCGTCGCGCAGTTCGCTGATCCGTGCCACCGAACGGGCCAGGCGCTCGGCGCGGACCGGCTTGAGCAGGTAGTCCACGGCCGCGAGCTCGAAAGCCGCCAGGGCATGCTCCTCATCCGCGGTGACAAAGACCACCACCGGCGGATTGCTGCTGGCGGCGATGGCGGCGGCGATATCCAGCCCGGACACCGCGGGCATGTGGATATCGAGGAAGACGGCGTCAATGCCGCCTGCGGACAGGGCGCGGAGGGCGTCGGTGCCGGACGTCGCCCGCTGGATCCTGCCGATGCGTTCGTCCCTGCCCAGCAGGAAGGCCAGCTCCTCGACGGCCGGCAGCTCATCATCAACGACGAGGACGTTAATCATCCTCCAAGGGTACTTCCAGCCAAGCGCTGCGACTTACGCGTCGTGGCCCGGCTGGGACTTCGGCACCCGCATGGTGATCAGGGTGCCCTCGCCCGGCGCGGTCTCGATGACCAGCCCGTGGCCGTTGCCGTACACCTGCCGGAGCCGGGCATCGACATTGCGCAGCCCCACGTGCTCCCCGTCGGTGTGGCCCGCCAGCATGGACCGCAGGTGATCGGGGTCCATGCCCACGCCGTCGTCCTCGATGGTCACCTCGGCGAAGGCCCCGGCGTCCTCGGCCGTGATGCTGATGTGCCCCGGCCCCTCCTTGGCCTCGAGCCCGTGCCGGACGGCGTTCTCCACCAGCGGCTGCAGGCTCAGGAAGGGGATCACGGTGCCCAGCACCTCCGGCGCCACGCGCAGGCTGACCTGGACGCGCTCGCCGAACCTGGCGCGTTCCAGCAACAGGTAGCGGTCAATGCAGCGCAGCTCCTCGGCCAGGGTGGTGAAGTCCCCGTGCCGCCGGAAGGAGTAGCGGGTGAAGTCCGCGAACTCCACCACCAGTTCCCGGGCCCGGGCGGGATCGGTGTTGATGAACGAGGCGATGGCGTTGAGCGAGTTGTAGATGAAGTGCGGGCTGATCTGGGCGCGAAGGGCCCGGACCTCGGCCTCCATCAGCAGGGTGCGCGAGGCGTCCAGCTCAGCGAGTTCCACCTGCGCCGCCACCCAGTCCGCCACCTCGCCGGTGGCCCGGACCAGGCCCGCCCCCGCCGACGGCGCGAAGGCGGCGACGACGCCCGCCACCCGGCTGCCGGCCCGCACCGGTGCGATCACCGCGGCCAGCGCACCGCCGGTGCCCTGCGGTCCGGCCGGAAGCACGGCCGCCCTGCCGGATGCGAGCACGCTTGCGGCCAGCTCCATCAGGTCCGTCCCGGCGTCCTCCGCGGCCCCGTCCCAGGCCAGGACGCCGGCGGTATCGGTGATGGCCAGGGCATCACAGCCCAGCAGGGCACGCAGTTGCCGGCTGGCTTTCGCGGCGCCGGCCGGGTTAAGGCCGCGCCGGAGGTGCTGGCCGGCCTGCGAGGCGGCGTGGAGCGTGTGGTAGGTGGCCCGCTCGGCGTCGGTGCCCAGCTCCCGGAAGGAGCGCAGCACCTTCAGGCCAACGGCGACGACGACGGCAATCGACATCGCGATCACCGCCACGGCCGCGGCGGTCAGGAGGGGGGAGTCCGGCATGGTGCCAGCGTAGCGGCGGGAACCGCTCGCCGCAGCACAGCGACCGCTGAGCGACCACCGGTTCCGCAGCTATGGAATACCGGGCGGTCCGGCAGCACAGTGATTGGAGTCACACAAGCGGCCTCTCCTGTTCAGGGTCCTGCCGCCCGGTGTGTACCGGCAAGTCTCAATGAGGAGGAACGATGGGTAACGACGCCCACACTCCGGACGCAGCGGCGTCCGTGGACTTCGAGCAGGTCCAGTCGACCGGGCAGTTCCAGGAACTGCGCAAGCGTCATCGCAGCTTTGTCTTCCCCATGGCAGTGGCCTTCCTGCTGTGGTACTTCGCGTATGTCCTGCTCGCCGACTATGCGGTGGGATTCATGTCCACCAAGGTCTGGGGCAACATCAACATCGGCCTGATCCTGGGCCTGCTCCAGTTCGTCTCCACGTTCGCCATCACCGGCTGGTACGTGCACTACTCCAACAAGCGGCTGGACCCCATCGCCTCGGAGATCAGGCATGAAATCGAGGGGCACGAATTCGACAAGCACGGAAACCGAGTGGGCGGGGCCAACAAATGATCGCAATTCCCGCTGCGGTGGATGTCGCCGCCCTCAAGGACACCACGCTCCTCAACATGGGAATCTTCGGCCTGTTCGTTGCCGTGACCATGGTGATCGTGTTCCGCGCCAGCCGGAACAACAAGACCGCCGCCGACTACTACGCCGCCGGCCGCTCGTTCACGGGCTCGCAGAACGGGACGGCCATCGCGGGGGACTACCTGTCCGCCGCATCCTTCCTTGGCATCACCGGTGCCATCGCCATCAACGGCTACGACGGGTTCATGTACTCCATCGGGTTCCTGGTGGCCTGGCTGGTGGCGCTGCTCCTCGTGGCTGAACTGCTGCGCAACACCGGCAAATTCACCATGGCCGACGTCCTGTCCTTCCGGCTGAAGCAGCGTCCGGTCCGGATCGCCGCGGCCATCTCCACCCTCGCCGTCTGCTTCTTCTACCTCCTGGCACAGATGGCCGGTGCCGGCAGCCTGATCTCCCTGCTGCTGGGCATCAGCGACTGGGGCGGACAGGCGCTGGTGATCATCGTCGTCGGCGCCCTCATGATCATGTACGTCCTGATCGGCGGCATGAAGGGCACCACCTGGGTCCAGATCATCAAGGCCATGCTGTTGATCGCTGGCGCCGCCGTCATGACCCTGTGGGTCCTGGCCATCTACGGCTTCAACCTCTCCAGCCTGCTGGGCGGCGCCGTGGAGACGGCCAACAACCCGGCGGTGCTCAACCCTGGCCTGCAGTACGGCAAGTCGGACACCTCCAAGCTGGACTTCATGTCGCTGGGCCTGGCGCTGGTCCTTGGCACCGCAGCCCTGCCGCACGTCCTGATGCGCTTCTACACGGTGCCCACCGCCAAGGAAGCACGCAAGTCGGTCGTCTGGTCCATCTGGCTGATCGGGCTCTTCTACCTTTTCACCCTGGTGCTGGGCTACGGCGCGGCCGCCCTGGTGGGGGCGGACACCATCAAGTCCGCGCCCGGCGGAGTCAACGCTGCTGCCCCGCTGCTCGCCTTCCACCTGGGCGGGCCGCTGCTGCTCGGCTTCATCTCCGCGGTCGCCTTCGCCACCATCCTGGCTGTGGTGGCCGGCCTGACGATCACTGCCGCGGCATCCTTCGCCCACGACATCTACGCCAACGTCATCGCCAAGGGCAAAGCCGACGCCGCCACCGAAGTCCGAGTGGCGCGGCGCACCGTGGTGGTCATCGGTGTCCTGGCCATCCTGGGCGGTATCTTCGCCAACGGCCAGAACGTCGCCTTCCTCGTGGCGCTGGCCTTCGCCGTCGCCGCGTCGGCCAACCTGCCCACCATCATCTACTCGCTGTTCTGGCGGAAGTTCACCACCCAGGGCGCCGTGTGGAGCATGTACGGCGGACTGGCGGCCGCGATCCTGCTGATCGTCTTCTCCCCGGTGGTGTCCGGCGCGAAGACGTCAATGATCCCCGGAGCCAGCTTTGCGCTCTTCCCGCTCAGCAACCCGGGTATCGTGTCCATCCCGCTGGCCTTCTTCCTGGGCTGGCTGGGCACCACGCTGGACAAGCGGCGCGAGGACCCTGCCAAGCAGGCCGAGATGGAAGTCAGGTCGCTGACCGGCATCGGCGCCGAGAAGGCCGTCGACCACTAGCAGGGCACCGGCCCGCCGTGAAGAGCCTCCTGCCGCGGAGCAGTTCAACTGCGGCATGGAGGCTCTTTCGTTGGCGGGGCCAGGTGTGCTTCCCGCAACGCCGGCGGTTCCGTGCGGGTGATTCAGTGCCGGTGGCCGCCCGGGGCAGGGCTTCCGTGGTCGCCGTGCGGGACCGCGTACTGGCCGGCCGCTGAGGCGGCGAGTCCCGGCGTCGTTATTCCTGCCACCAGCACGGCACCAGCGAACGCTGCCAGCAACAGCCTGCCCGGCCTCGTGCCGGACCCCGCCGGCTGCCCTGCCCTGCCCTGCAGCGCACCGTCCCGCTGGAGCCACCCGAGCGAGGCGAGGATCATCAGGGTCAGCAGGAGCGCCGACAGCTGCGTCAGGCTGAGCCCGGACGCGGTGGACGCGGGGAAGGCAATGGCGGCCACGTGGGCCGCGGCGGCACCTGCCAGCGCGTACCGCGCCCACCGGTTCCCGGCCAGCCGGTCCTTTGCCAGGAACGCCACGGCTCCGGCCAGCAGCGCGGCGCCCCACAGACCGGCCGCCACACCCGCGAGGAGTCCTGCCGGTCCTGGGGAGCCTGCCGCGAAGAAGCTCGAGGAGATTGCCAGGTTGACCGAACCTGCACCGAAGCCGGCGAACCCGGCGACCAGGCGGACCGAAGAGTCCGCCTGGGGAGCGGGGCGCTGCGGAGTCGCCGGATGGCCCGATCCACCTGGTGGCCGAAGCGCGGCCCTGCCGTGCCGTGGCATGCTAGGCGCGGGCAGCGGCAGGGGACTTGTCCAGGGACAGGCCGACGCCGAGCAGGAGCACGGCGCTGGCGAGGTGGAGGACGTTGTCGGCGCCGTTGAGCGCGATGATGTTCAGCGGTGAGTTCAGCAGGAACAGGCCCAGGATGCCCACCAGCAGGTAGACGGCGCCCACGGAGGCGTTCACCGTGCGGGCGGTGTCAGTTCCGCGGAGCCCGGCGAAAAGCAGCGCCGCGCCGATGGCGAGGTGGATGACGTTATGCAGCGGGTTCACTTCGAAGATGATGAGGTTTGCACCCTCGGTGGCCACGAATCCGATTCCGGACGTGACGGCGAAACCCAGGAGGCCCACCAGCAGGTAGACAGCTCCAAAAATCGTTGCGACGAGGCGGTTGGGTGAAGTGCGCATGGCCCGAATCCTTCCGTTGGGCGGGTGTTTCCCGCCGGTTTACGGATCCCCCGGCGGGACCCTCGGGAGCAATTCGGACCATGGCAAGGGACGGATGGGTAAAAGATCAGTACCCTTGCTTCTTGTGTCCCGGGCCTCAGGAGGCGGGCCGCAGCTTGATGCTGGTCATCCGCAGCTGGTCCTTGCCCTGGAAGCGGTAGGCGAGGTCCACCTTCTTCCCGTCACAGGTGATCTGCCCCGTCACCTCCGCCGATTTCCTGCCGTTCTCCGTGGCCACCTCGACGTCGTTGTAGGAAGGCTGGCAGGAGCCATCCATGTTCAGGGTCTTGACCCCGGACATGAAGGCCTCCTTGGAGAGCTGGTCCTGAAGGGCAGGGTCCAGGTAGTCGTCGTATGCGGCGGAGGTGTCGCCGGCGATTACCTTCCTGGTGAACGCATCGGCCAGGCCCTTGGCCTGGTTTGCGGCACCGCCCACCACGTTCACCAGGATGACGACGCCGAGGATCACCAGCAGCAGCACCGCGCCGATGCTGCCAAGAAGCATCCAGAGCTTCCGGCGGCCCCGGACGCGCGGCCGCCTGCCGGGCAGGCCCGGCAGTCCGTTCTGGTGTTCGTCCTGCAGCCCGAAAGGCGCCGGCCGCTCCGGCAGCGGGGGCAGTTGCCGCGGCACGGAACCGGCGCGGCCGGGCTGGTACGGATCCTGGGGACTGCTGCTCAACGGGAACCTTTCGGGAAGGTGTACGGCATGAAGGTGCACGGCACCGGGTCCGGGCCCTGCCGGCCCGGCACATGACTGCACCAAGCCTATAACCCGGCCCGCCGCCGTCGTACTAACCGCCGCCGTCGCACGGATGAAGGCTGCTGCCGTCAGCTGCCCTCGGAGCCGCGTTCCAGCAGGGGCTGCACCCGGAAGGGGATGAGTTCGCCCATGGCCAGTGCGGTGTCGGCCCGCTCCACGCCGTCGCACGCCAAAATCTTGCCGTTGATCCGGAACAGGTCTTCGGCATCCTGGGCCACCACGCGCAGCAGCAGGTCGGCGGACCCGGTCAGTCCAAAGCCCTCAAGGATTTCCGGGATCGCGGCGAGTTCCCCGGCCAGCCGGGCAAGCTTCCGCTGCTGGACATGCACGGAGATGAACGCCATCAGCGGATATCCCAGGGCCGCCGGGTTGATCCGGCGCTCGAAGGACAGGAAGACGTGCTTCTTCTCAAGCTGTGCCATGCGCGCCTGCACCGTGTTCCGGGACAATCCGAGCTTCTGCGCCAGCGCCACCACCGTCCGCCGCGGATCCTCGGCCAGCGCTGAAAGCAGGCGGGTGTCAGTGCCATCCAAAGCTTGCATAATGCGCAACGGTAGCACGGTCGGCGCGGCGCGCGTAGAGCATTTTGCTCAGTAATCGCGCCGGTAGTTGTACCCCTTGAACATTGTGAGTAGGGTCACAATTATCCGGGGCAATGGCGCCCGGAAGGCCTGCGGCGGCAGGGGCCACAAGCCCCGGAACCGCTGGTCAACGACGTCAGAAGGTTGCGGCTATCGTGTCTACAGACCAAACGGGCCAGGGCGGCGCGCAGGCCCCGGACAGCTCCGGGAAACCCGCCGGACCAGGACAGGAACTCCTTCAGCTGATCACACCGGCCGGTGAGCGGATCAGCCACCCCGAATTCGATTTCTGGGTCAAAGACATCACGGACGAGCAGCTGTGTTCCCTTTTCGAGGACATGGCCGTCATCCGCCGGATCGATATCGAGGCCACGGCCCTGCAGCGGCAGGGCGAGCTGGCCCTGTGGCCGCCGCTGCTGGGGCAGGAGGCAGCCCAGATCGGGTCCGGACGGGCATTGCGGGCCGACGACTTTGTGTTCTCCAGCTACCGCGAGAACGGTGTGGCCTACTGCCGGGGCGTGGACCTCACCGACCTCCTGCGGGTTTGGCGCGGCAATGCCTCCGGCGGCTGGGACCCGTACACCATCAACATGGCCACGCCGCAGATCATCATCGGCGCCCAGACCCTGCACGCCACCGGGTACGCCATGGGGATCCAGAACGACGGCGCCGACTCCGTGGCCGTCACGTACTTCGGTGACGGCGCCACGAGTGAGGGCGACGTCAACGAGGCCATGGTGTTCGCGGCCAGCTTCCAGGTGCCCGTGGTGTTCTTCTGCACCAACAACCACTGGGCCATTTCCGAGCCCGTCCGGCTCCAGTCGCACATCCACCTGGCGGACCGGGCCAGCGGCTTCGGCATCCCCAGCCTCCGCGTGGACGGCAACGATGTCCTGGCCGTCATGGCCGCAACGCGGGTGGCGCTGGACCGGGCGCGGCGCGGCGGCGGACCCACCTTCATCGAAGCTGTCAGCTACCGGATGGGCCCGCACACCACGGCCGATGACCCCACCCGCTACCGTGACGCCAATGAACTGGAGGACTGGGCCGCAAAGGACCCCGTTTCCCGGCTGGCTTCGCTCCTGGAACGCAAGGGCCTCCTCACTGACGCGCTGCAGCAGCAGGTCAAAGACAAGGCGGACGCCGTCGCCGCCGCGATGCGCCGCGGCTGCACCACGATGCCGGACCCGCAGCCGATGGACATCTTCAAGCATGTCTACAGCACGCCGAATTCCTGGCTTGACCGGCAGCAGGACCACTACGCCCGTTACCTGGCCTCCTTCGGCGATCCCGCAGGAGCCGTTTCAGAAGAAGGTGCACGCTGATGACCCGGATGACCTTTGCCCGCGCCATCAACGCCGGGCTGCGGAAGTCGCTGGAGAATGACTCCAAAGTGGTCCTCCTGGGCGAGGACATCGGTACCCTCGGCGGTGTGTTCCGCGTGACGGACGGGCTGCAGAAGGACTTCGGCACACACCGCGTCGTGGACACCCCGCTGGCGGAGTCCGCGATCGTGGGCACCGCCGTCGGCCTGGCCTACCGGGGCTACCGCCCGGTGGTGGAAATCCAGTTCGACGGGTTCATCTACCCCGCGTTCGACCAGATCGTCAGCCAGGTGGCCAAGCTGCATTACCGCACCCGCGGGGCCGTGAAGATGCCCATCACCATCAGGGTCCCCTTCGGCGGCGGCATCGGCTCGCCCGAGCATCACTCCGAGTCCCCGGAAGCCTACTTCACCCACACCTCCGGCCTGCGCGTGGTGACGGTGGCCAATCCGCAGGACGCCTACACGGTGATCCAGCAGGCCATCTCGTGCGACGACCCCGTCCTGTATTTCGAACCCAAACGCCGGTACCACGACAAGGGCGAAGTGGACGAAGCCGCAGACCCCGGAGCTGCCCTGGCCATGGACAAGGCACGGGTGCTGGCCATGGGCAGCGACGTCACACTGGTGGCCTACGGGCCGCTGGTCAAAACCGCCATGGACGCCGCCTCGGCCGCCGCCGACGAGGGCATCTCCATCGAAGTCATCGACCTGCGCTCGCTGGCCCCGGTGGACTACGACTCCGTTGCGGCATCGGTCCGCAAGACCGGGCGTTTGGTGGTCACGCATGAGGCCGGGCAGTCCGGCGGCCTCGGCGCAGAGGTGGCGGCGAGCATCACCGAACGGTGCTTCTACCACCTTGAGGCGGCACCGGTCCGGGTGACCGGATTCGACATCCCCTACCCGTACTCGAAGCTGGAAATGCACCACCTGCCCGGGCTGGACCGCATCCTCGACGGCGTGGACCGCGCCCTGGGCCGCCCGAACTCCCTGAGCGGACTGGAAGGATGAAGGGCACCATGATCAAGGAATTCCGGCTCCCGGACCTGGGCGAAGGGCTCACCGAATCCGAAATCCTCAGCTGGAAAGTGGGCGTGGGCGACACCGTCAGCCTGAACCAGGTGATCGCCGAAGTCGAAACCGCCAAGGCCGTGGTGGAGCTTCCCTCGCCGTTCGCGGGGGTCATCAAGGAGCTGCACGAACAGCCCGGTTCCGTCGTGGAGGTTGGCAAGCCGATCGTCTCATTCGAGGTACCGGACGACGACGGCGCGGCACCTTCCGGGGCCACCGGCCCGTCGGCGGGGGCTGGGGAACAGACGGTGGAAACGCCCAAACGCGAGCCGAACCTGGTGGGCTACGGCGCCGTCGTCGAAGCTTCAGGGCGGCCAACGCGCCGGCCGCGGAACTTCGCGGCAGCGCCGGCAGCTGCCGGGACCAGTTCCCCGGTGGTTGAGCCTGCCGAAACCATGCCTGCCGGGACGAACCCCCCGGTGGCCGAACCAGCCGAAACGGCACCTGCCGAAACCGCACCTGCCGAAACTGCGCCCGCCTCGGAGGCGGCCGTGCCTGCCGAAGCGCGCCCTGCCGAACGTCCCCGCTCCACCCCGCCGGTACGCAAGCTTGCCAGGGACCTTGGCGTGGACCTCGCGGACGTGGCCGGCACAGGTCCTGGCGGGCTGATCACCCGCGAGGATGTCCAGGCGCTTGCCGGGCACGCGAACGAACCGGCGGCCGCGCCGGTTTCCGAGCCGGCTTCGGCGCCAGCGGCAGCCCGCGCGGGGGAGCGGGAAACCAGGACCCCCATCAAGGGCGTCCGGAAGCACACGGCGGCCGCCATGGTGCGCAGCGCGTTTACCGCACCGCATGCCACCGAGTTCCTCACCATCGACGTCACGCCCGGCATCGAACTGTTGGACAGGCTCCGGAACAGCAGGGACTTCGCCGGCCTCAAGCTCACGCCGCTCACGCTGGCTGCCAAGGCGGTACTAGTCGCCCTGCGCCGGAATCCTGCGCTGAACTCGCGCTGGGACGAGGAGAACCAGGAGATCGTCACGTTCAACTACGTGAACCTGGGCATCGCCGCGGCCACGCCGCGGGGCCTCACCGTGCCCAACATCAAGGACGCCGACACGCTGGCCCTGCCGCAACTCGCCCAGGCGCTGGCCGACTTGGCCGAAACGGCCCGGGCCGGCAAGACGGCACCCGCTGAGCTGTCCGGCGGCACCATCTCCATCACCAACATCGGCGTCTTTGGCATCGACGCCGGCACCCCCATCCTCAATCCGGGCGAGGCTGCCATCCTGGGGCTCGGGGCGGTCCGGACCATGCCGTGGGAGTTCCGGGGGGAGGTGGCACTGCGGCAGGTCCTCACGCTCAGCCTCTCCTTCGACCACCGGCTCGTGGACGGGGAGCAGGGCTCGCGGTTCCTCGCCGACGTCGGAGCCATCATGGCCGATCCCGGAATGGTGCTCACCATGGTGTAGGCCCTCCCCCCGGTCTGCGGGCAACCGGCCCCTCTGGGCACAACCGGCCCCCAGCCGCATGACCGTTGCTGCCACCGGCCAGGGGCCGTCCGTGGTGTGCGGGCTGTCGGTCAGGTCAGGCCGGGGGCACGGTCAGGGCGGCCAGCGCCATGCGCTCGAGGAGGGGGCGGGCCACCCCGGCAGCGATCCGCCGGCCGTGGCTGCGGACCGAGTGGGGAGTGGAGTTGATCAGGCCGAAGGTGGCGTGGGCCCGCATGCGCAGCTCGGCCGCATCTGTCTCCGGGTGGACCTTGGACAGGACATCGACCCACACTTCCACATAGCTGCGCTGCAGGGTGCGCACGGCGGATTGGTCCTGTTCGGAGAGGTTGCTGAAGTCCCGGTCCTGGACGCGGATCACGTCCGGCTTGCCGAGGGCGAAGTCCACCTGGAACTCCACCAGCTGCCGGAGCGCAGCCAGCGGATCAGCCGAACCAGCCACCACCTGGCGCCCGCCGTCCAGCAGTTCCTGGCTCACAGTGACCAGCAGGTCGGCGAGGACTGCCTGCTTGCCCGGAAAGTGCCGGTACACCGCCGGCCCGCTCACCCCCGCCGCCGCGCCGAGGTCTTCCAGCGATACCCTGTTGAACCCGTTCGCCGCGAACAGCGACGCGGCCGCTGCCAGGAGGGCCTGGCGGCGGTTCTCCTTGGCCCTGCCCCGCTGCGTGGTGGGGGCAGGCTGCCCTGGATCAGTGGGTTCAGTTGTATTGCTGGAACGGGTTTCCGTGCTGGGCACTATTCCTCCTCGGACCCGCAGATTCTAGCAAGGGAGCCAGGTGTTGGACATCACAGTTAACAGAGACTAACCTGAATTTCAGTTATGAGTCACTAACCGAGTTGGCAGTTGGCTGGCCCGGTGCCGAGCAGGAACGGATCGTCAATGGAGACCCTGGTCAGCCGGCTTGACCCGGCAAGCGAGTCCTTCAGGGCCAACCGGGAGGCACAGCTGTCCCTCGCCGAAGCCCTGCGAAAACGGCTGGCGGACACCGCGCTGGGCGGGCCCCAAAAGTCACGGGAGCGCCATGTGGCCCGCGGCAAGCTCCTCCCGCGGGACCGCATCGACCAGCTGCTCGATGACGGCAGTCCCTTCCTGGAAATTGCCCCGCTCGCCGCCAACGGGATGTACAACGATGACGCCCCCGGCGCCGGCGTCATCGCCGGAATCGGCCTGGTGCACGGCCGCCAGGTCCTGGTCATCTCGAACGATGCCACCGTCAAAGGCGGCACCTACTATCCGATGACCGTCAAGAAGCACCTCCGCGCGCAGGAAATCGCCATGGAAAACCGGCTGCCCTGCATCTACCTGGTGGACTCGGGCGGGGCCTTCCTGCCCAAGCAGGACGAGGTCTTCCCGGACAAGGACCACTTCGGCAGGATCTTCTTCAACCAGGCACGGCTCTCGGCAGCCAAGATTCCGCAGGTCGCCGCCGTGATGGGGTCCTGCACCGCCGGCGGCGCCTACGTGCCGGCCATGAGCGATGAGACCGTGATCGTCCGGAACCAGGGCACCATCTTCCTGGGCGGCCCGCCGCTGGTGAAGGCCGCCATCGGGGAAGTCGTCACGGCGGAGGAACTTGGCGGCGGGGAAGTGCACTCGCGGGTTTCCGGGGTCACGGACCACCTTGCCGAAAACGACCACCACGCCCTCCAAATCGTCCGGGACATCGTCGCCACCCTCCCGCCCCCGGCGCCGCCCGCCTGGCAGGTGGAACCCGCCGTCGAACCCGCCGCAGACCCCGCCGGGCTGTACGGCGCCGTACCCACCGACGTCAACGCGCCCTATGACGTGCACGAGGTGATTGCCAGGCTGGTGGACGGCAGCCGGTTCCACGAGTTCAAGAAGGATTACGGCGCCACCCTGGTCACCGGGTTCGCCCGCATCCACGGGCACCCCGTGGGCATCGTTGCCAACAACGGCGTGCTCTTCAGCGAATCGTCCCTCAAAGGGGCGCACTTCATCGAATTGTGCGACCAGCGCGGCATCCCGCTGGTGTTCCTGCAGAACATCTCCGGCTTCATGGTGGGCAGGGACGCCGAACAGGGCGGCATCGCCAAGAACGGGGCCAAGATGGTGACCGCCGTCGCCACCGCCCGCGTCCCCAAGCTGACCGTGGTCATCGGCGGGTCGTTCGGCGCCGGCAACTACTCCATGTGCGGCCGGGCCTATTCGCCGCGGTTCCTCTGGATGTGGCCGGCCGCCCGGATCTCGGTCATGGGAGGCAACCAGGCCGCCAGCGTGCTGGCCACCGTGAAGCGGGACCAGTACGACGCGGCGGGGGAGGACTGGTCCGCCGAGGATGAGGAAGCGTTCAAGGCGCCCATCCGGCAGCAGTACGAGGACCAGGGCAGCCCCTACTATTCCACCGCCCGGCTGTGGGACGACGCCGTGATCGACCCCGCCGACACCCGCACCGTCCTCGGGCTCGCGCTCGACGTCGTCTCCCGCACCCCCTTGCCGGAGACCTCCTTCGGCCTCTTCCGGATGTGAGCCAGCAATGACCATTCAGACCCAGGCGGTAGCCGCCAGCCAGGCCGATGCCACCGGCACGCCCTTGTTCAGCACGGTCCTGGTGGCCAACCGCGGCGAAATCGCCTGCCGCGTGATCCGCAGCCTCCGGCAGCTGGGGATCCGGTCTGTGGCCGTCTACAGTGACGCCGACGCCGGCGCGCGCCACGTGCGCGAAGCCGACACTGCCGTCCGGATCGGGCCGGCCGCTGCCGCGGACAGCTACTTGAACATCGGCGCGATCCTTCAGGCGTGCCGGCAGTCCGGCGCCGAAGCCGTCCACCCCGGGTACGGTTTCCTCAGCGAGAACGCCGACTTCGCGCGGGCCCTGGCGGAGGCAGGCATCACCTTCATTGGCCCGGGCGTGGAAGCGCTGAACGTCATGGGCGACAAGATCCGTGCCAAGAACCACGTGGCAGGGTACGGCGTCCCGGTGGTTCCCGGCATCGCCGAGCCCGGCATGACGGACAGCGAACTCACCGAAGCCGCTGCCGCCGTCGGCTTTCCGCTGCTCATCAAGCCCTCCGCCGGTGGAGGCGGCAAAGGCATGCACGTCGTGGAAAAGCAGGCGGACCTGCCGGCCGCCCTGGCCACGGCACGGCGTGTGGCGGCCGCCGCGTTCGGCGACGACACGCTCTTCCTGGAGCGCCTGGTGACCACCCCCCGCCATATCGAGGTGCAGGTCCTGGCGGACGGCCACGGCAACGTCATCCACCTCGGCGAGCGCGAATGCTCCCTCCAGCGGCGCCACCAGAAAGTCATCGAGGAAGCCCCCTCGCCCCTGCTGGAAAACCTTCCCAACGGCGCGGACGTCCGCGCCTGGATCGGCGAGGCCGCCTGCAACGCCGCCCGCAGCGTGAACTACACCGGAGCCGGAACCGTCGAGTTCCTGGTCTCCGACGACGCGCCGGACGAGTTCTTCTTCATGGAGATGAACACCCGGCTTCAGGTGGAGCACCCGGTCACCGAAATGGTCACCGGCACCGACCTGGTGGAATGGCAGGTGCGGATCGCCGCCGGTGCGGAACTGGCGCTCCGGCAGCCCGACGTCAGGCTTTCCGGCCACGCGGTGGAGGCGCGGGTGTACGCCGAGGTGCCGGAAAAGAACTTCCTCCCGTCCACCGGAACGGTGCTCACGCTGGACGAGCTGCCGCCCGGGACGGAGGACCGGATCAGGGTGGACTCATCGCTGGTGGAGGGGCTGGAACTTTCCGCGAACTACGACCCCATGATTTCCAAGGTGATCGCCTGGGGTGCTGACCGCACGGCCGCCCTCGATGCCCTGGACAAGGCGCTGGCCGGCTACACGGCACTGGGCATCGAGACCAACGTGGAATACCTGCGGCTCCTGCTCAATGATCCCGACGTCCGCGCCGCCCGCCTGGATACCGGGCTGATCGAACGGAAACTGCCCGCGCTGGAATTCCGGCACGTCGGTGATCCCGAGCTGGTGGCGGCCGCCCTGTACGCCCTCAGCATGGAGGCACAGAACAATCCCGCACCGGAACACGGGCCGTGGCATGGCAGGAACGGCTGGCGCCTCGGTGCCCCGGCGCCGCGCCGCATTATTCTGGGAACGCCCGACGGCGGCGTGGCCACCGTGCAGGTCGGCGGCAGCTTCAACGGGGGAGCCGCCGCCGTGGTCGCCGTCGACGGCGGTGCGCAGCGGAGCGCCAAGCTGCACTGGTCCAGCCGGCAAAGCGTCGAACTCGACCTCGACGGCCGCAAGCATGGCTACCGGCTGGCACCGGTGTATGCCGGACCGGTGGCACCAAGCCAGGCCAATCCCCTGCCCGGAGTCCCCGCCGCGTTGTTCCTCGGCAACGACGGCTGGTCCTGCCGCCTGGAAGTCCTGACCCGGGAGGCCAGGCTGGAGCGCCTGCTCGCGGCCGTCCAGCGACAGGAAGGTTCCGCCGACCCCGAGGTTCGCTCGCCGATGCCGGGGACCGTCGTGGCCGTCCCGGTCAGCGACGGCGACACAGTGCAGGCCGGGGAGGTCCTGCTGTCCGTGGAGGCCATGAAGATGGAACACCACCTGGTGGCCCCGCTGGCAGGGACAGTGCACCTCAATGCCCGTACCGGGGACCTCGTGAAGGCAGACCAGGTGCTCGCCACCATCCATCCGCAGCCCCCGGGCACAACAGCATCAGCAGAAGCACATCCAGGTACGCAGGACACCGAAGGCGAAGGAGCCTGACCATGGCCGGTTTTGAACTCACCGAGGAATACCAGGACCTCAGCGACACTGTCCGCGACTTCGCGGACAACGTGGTGGCCCCGGTATCCGCCAAGCACGACGAAGAACACAGCTTCCCCTACGAGGTGGTGAAGCAGATGGCCGAAATGGGCCTGTTCGGCCTGCCGTTCCCGGAGGAATACGGCGGCATGGGCGGTGACTACTTCGCCCTGGCGCTCGCGCTGGAGCAGTTGGGCCGGGTGGACCAGTCCGTGGCCATCACCCTGGAGGCCGGCGTGTCCCTGGGGGCCATGCCGGTGTACCGCTTCGGCACGGATGCGCAGAAACAGCAGTGGCTGCCCATGCTGGCGTCCGGCCAGGCGCTCGCCGGGTTCGGCCTCACCGAACCGGAGGCAGGCTCGGACGCCGGCGGCACCAAGACCCATGCCAGGCTCGAGGGCGGCCACTGGGTGATCAACGGCACCAAGGAATTCATCACCAACTCCGGGACGGACATCACCCGCCTCGTCACCGTCACCGCCGTCACAGGGCAGAAGGAAGCAGGGCAGAAGGAACGCGGGGACGGGACGGTGCAAAAGGAAATCTCCACCATCCTGGTGCCCACCGACACGCCCGGCTTCAAGGCGGAAAAGCCGTACAACAAGGTGGGCTGGAACGCCTCGGACACCCACCCCCTGACGCTGAAGGACGTCCGCGTTCCCGAGGCGAACCTGCTCGGCGAACGCGGCCGTGGGTATGCCAACTTCCTGTCCATCCTTGACGAAGGCCGGATCGCCATCGCGGCCCTGGCCACCGGTGCCGCCCAGGGCTGCGTGGACCTGTCCGTCAAATATGCCAAGGAACGCCGGGCTTTCGGCCACGAAATCGGCAAGTACCAGGCGGTCTCGTTCAAGATCGCCCGCATGGAGGCGCGGGCCCACACGGCACGGCTTGCCTACTACGACGCGGCCGCCCGGATGCTCGCCGGGAAGCCGTTCAAGACCCAGGCGGCCATCGCTAAGATGGTCGCAGGCGAGGCGGCCATGGACAACGCGCGGGATGCCACCCAGGTATTCGGCGGCTATGGCTTCATCAACGAGTTCACCGTGGCACGCCACTACCGCGACTCCAAGATCCTTGAAGTGGGGGAGGGCACCACGGAGGTCCAGCTGATGCTGATCGCCCGCGAACTGGGACTGTAGCCGGCCTGAAAGGATCACTGATGATTGACAAGGTTGTTGCCAGCGCCGACGAAGCCGTCGCGGACATTCCCGATGGCGCCTCCCTGGCCGTGGGCGGCTTTGGCCTCTGCGGTATCCCGGTGGCCCTCATCGACGCGCTCCACCGCGCCGGCACCTCCGGACTGGAAACCGTCAGCAACAACTGCGGCGTGGACGACTGGGGCCTGGGCATTTTGCTCCGGGACGGGAGGATCCGCCGCACCATCAGCTCCTACGTTGGCGAAAACAAGGAGTTCGCCCGCCAGTACCTCGCCGGCGAACTCGAAGTGGTGCTCACGCCGCAGGGCACCCTTGCGGAGAAGCTGCGGGCCGGCGGTGCCGGCATCCCGGCGTTCTACACCAAGGCGGGGGTCGGCACGCAGGTGTCCGACGGCGGCCTGCCGCAAAAGTACGACGCCAACGGCGGCATCGCAGTTGCCTCCGCCCCGAAGGAGGTCCGGTCGTTCGGGGGCGTGGACTACGTGCTCGAGGAATCCCTGACCCCCGACTTCGGACTCGTGCATGCCTGGAAAGGCGACCGGCACGGCAACCTCGTTTTCCACGCGACCGCCATGAACTTCAACCCGCTGTGCGCCATGGCCGGCCGCATCACCATCGCGGAGGTCGAAGAACTCGTCGAACCCGGCGAACTGGACCCGGAACACATCCACACCCCCGGGATCTTCGTCCAGCGGGTGGTCCTGGCCCGGGACGGGGAGAAACGGATCGAAAAGCGGACAGTAGCCCTCACCCGGCAGGCAGGAGCATAGCCATGGACCCGAACAGCCCCGACGCTCCCCGGCCCGAGGCCGTCCGCCCCGAGTACCGCCGGGCGGCATCCCAGCATGACGCACCCGGCGACGGCCGGGACACTTCAGAGTCCAAAGGCTGGACCCGCAACGAACTGGCCGCGCGGGTGGCCAGGGAACTGCACAACGGCCAGTACGTGAACCTGGGCATCGGGATGCCCACCCTGATCCCCAACTACATCCCGGCCGGCGTCGAAGTGGTGCTGCACTCCGAAAACGGGATCCTCGGCGTCGGGCCCTATCCTGCGGAGGACGCCGTCGACCCCGACCTCATCAACGCCGGCAAGGAAACGGTGACGGTGAACAAGGGCGCGGCCTTCTTCGACTCGGCGGCGTCCTTCGGCATGATCCGGGGCGGCCACGTCGATGTCGCAGTCCTCGGTGCCATGGAGGTGGCGCAGAACGGCGACCTCGCCAACTGGATGATTCCCGGCAAGATGGTCAAGGGCATGGGCGGTGCCATGGACCTGGTGTTCGGGGCCAAGAAGGTGATCGTGATGATGGAACACGTGGACCGCAACGGCAACCCGAAGATCGTCCGGGAGTGCTCGCTGCCGCTGACCGGCAAGGGATGCGTGGACCGGATCATCACCGACCTCGCCGTCATCGACGTCGTCCAGGACCAGTCCGGCCCCCGCCTGGTACTGCGCGAGCTGGCGCCCAACGTTTCGGCGGAGGACGTGGCCGCCGCCACCGGTGCGGACCTGTTCGAGGAAGACCAGGAACTGACGGTATGACGGGCGGGTTTTCGAACGGCCCCGGCGGGACGGACGACGGCGGCGCCCGCGTCATCGAGCAGCGCGGGCTGTACTTCGACGAACTGGAGGAGGGCGTCACCTACGCGCACCGCCCCGGACGGACGGTGACCGAAACGGACAACGTCCTGTTCACCACGCTGACCATGAACACCCAGGCCCTGCACCTGGACGCGGCCTGGAGCGCCGGGCAGCCCTTCGGCCAGCGGCTCATGAACTCGATGTTCACCCTTGCCACCATGGTGGGACAGTCCGTCACCCAGCTGACGCAGGGGACCATCATCGCCCAGCTCGGCCTGACCGACGTCTCCTTCCCGCATCCCCTCTTCCACGGCGACACCCTCTATACGGAGACGGCCGTCACCGGCAAGCGGCTGTCGGCTTCACGCCCCGGCCAGGGCATCGTGACCATGGAGCATACCGGGCGCAACCAGGACGGCACGGTGGTGGCCCGGGCCACCCGCAGCTGCCTGATGTGGACCCTGGAGGCACACAGGGGAGCGCAGGCCGGCCAAAACACCGGAGAATAGCGTTATGACCTTTGTAATGGGCCCCGCCTTGCTGTTCTGCCCCGCCGACCGTCCCGAGCGGTACCAGAAAGCGGCCGCCCGGGCCGATGCCGTGATCCTTGACCTTGAAGATGCCGTGGCGCCGGCGGACAAGCAGCGCGCCCGCGGAGCGATCCTGGCCCAGCTGGGCACCACAGGCGTGGAACCGGAGCTGGAGCCCAGCTGCACCATCGTCAGGGTCAACCCCGTGGGCACGGAGGACTTCGAAAAGGACATGCACTGCCTGGCCCACACCCCCTACCGGACCGTGATGCTGGCCAAGGCTGAGAGCGCCGAACAGCTCAAGGCGCTGGACGGCTACCAGGTGATCGCACTGTGCGAAACGGCGCTGGGGGTGTTGAACGCCCCGGCCATCGCCGCCGCCCCCAACGTCGTAGGCCTGATGTGGGGAGCCGAGGACCTGCTGGCAACGCTCGGCGGCACCTCCAGCAGGAAGGACGACGGCGGCTACCGGGCTGTGGCGCTGCACGCCCGTTCGTCCGTGCTGGTTGCCGCGCGTGCCTACGGCAAGGAGGCGGTGGACGCGGTCTACACCAACATCCCCGACCTTGACGGGCTCGCGGCCGAAGCTGCCGACGCCGTCGCCTCCGGGTTCAGCTCCAAGGCATGCATCCACCCCAGCCAGGCCGCCGTGGTCCGCACGGCCTACGCGCCGTCCGCGGACGAGGTCGCTGCTGCTGCCGCCCTCCTGGAGGCTGCCGAATCGGCCGGGTCGGGGGTCTTCCGGTACGAGGGGAAAATGATCGACGGACCCATCCTCAAGCACGCCCAGGAGATCATCCGGCGGGCCCAGGGGATGGGCTAAAGGCTGTTATTGCCGCCTCCCCGACCGCCGCAGGGACGTGGGCGGGATCGGCTCATACAGCAGCGTCCGCACCCAGCGGTCGCCGGTCTCCCGGAACTCCTTCCGGGTGGCGAACCGGTAGTGGAAGCTGCGCACGCGCACCCAACGGGGCGCGGCGCCGTCGAACGGGTCATGCCGGAGCAGCCGCAGCACCTGCCGGTCCGCCGCCAGCAGCTTGCCCAGGAAGGCGTAGAACCATTCCTCGTGCACGCTGCGCAGCGGCAGGAACCACATCAGCCAGTCCAGCCGCAGGTGGTACGGCGCCCACTGCCGCGGCAGCCGCCGCACGTCCCCCGGCTTGCCCTTGAAGCCGTACTCCCGCCAGTCACCGCCGTCATCGGGGTCTTCATCAAGCGTGCCCTCCACCACGATCTCGATGCGCTGCTTGGTCACCGTCCCGAAGGCGCCGTAGGTGTTGACCAGCTGCCAGCGGTTGAAGCTGGCGTTCATCAGCTGGCGGCGGGAGAAAAGGTTCCGCAGCGGCCAGTAGCTCAGGACCAGCAGCAGCAAGGAGGCGGCCAACGTGATGGCCAGCCACCACAGCGGGGTTTCCCGGTCTGCACCCGGGTGCCAGTCCGCGGGGAGCACCGGCAGCACCGCGTGGGCCACCGGGTCGCTGACGGCGGAGAACGCCAGCACGATCGCGATCCAGTTCAGCCAGGCGAAGTTGCCGCTGGCGACCAGCCACAGCTGGGTGATGATGACGACTCCGGCAGCCACGCCGGCCACCGGCTGCGGCGCGAACAGGAAGAAGGGCACCACCAGCTGCGCGAAGTGGTTGCCCACCACTTCGATCCGGTGCAGCGGCTTGGGCAGCAGGTGGGCCTGCCGGCTGAGCGGACCCGGCATGGGCTGGGTTTCGTGGTGGTAGTACAGGGCCGTCAGATCCCGCCATTCCCGGCCGCCGCGGATCTTGATCATTCCGGCGCCAAACTCCAGCCGGAACACCAGCCACACCACCAGGATCAGGATGGTGCGCGGCGGGTCGGTCTGGTCCGAGCCGAGGAATCCCACCGTGAAGCCCGCTTCCAGGAGCAGCATTTCCCAGCCGAAACCGTAGAACGTCTGCCCCACGTTCACGATCGACATATACAGCAGCCACAGGGCCAGGAACGCCAGCAGCGGAACCCAGGGCGGCCCCAGCTGCGGGATCCCGGCCACCAGCAGCGCCGAGACCACCAGCCCGACGGCGCAGACGCCCCGCAGCAGTGCATCCGAATACCGCCAGCTGAACAGGGTGGGCCGGCGCAAACGGCTGAAGCCGGCGAGGAATTCCGGGACGGGAAGCAGGCCGCGTTCACCCAGCAGGGCAGGAAACTGGTTCAGTGTGGACAGGAACGCGACGAAGTACAGCGCAGCCACCCCGCGCTGCAGTACCTGCCGGGCGAATTCATACTCCGGCGCGTCGAACCAGGACAGCCAGTCCACGAAATCCACGTTACGCCGGGCCGCCCCGGGGTCAAGGCGCGGAAGGCCCGGGGCTGTGCGGGATACTTAATCAATGCAGCCACGCAGAATCGTCCTCCTCGGATCCACCGGTTCCATCGGCACCCAGGCGATTGACGTCGTCGACGGCGCCCCTCACCTTTTCGAGGTGGTGGCACTCAGCGCCGGCGGAGGGAACCTGGAACTGCTGGCCCGCCAGGCCGTGCACACGGGGGCTGCCGCGGTCGGCATCGCCGATGGGGACCCCGCCCGGCTGGAGGGATTGATCGCCGAGGCCGCCGCAGCAGCCGGCCGCCGCGGCTACCGTCCCGAGATCATCGCCGGCCCCGATGCCTCCACCCGGATCGCCGCTGTCCCGGCGGACGTGGTGCTCAACGGCATCACCGGTTCCATCGGGCTGGCACCCACGCTGGCGGCCCTGCAGTCCGGCGCCACCCTGGCGCTGGCCAACAAGGAATCCCTCATCGTGGGCGGCAGCCTGGTCAAGGCGGCCGCGCGGAACGGCCAGATCGTTCCCGTGGACTCAGAGCATTCGGCCATTGCCCAATGCCTGCGCTCCGGCACCGCCGGCGAGGTGGAAAAACTCGTCCTCACCGCGTCCGGCGGCCCTTTCCGCGGCCGGAACCGGGAGTCGCTGCAAAGCGTCACCCCACAGGAGGCCCTGGCCCACCCCACCTGGGACATGGGCGTCATGGTCACCACCAACTCGGCCACCCTGGTGAACAAGGGCCTGGAAGTCATCGAGGCGCACCTGTTGTTCGACATCCCGCTGGACAGGATCGACGTTGTGGTCCACCCGCAGTCCGTGGTGCACTCCATGGTCCAGTTCATCGACGGCTCGACCATAGCCCAGGCCTCGCCGCCTGACATGCGCCTGCCGATCGCCCTTGGCCTCGGCTGGCCCCACCGGGTGGCCAAGGCCGCTCCCGCGTGCGACTGGACCCAGGCGGCCACCTGGACCTTCGAACCGCTCGACGTGAAGGCATTCCCCGCCGTGGACCTGGCCAAGGACGCCGCCAAACAGGGCAGCACCTTCCCTGCAGTCTTCAATGCGGCCAACGAGGAGGCGGTTGCCGCGTTCCACGCCGGCCGCATCAGGTTCACCGACATCGTGGATGCGGTGGAGGACGTCCTCAGCGAACATTCAGGTTCCTCCGGGCTGACTGTGGAATCCGTACTGGATGCTGAGAACTGGGCACGCGCCCGCGCCCACGAACGTTTAGCAGTCAGCAGTCTCTAGGAAGCAGCAGCACCTCCATGACCCCTGTCCTACTCTTCATCCTCGGCGTCGTCTTCGTTGCCATCGGCATCGCAGCGTCCATCGCGCTGCACGAGGTGGGCCACCTGGTGCCGGCCAAGCTCTTCAAGGTGCGCGTCACCAAATACATGATCGGCTTCGGGCCCACCCTCTGGTCCCGGCGGAAGGGCGAGACGGAGTACGGGATTAAGGCCGTCCCGCTGGGCGGCTACGTCTCCATGATCGGCATGTACCCGCCGAACAAGGACGACGGAACGGTCAGGCCCTCCAGTACCGGCATGTTCCAGACCCTGGCCACCGAGGCGCGCTCCATGGCGCACGAGGACGTGGGGCCGGGCGATGAAAACCGCGTGTTCTACCGCCTGCCGGTCTGGAAAAAGGTCATCGTGATGCTCGGCGGCCCGGCCATGAACATGGTGCTTGGGCTGCTGCTTACCGCTGTGCTGCTGATGGGCTTCGGCGTTGCCACGGCCACCACCACCATCGCCGACGTCTCCAAGTGCCAGGTGGCGGCGGGCGAAACCGTGGACCCGGACTCGGCCGACTGCCAGCTGACCCCCGCTGCCGCCGCAGGGCTGAAGCCCAACGACACCATCACCTCCTTTGACGGCAAGGCTGTCACCAGCTGGGCGCAGCTGACGGAATGGATCCGTGCCTCGGCCGGCCGGGACGTGGCCATCACCGTGCAGCGGGACGGCACGTCCGTGTCAACCACCGTCACCCCCGTCCTGTCGGCCCGGCCCGTGATGGGACCGGACGGCCGGCAGGCCACCGACGCATCCGGCACCCTGCAGTACCAGGACGTCGGGTTCCTCGGCATCGGTGCCCAGACCGCGCTGGTGCCCCAGCCGGCGTCGTCCGTCCTGCCCATGGCGGGGGAGAACATCCGGCAGGTGGCGGGCGTGGTGTTCAACCTGCCGGCCCGCGTGGTGGGCGTGGCCAAGGCCGCCTTCAGCGAGGAACCGCGCGATCCCAACGGCCCCATCAGTGTGGTGGGAGTGGGCCGGGTGGCAGGTGAGGTGGCAGCCATGGAGGCGGTGCCCCTGCAGTCAAGGCTGGCCACCCTGGTGGGACTGCTGGCCGGCCTGAACTTCGCGCTCGCCGTGTTCAACCTCATCCCGCTTCTGCCGCTTGACGGCGGCCACGTGGCCGGAGCGCTTTACGAAGGCGCGCGGCGCCAAGTGGCAAAGCTGCGCGGCCGGCCGGATCCGGGGGCGTTCGACATCGCCAAGCTCCTCCCCGTGACCTATGTGGTGGCCGCGCTGCTCATCGGCATGAGCGTGCTGCTGATCTACGCCGACATCGTCAAACCGGTAAACCTCTTCGGCTAATATCACCCCCTAATGGCTGATTTTCTCATATCAGTCATTTTTGATTGATTCTTGGAAATCAGTCATCTACGGTTGAGGCATGTTCGTAATGACCATCGATCAGCGCGGCAGCACCGGGGACGTGGACCGGGTTCCGGACCTTCTTTCCGAACTCGCGGGCCTCGACGTTCAAGGCCCGGGACGGCCTGTCTTCGAACGCTCGGTGGGGGATGAGGTGCAGGGTGTAGTGCAGGGTGCCGGCGCCGTGGTGGCCATCGCCCTTCAGGCCCTCCGGGCGGGACGGTGGTACGTGGGAATCGGCGTGGGAACGGTGTCACTGCCGGAGGGCGCCAGCCCCCGCGAGGGCACGGGAACGGCGTTTGTCGCCGCACGGAAGGCCGTGGAACTCGCCAAAGCCGCCGGCTCCCAGATTCCCTTGTCGGTGGCCGCCGGCACTATTGGCGGTGAAGCAGGTGTCCCGGGGGAGGAGGCGGTGAAGGCATGCGCCAATGCGGAAGCGGTGCTCCGGTTGCTGGGCCGTCTCGTCCAGGAACGCACGGACGCCCAGTGGCGGGTGGTCGATGCCCTGCGCCGCCAGACCCCAGGCCGCCACGGAAGCCAGAAACAGGTGGCCCGCGAGCTTGGAATCACGGAACAGTCGGTGAGCCGTACCGTACTCCGCTCCGGATGGCAGGAAGAATGGGCGGCACGGCCTGCTGCGGCCATGCTGCTGGAGTATGCCCATTCGCTCATCCCCGGAACAGGGGAATGAGGGCCGCCGTTCCGCTACGGGCCGGATTGACGGCCCTGGAAGAGGAGTCCCATGGATGCACTGTGGATTGCCGCCGCCCTGGTGGCCGCCGGATTCGCCGGCTGGCCCGTCACGGCGCTGGTGTTCAAGCTCGCCAGGACCATTGACGACAGGGCGGACGCCGCGAAGGCCGCCGCGAAGGCCCGGCGGGCGGTCGAGGATCCCGCCGCGGACGGCACCGTGGACCCCGGCGTCCGCGATGCCGACGACGGCAGCCAGCATGTCGACGGCAAACAATCCGTCGCTGGCACCCGGCCTGTCGACGGCAACCTGTCCGTGGACGGCGAGCTGACCGCCGAACCCGGCCGACCGCCGTCGGACGGCCCGGCCGGGGACGCCGCTGCCCACGGTCAGCGCATCCTGCGCGGCGGAGCCATCATCGGCGTCCTGGAGCGGCTGGGTGTGTGCCTGGCCATCCTCACCGGGCAGCCCGTGGCCATCGCCTACATCGTTGCCATCAAGGGCCTCGGCCGGTTCGCCGAACTGAAGGAAACCCCCGTGGCAGCGGAACGGTTCATTATTGGAACGCTGGCCTCGATGCTGTGGGCGGCCGGCATTGCTGCCACCGCCAAAGTCCTGTTCCTGCACTGAAAGCCTGGTACCTGCGGAGCCCCTCCGTTGGGGCCGCCGGATGGGTGCGAAGCCAGCCATGGCGATAGGGTAGCGGTATGACAGTTTTTGCCGTTGAGTACGTTTATGCCGCCAACTCCACAGAAGCCCGCAACGAGACCCGCCCCGCACACCGCGAGTGGACCGGCAACCTGGCGCAGGACGGTGCCATCCTGGCCAGCGGCCCCTACGGTGACGGTGCCGGCGCGCTGCTGATCTTCAAGACCGCCGACGAGGCCACCCTCAACTCGATCCTCAAGCAGGATCCCTACGCAGCAGCCGGCGTCATCGCCGGAACCCGCATTACTGAATGGTCACCGGTGATCGGCATGTTCGCCGGGCTCGCCGCGTAGCCGCCTCCATACCGCTTCAACTCAAGGAGTCCACGTGACCTCGGTCAGCCTGGGAATGCCGTCAGCACCGCCGCCCGTCCTCGCCCCGCGCCGCAAGACGCGCCAGATCAAGGTCGGGTCCGTGGGCGTAGGTTCCGATTTCCCCATCAGCGTGCAGTCCATGACCACCACGCCCACCACGGACATCAACGCCACCCTGCAGCAGATCGCTGAACTGACGGCTTCGGGCTGCGACATTGTCCGCGTGGCCTGCCCCTCCGCGGACGACGCGGAGGCGCTGCCCATCATCGCCCGGAAGTCCCAGATCCCCGTCATCGCGGACATCCACTTCCAGCCCAAGTACGTTTTCGCCGCAATCGAGGCCGGCTGCGCGGCCGTCCGCGTGAACCCGGGAAACATCCGCAAGTTTGACGACCAGGTGAAGGAGATTGCCGCCGCCGCGAAGGACCACGGCACTTCCATCCGCATCGGCGTCAACGCCGGTTCCCTGGAACCCGGCATCCTCAAGAAGTACGGCAAGGCCACACCTGAGGCGCTGGTTGAATCAGCCGTCTGGGAAGCCTCCCTGTTCGAGGAGCATGGCTTCCACGACTTCAAGATTTCGGTGAAGCACAACGACCCCGTGGTCATGGTCGCTGCCTACGAAATGCTCGCCGAAAAGGGTGACTGGCCGCTGCACCTGGGCGTCACCGAGGCCGGCCCTGCATTCCAGGGGACCATCAAATCCGCCACCGCCTTCGGCGCCCTCCTTTCCCGGGGCATCGGCGACACCATCCGGGTCTCGTTGTCCGCGCCGCCGGTGGAGGAGATCAAGGTGGGAAACCAGATCCTCCAGTCCCTGAACCTGCGCCCCCGAAAGCTGGAAATCGTCTCCTGCCCCTCCTGCGGCCGCGCCCAGGTGGACGTGTACACCCTGGCTGAGCAGGTCACCGCCGGCCTGGAGGGGATGGAAATCCCGTTGCGCGTGGCGGTCATGGGCTGCGTCGTGAACGGACCGGGCGAGGCCCGCGAAGCCGACCTTGGTGTTGCCTCCGGCAACGGCAAGGGCCAGATCTTTGTGAAGGGTGAAGTCATCAAGACTGTCCCCGAGAGCGCAATTGTTGAGACACTGATCGAAGAGGCCATGCGTATCGCGGAAGAGATGGGGGAGGCCGATGGCGAAGATGCTGTCAAGGGTAGCCCCGTGGTTAGCGTCTCGTAGGGACGTTCCGGACCCTGCGGGGCTCTCCGTCCGTACCCTCGACGGGCAGGACACCGACGCCCTGAGGCTGCTGGCTCAGCAGGATCCTGTGGCCAACGTGTTCATCCTGGCCCACCTCCGGGCTACGGGCACGGCCGCGCCAACCAGCGGCGGCGCGGGCGTGATCGGCATTTTCGACGACGGCATCCTTGCGGGTGCCTGCTGGGCCGGGGCCAACCTGGTCCCGGTCCAGCTGGACCCGGCCCTCGCACCCCTGGTGGCGGAAGCGGCGAGCAGTTCAGGCCGCCGCTACGCATCGGCATTCGGCCCGGCGGAGGCCGTCCTGGCCATCCACGCCGAGCTGGCGGAGCTGGGGCACCGGGCCCACGAGGTCCGCGAGGACCAGCCGCTGATGGTCATCGACGAACCTCCCCGCGTGCAGCCCAACCCCGGCCTCGGCCACGGAAACCTGGCCGACTTCGACCGCATCCTCCCTGCCTGCGCCGCCATGTTCGAGGAGGAAGTGGGCTACTCGCCGTACCTGGGCGGCAGGGAATTCTACAGCCGCAGGGTGGAAGGCCTCATCCGGCAGGGCCACTCCCTGGTCCACCTTAACGACTCCCGCGAAGTGGTGTTCAAGGCCGAACTCGGCGCAGTCACGGCGGACGTCACCCAGGTCCAGGGCGTGTGGATGAACCCGCTGTTCCGGGGCCAGGGGCTCAGTTCCGGCTACATGTCAGCGGTCGTGGAGCAGGCGCAGAAGATCGCCCCCATCACCAGCCTGTACGTGAACGGTTTCAACACCAAAGCCAGGGCCACCTACGAACGCGTCGGCTTCCGGCAGGTGGGGACGTTCGCTACAGTTCTCTTCTAGCGGCATCTGCCGGAGGCAAACTTAACACTGGGGGAAAAGTGAAGAAGTCCGTGCTGGCTGCAACCGGGGCTTCCGCCCTCCTGGCCCTCGCCCTCTCCGGCTGCGGCGGATCCGGAGCGCCGCAGGCCGCAGATTCCTCAACCCCCGCGCCGTCGCAGACCACCGCGTCGCCCACTCCCACCCCCACCCCCACGCCGAAGTCCTACACGGCCGACCAGCTGGCGGCCATCGTGGGCCAGATCAGGGACTCGGCGGACCGCAGGCTGACCGTCCTGCCCGCCGTCGACATCAACAAGACGCTGGAGCAAACCAAGACCATGCTCGCGTCGATCGACGTCAAGCCCGCGGAATGCAAGGAGCTCGCAGCTGCCAGCGCCGTGCCCAACGTCGACGGCGCCACCATGGCCATCGGCATGAGCACCGATGCCGGCACCGGCGCCTCAAGCGCGTTGTCGCTGATCGCCGGCCTGGACCAGAGCCTGCTGGGCAAGGTGAAGGGCTCCGCGGACCAGCTGGCGAAGTGCTCGTCCATGACCATGACGGCCTCCGGCATGGAGGCCTCGGTCACCGTGAAGGCCCTGCAGGGAGTGGGCTCGGTTCCCGGCGTCTTCGCGTACCGCACGGATGCCACCTTGCCGGATGGCCGCACGCAGTCCACCGTGACGGCCCAGGCGGTCCAGCAGGGCGTGGTCCTGACCTCCGTGGCCTCCGGCGGCGCGAGCGAGGCCGACGCCGTCCAGCGCGCGGGTGCGCTCATGGACTCCGCTGCCGCCCTCCTCAAATAGGGCCGGTCAGGTACCGCTGCACATTGGGGGCCGTGAGCCGTACTAACTCCTCCGCGGATACGGACGCGAGGGGTTCCAGCCGCACCACGTAGCGGACCATCATCAATCCCACCATCTGGGTCGCCACCAGGCTGCCGCGCAGCGCCACCTCCTCGGGGGTCCCCGGTACGCCGGCCATGATCCTGCTGATGATCCTGCGGGCCACCATGTCCCGCAGGAGCGCAGTCTTGGCCTTCGAACCGATGGTCCCCCGGAGGAAGGCGAGCAGCCCGGGCTGGGCGGGACTTTCCCACATCCGCAGGACGGTCCTGACGATCAGCTCGGCACGTTCGCCGGGGTCGGACCCGGCCACGCCGGCCAGCACCTGCTCCGGGTCGGCGGGCAGTTCAACGCTGAGGGCGAAGAGCTCGTCCTTCCCGCGGAAGAAGTGGTGGATCATGGCCGGGTCCACTCCGGCCGCACGCGCCACCTGCCGAAGGCTCGTCCCTTCGAAGCCGTGCTCCGCGAAGAGCCGCCGCGCGGCGTCGAGGATATGGTCCCGTGACTCGGTGGCCCCGCCGCGCCGTCCCCGGGGGGACCTGCCGGGCGCGGGCAGGCTCACGCGGTCCGCCGCCGGAGCGTGAGGGCGGCGAGTACCAGGACGCCCAGGGCGATGGCCGCGATGGTGCCTGCATCCTGCCAGAGCCGGTCGGTGGCCTCGGAGTGGGCCGCGATTTCCTGGAGCGCGTCCACGGAGTACGTCAGGGGCAGGACGTTGGAGATCGCTTCCAGGAGATCGTTCATCCGGTCCCGCGCCACGAACAGGCCGCAGAGCAGGATCTGCGGCACCACCACCACCGGCATGAACTGGACTGCCTGGAATTCGGTCCGCGCGAAGGCTGAACAGAACAGGCCGAGCGCCACGCCCAGGACGGCATTGGCCACCGCGATCAGCACCACGTACCCCGGTGCACCCTTGATGTCGAGCCCAAAGATCCAGTACGCCACGGCCGTTGCTACCAGTGACTGCAGGGCGGCCATCAGGGAAAAAGCAACGCCGTAGCCAAAGAGCAGGTCGGCCTTGTTGACCGGTGTGGTCAGCAGCCGTTCCAGGGTTCCGGAGGTCCGTTCCCGCAGCATGGTGATCGAGGTGACCAGGAACATCACCACGAACGGGAAGATGGCAAGCATCATCAGGCCCACCCGGTCGAACGTGCGGGGTACTCCCGGCGGCAGCGTTTCATTCTCGTAGAGGAAATACACCGCCGTGAGCAGCAGCGCGGGGACCACCAGGATCATGGCAATACTGCGGTGGTCGTGGCGCAGCTGGCTGAGGACCCTCCGCGCGGTGGCGAGCAGCATCCTGATATCCATCACAGCACGCTCCGGTCCTGGTGGACCGCCGCCGGTCCTGGGTCAGAGCCGGCATCTGTTTCATGCGCGGTTCCGGACTCGCGGATGATGGACAGGAAGGCCTGTTCGAGGTTGCTGCTGTGGCCCCGCCGGCTCAGGTCGCCCGGCGTCAGCTGGGCCAGCAGCCTGCCGTCGCGGAGCAGGAGCAGCGTTTCGCAACGGCTTGCCTCCTCCATGACGTGGCTGGAAACCAGGAGGGTGGTTCCGGCCTCCGCCATGGCCCGGAACCGGTCCCAGAGGTCCGCCCGCAGCACGGGGTCCAGGCCAACGGTGGGCTCATCCAGCACCAGGAGCCGGGGGTGCGCCACCAAGGCGCAGGCGAGCGATACGCGGTTGACCTGGCCGCCGGAGAGGTTGGCTGTCTTCCGGCGCGTTTCCGGAACAAGCCCGACGGCGGCAATCGCCTCCGCGACGTCGGCGCGCCCCTTGCGGTGCATGGCCGCGAAGTAGCGGACGTTCGCTTCGACGGTGAGGTCGGGGTAGACGCTGGGGGACTGGGCCACATAGCCCACCTGCTGCCGCAGCGCCCTGCTGCCCGCCGGCAGGCCCAGGACCCGGAGCGAGCCCGAGGCGATGCGCTGTGCCCCCACGATGGTCCGCATGAGGGTGGTCTTGCCGCTGCCGGAAGGCCCGAGAAGGCCGGTGATCCGCCCGGCGGGAATGTCGAAGTCCAGACCGTGAAGGACGGGGAGCCTGCCGAGTTTGACGCGCAGGCCGGCGGCGGTGACCGCTCCGGACTCCTGTTGCTGGACGTCCGCCAGTGGTATCGCCGCCGAATGGGACATGACCGCCTCCGCCCTGGAACCAGGCTGGTCCGCCTGGTAACCGCAGAATTCATCGCCTGATGAATTAAAGCTAGGCCTGCGGCGGGAGCCGGTCAACAGGCAAACGCATCCGGAAAACTACTTGTCAAACGTGTGCGCGATCACATAGGTTCGATCTAGCTGCGCTGGAAGTGGGGTGGGCGGTCTCACCAGTCCTCACCAGTACTCAGGCGATAACGGCGTTGGGCCACGCCCGGATGCGATGACCAGCCTCATTGGGGGGCCAGGGGCTTTGTTATTCCGGGCGTGGCCCTACTGTGTCCGGGGCTTCGTCCCGTGCGGGGCATCCGGCGCAGTCTGTGCCGGAGTCCCGGTGCCGGTAGATTAGTACCCAGACGAATTTGTCCGGCCCTGCTGACCCAGCACTTCCCCAGAAACGGATACCACCCGTGGTCCTACGCCTGTCCCAGCTTTTCCTGCGCACCCTGCGCGAAGATCCCGTCGACGCCGAGGTCGCCAGCCACAAGCTCCTCGTCCGCGCCGGCTACATCCGCCGCGCGGCCCCCGGCATTTACACCTGGCTCCCGCTGGGACTGAGCGTCCTGCGCAAGGTGGAGCAGGTGATCCGTGAGGAGATGGCGGCCATCGGTGCCCAGGAAGTGCACTTCCCGGCGCTGCTTCCCCGCGAGCCCTACGAGGCCACCAACCGCTGGACGGAGTACGGGGAAGGCCTGTTCCGCCTCCAGGACCGCAAGGGCGCCGATTACCTGCTGGCCCCCACGCATGAGGAAATGTTCACCCTCCTGGTCAAGGACCTGTACTCCTCGTACAAGGACCTCCCGCTGAGCCTCTACCAGATCCAGAACAAGTACCGCGACGAGGCCCGTCCCCGGGCCGGGCTCCTGCGCGGCCGCGAGTTCATCATGAAGGACTCCTACTCCTTCGACGTCGACGACGCCGGCCTGGATGCCAGCTACGCCGCCCACCGCGCCGCCTACCTGAAAATCTTCGAGCGGCTGGGACTCGAGGTGATCCCCGTCGCGGCCACCGCCGGCGCCATGGGCGGTTCCAGGAGCGAAGAGTTCCTCTTCCCCACCGAGATCGGGGAGGACACGTTCGTGCGCTCGGCGGGCGGCTACGCAGCCAACGTCGAAGCGGTCACCACGGTGGTCCCCGCGGATATCGACTTCACCGGTGCCCCGGCCGCCGAGGTGCTGGACACCCCTGACACGCCCACCATCGAAACACTCGTCACCGCCGCCAACCAGATTGCCCCGCGGGCCGAGTCCGACGGCGGGGCGTGGACTGCCGCGGACACGCTCAAGAACGTGGTCCTCGCCGTCACGCTGCCCACCGGTGAGCGCCAGTTGGTGGTCCTCGGCGTGCCGGGTGACCGCGGCGTGGACCTGAAGCGCGTTGAGGCGAACATCGGAGCCTTCCTTCCGGTCGCCGGCGAAATCGGCCTGGAGCAGGCGGGCGAGGAAGACCTCAAGAAGCAGCCGCTGATCGTCAAGGGCTACCTCGGCCCGGGCCTGTCCCTCGATGAGCCGCTCCTGGGCGCCGAAAGCGCCACCAACCTGCTGTACCTCGTGGACCCCCGCGTGGTCCGCGGCACCGCGTGGATCACCGGCGCCAACGAGGCCGGCAAGCACGTGTTCGGCCTCGTGGCCGGCCGCGACTTCGGCTGGGACGGCGTGATCGAGTGCACCGACGTCCGTGCGGGCGACCCCTCTCCCGACGGCTCCGGCCCCCTGGAAACGGCGCGCGGCATCGAGATGGGCCACATCTTCCAGCTCGGCCGCAAGTACGCAGAGGCACTGGACCTGAAGGTCCTGGACCAGAACGGCAAGCAGGTCGTGGTCACCATGGGCTCCTACGGCGTCGGCGTCACCAGGGCTGTTGCCGCACTTGCCGAAGCCAACCACGACGACCGGGGACTGGTCTGGCCGCGCGCCGTGGCACCCGCCGACGTGCATGTCGTGGCTGTGGGGCGCGGTGAAGAGATCTTCGACGCTGCCGAAAAGCTTTCCGCCGAACTCGAGGCGGCCGGCCTGTCCGTCATTTACGACGACCGGCCCAAGGTCTCGCCCGGCGTCAAGTTCGGTGACGCTGAACTCGTCGGCGTTCCCACCATCCTGGCCGTCGGCCGCGGCCTGGTGGACGGCGTCGTGGAAATCAAGGACCGCCGCAGCGGGGAAGCCGAGAACATCGAGGTGGACAAGGCCGTTGACTACGTGGTCAACGCCGTCCGCAACCAGTGATCTCCGGCTTCGAATCGATCCAGCTCACCACCATCATCCTGATCGTGGTGGCTGGATTCGCCGCAGGCTGGGTTGATGCGGTGGTGGGCGGCGGCGGACTGATCCAGCTGCCCGCCCTGCTGCTGGTACCGGGCATAGCCCCCGTCCAGGCACTGGCCACCAACAAGATGGGTTCCATCTTCGGGACCGCGACCAGCGCCGTAACCTACTACCGGCGGGTGGGGCCGGACCTGCGCACCGCCCTACCCATGGCGGTCATCGCACTGGCAGGCAGTTTCGGCGGGGCCACCCTGGCGGCAAGCCTGCCCGCCGGGGTGTTCAAGCCCATCATCGTGGTGGCCCTGGTCGCCGTCGCGCTTTTCACCGCGCTCAGGCCAAGCGTAGGTGAACTGACCGCTCTGCGGCACGACGGCCACAAGCACTACGTCGTCGCCTGCCTCATCGGCGCCGTGATCGGCTTCTACGACGGCCTGATCGGTCCCGGCACCGGCTCCTTCCTGGTCATCGCCCTGGTGTCCGCCATGGGCTATGCCTTCCTGGAAGCCAGCGCCAAGGCCAAGATCGTGAACATGGCCACCAACGCCGGCGCCTTGCTCTTCTTCCTGCCGCACGGCTCCATCCTGTGGGGCATCGGCCTGCTGCTTGGCGCAGCCAACATGGCCGGCGGCTACCTGGGGGCGCGGACGGCGGTCAAACAGGGCAGCAAGTTTGTCCGCGTGGTCTTCCTGGCCGTCGTGGCGGCCCTGATCGTCAAACTGGGCTACGACGTCTGGCAGGAAAACTTCGCCTGACCGGTCCCGCGCGTGATCTGCAGCGGCGTCCCGACAAACCCGTCCTCGTGGCCGGGAGCGCCCCGGCGTAGCATGCAGGTATGTCACACGGGGACGATGAGTACGCCCGGGCCATGGCGGCCGCGGCACGCCATGCGGAGGCCTGGCTGCAGAGCCTTCCGGACCGTCCGGTGGGACCCCGCCATGACGCGTCAGAGCTTGCTGCCGTGTTCGGTGGACCGCTGCCCGTGACGGGGATGCCGGCTCCGGACGTCATCGACTTCCTGGCCAAGGCAGCCGAACCGGGACTGATGGCCATGCCCTCCGGCAGGTTTTTCGGCTGGGTCATCGGCGGCACCCTGCCCGCTGCCCTGGCCTCGGACTGGCTGGTGAGCGCCTGGGACCAGAACGCGGCCATGCGCTACGCCACCCCCGCCACAGCCGCCATAGAGGACAGCGCCGGAAAGTGGCTACTGGAACTGCTGGGCCTGCCGGCGGGTTCCGACGTCGGCTTCGTCACCGGCGCCACCATGGCAAACTTCACCGGGATGGCCGCGGCGCGCTGGCGCTTACTCGCGGACGCAGGCTGGGACCTGGACCGTGACGGCCTGTCCGGGGCACCGCGGATCCGCTGCTTCGTGGGGCGGGAAAGGCACGACACTGTCGAGCTCGGCCTCCGCTACCTTGGCCTGGGAAAGCCAATCCAGGTCGACGCTGACGCACAGGGCCGCCTGCTTCCCGCCGCGCTGGACGCCGCCCTCGCCGCCGGGCCGGGCCCGGCCCTGGTATGCCTCCAGGCGGGCAACGTGCACTCGGGTGCCTTCGACCCCTTTGCCGAGGCCATCGCCGTCGCACGTAAACATGGCGCGTGGGTCCACGTCGATGGTGCCTTCGGCCTGTGGGCCGCCGCCGTGCCGGAACTGCGGCACCTCACCCGGGGGTTTGAAGAGTCGGATTCGTGGGGCACGGACGCCCACAAGACCCTGAACGTGCCCTACGACTGCGGCATCGCCATCGTCCGTGACCCGTCGGCACTGCGGGCTGCGATGGGCCTGCATGCGAGCTACCTGGTGCATGACGCCGAAGGCCCCGGAGATCCGTTCGAGAAGGTCCCGGAACTTTCCCGCAGGGCGCGGGGCGTGCCGGTGTGGGCGGCGCTCAAGAGCCTCGGAAGGGACGGCGTCGCGGCCCAGGTGTCGGGGCTCGCGGCCGCTGCAGCCGCGATCGCCGAAGGGCTGGCGGGGCTGGACGGGGTGGAGATACTCAACGACGTCGGCTACACCCAGGTGTGCCTGGCATTCGGGGATGACGCCACCACCCGGGCCGTCACCGCCCGCATCATCGAGGAGGGGCGGGTCTGGATGTCGGGCTCCCGCTGGCACGACCGCGACATCCTGCGGGTATCGGTCAGCAACTGGCACACCGCGGAGGAGGACGTGGAAACGGCCGTGGGCGCCGTCCGGTCGGCCCTGGCCGCGGTGCGGGGTTCCTGAGGCTTCACGCCTTCGCCCAGTCCTGCCGTGCCTGATCCTGCCGTGCCCGATCCTGCCGTGCTAATCCTCTCCGGGCTCCGGCAGCGCATATGGGTGCGGCAGCTCGGGCAACGTGTGCCCGGCCAGCGTGCTGGCCACCCACAGCGAGCGGGCCAGATCCCCGGGGCGGCCATGCGCGGCGGACCAGAGGGCGTTGTCCACCTCCCTGGCGATGGCCCACTGCCGCGACACCTCCGGGTCGAGGCCGCCGGTGGCGCTGAAGTCCCGGCAGCGGTCCAGCAGGCCCTGGCCGGGCCGGTCCGCCGGCAAGTCCCGAAGCCGGTTCCACAGTAACGGCGCGACGGCGAACTCCGGCTCGCCAATCATCGGCTGCGGGTCGATGGTGGCGTACCCGGACGCGCCCGGGGTGGCCTCCATGGCTGCCGCCGCGCCGCCAACCAGCGGCGCGGGCCGCGCCAGGATGTTCAGGAAATGCAGGTCGGTGTGCACCAGGACATCGCGGCCGGACCGCCGTCCCACGGCGCCGCGGGTCTGGCAGACTTCCAGTGCCGCTTCCAGCAGCCAGCGCGGGAAGGGGCGGCCCAGCTGTTCCCAATCCGCGGGGAAGTCATCACTCCACTGCTCGGCACGGGCGGCGATGTGGCGGAACTCCCGCCATTCGGGGCGCGCGTCCGGCACCAGACCCAACTGCCGGACCAGCCCGCCCCAGACCTGCGCAGCCTCGTCCATGGGCAGCTCCGCCGCGGACCGTCCGGCGTCCAGGCGTTCCAGCAGCATGGCGCACACTTCTGGCTCCGCTGCCAGAAGGGACACGGCTCCCTCTCCGCGCCACAGTTCCAGGGCGTGCCGCTCCAGTTTTGCCTCATCGTGGGGAAAGGCGACCTTGAGGGCAGCGGCAGACCCGTCGTGCCGCCGGACCGCGGCCACGATGCCGCCATGCCCGTGCCACGGTTCGGTGCCGACCGGGAGGTCCGGCTCCAGCCGCCATCGCACCAGGAGGTCCTGGATGAGGCCCGGAAGCGACGCGAGCCAGGCACGCCCGGCACTGCTGCCGGAGTACCGTTGCGCCAGGCGGGCGGGAACGGTGATCACGCGGTCAAAACTACGGACGGCATGGCTAGACCACGCCCGACGCGCCCAGCAGGTTGCCGATGATGAAGGTGGCTGCCAGCGCCAGCGCGCCACCCACCACCACCCTGACTGCCGCCCGGGTCTTGGACCCGCCGCCGATCCAGGCGCCCAGGGCCCCCGTCAGGGCCAGCGCCACCAGGACGGCGGCGAACGTCAGCGGAACCCGGACCTCCGGCGGGGGCAGAAGGATCGCCAGCATGGGCAGCACCGCGCCGATGGTGAACGCGATGGCGGAGGCGAACGCCGCGTGCCACGGGCTGACGATGTCGGTTTCGTCGATGTTGAGTTCCGCCGACAGATGTGCCGCCAGTGCATCGTGCGCCGTCAGTTCCTCAGCCACCCGGGCTGCCGTCTCCGGGGTGAGGCCCTTCGCCTGGTAGATCGCGGCGAGTTCGGCGAGCTCCTCCTCCGGTTCCTCCGCCAGTTCCCGGCGCTCCTTGTCGATCAGTGCACGCTGGCTGTCGCTCTGGCTGCTGACCGAAACGTATTCGCCGAGGGCCATGGAAACCGCGCCACCCACCAGGCCGGCCGCCCCTGCTGCCAGGATGGGCCCGGTATCGGCTGTGGCGCCCGCAACGCCCACCACGATCGCCGCGACCGAGACAATGCCGTCATTGGCGCCCAGCACCCCTGCGCGCAGCCAGTTCAGCCGGTGGGCAATGTCGTTCCCGTGCGGTTCGGTTTCCAGGTGCTGGTCGAGGCCGGGGCCGGCCTCGGATGCATCGGCAGGCCCGGCCGGTTCGTGTGCGTCCATGCCTCCAGCAAACCATCACTGCAGGGGCGCCGCCACTCCGGAGGGCAGCGGGCCGGAAAGCGGCGCTGCCGCTGGTCAGAACGCCGGGGACGGAGTGGCCACTTGTCCGGTGGGAAGGCCGGGGAGTTGGTCTTCCTCGAGCGGCAGGCCGGGCACCGGCCCCGGATCGGCACCCCAGTGGGCTGCGCGCCCGGCCGCTGACTGCAGCGCTGCCACCGCCCAGGCCCGCACCGGGCCCTGCTGCGAGAGTGCCACCAGGTCGCCATAGGCGGCCAGCGTTGCCGCCTCAAGCCTGCCAAGCCCGGCTGCAGGGGCGGCCAGGAACTGCGCGTCCAGGACGTAACCCGGCTGCTGCGGCGCCGCGGTGGCGGAGGACAGGCGCAGCCGCACTCCCGCCGCGTCAGCGAGGTCGCTGTGCTGCCCCAGGTAGGCCAGGGCGGTTCCCGCGTCGGTGGGGGCAAGGCGGGGGAGGGCCGCCTGGTAGCCGTAGACCGCCTGCTGCTCCGCGGCCACGGCCGCAGCCAATGCTGCGCCCGGCCCTGCCCCTTCCGCTGCCGGAACGGCCGGACAGGAAGGACCCGTCTCTTCAGGAGCTGGAATCCCGCCTGCCGGTCCGGCGCCGGCAAGTCCTCCTGCCGTTGCGCCGAGCCGTGCGGCTGCCAGGAGTTGGGCGGTGCCGGTGCCGGCCAGGAGCCTTGCCATGCCGCCGTCGGCCTCCTGCGCATCCTTGACCCGCTCTGTGCCGCTGGCCATGAGTGCTGCGGCAAAGCCGGCGAGGCCGGGTTCCGCGGCGGGATCCGATGCGGACGGGGCCGACGCGGCGGATGATGCGGCCGGGGGAGCGGCTTCCGTGGCCGCCGGCCCGGGTACGGGAGTGGGCGCAAGCAAGGCCCTGGCCTGGATGGTCAGCAAGGTCACAACAGTGTCCACGGAGGCGGCGTGGGCAGCATCGGCGGCCGCAAGTTCCATCCCGGAGGCCCTCAGGTCCAGGGCGTCCTCCAGGGCGGCAGCCCGGGCACGTTCAGAGAACGGCGGCTCCGAAGGGACGGGCTTTTCCGCGGGAACAAGCGTGAAACCGAGGCTCAGGACCACCAGTGCAGCCAGCGAAAGGACGGCGTAGCGAAACCTTCGCTGGTGGCGGCTGTTGTCCCTGCTGTCGTGTTTCACAACAGACCATGGTGCCACGGCGGCGGGAGCCCGGTGCACCACGGGACCGGTAAAATAGCTACGCTAGTAACACCACATCATCTATAGGGAGGCGGCCGGCATCGTGAGCAATGCAGAAGCCACGGCTTCACCAGACCACACCGGAACGGGAAGCGGAACCGCCCCGGCCCACAACCCGGAAGCCGCCCGGCTCAGGGCCCTCCTGGAACCAGCAGTCCAGGCCAACCGCCTGTACCTCGAAGATGTTGCCATCAACATTGCCGGCTCGCACCGTGTGGTCCACGTCGTGGTGGACCTGCCGCAGGAAGAGACCGGCGGCGTCAGCCTGGACGTCATCGCCGACATCTCCAAGGTGCTCTCGGACGTCATGGACGGCGACCCCAGCACCGACAGCCGGCCCTACGACCTCGAGGTGTCCTCGCCCGGCGTCGGCCGCCCGCTGACCGAACCCCGCCACTGGCACCGGGCCAAAGGCCGGATGGTCAAGGTCAACGTCGTCCAGGGCGAGAACGTCACCGGCCGCATCCAGTCGGTGGACGACGCCGGAGTGACCCTGGTGCCGGAAATCGCCGTCAAGAAGGGCATGAAGCCCCGCCAGGGCGAGCCCGTAAAGCTTCCTTTCGACAGGATCCGCAACGGAAAAGTCGAGATCGAATTCAGCCACCTTGCGGAGGATGGTCTGGAACCTGAACACAATGGACCTTCTGAGGAGGCCTGATGGATATTGACATGAGCGCACTAAGACTTCTGGAGCGTGAGCGTGAAATCCCGCTGGACCTCCTGATCCCCACCATCGAGCAGGCGCTCCTGGTGGCCTACCACAAGTCGCCCGGCGCCTTCGAGAAGGCCCGCGCCGAGCTGGACCGCAAGAGCGGCCACGTCACCATCTGGGCAGTGGAGATGGACGACGACGGCGCCCCCATCGGCGAATTCGAACACACCCCCGAAGGGTTCGGCCGGATCGCCGCCAGCACCGCCCGCCAGATCATCCTGCAGCGCCTGCGCGACGTCGAGGACGACAACGTCCTGGGAGAGTTCAAGGGCCGCGAAGGCGAACTGGTGTCCGGCACCATCCAGCAGGGCAACAACCCGCACATGGTCCAGGTCAACCTCGGTTCGGTGGAAGCGCTGCTGCCGCCGCCCGAGCAGGTCCCCGGCGAAAAGTACATCCACGGAAACCGGCTGCGCGCCCTGGTGATCGATGTCCACCGCGGCACGAAGGGCCCGTCCGTCACCTTGTCCCGGTCGCACCCCGGACTGGTACGGAAGCTTTTCGAACTCGAAGTGCCCGAAATCGCCGACCGCTCCGTGGAGATCGTGGCCCTGGCACGCGAGGCCGGCCACCGCACCAAGATCGCAGTCAAGGCCAAAGCGCCCGGCATCAACGCCAAGGGTGCCTGCATCGGTGAGATGGGCTCGCGGGTCCGCGCCGTCATGAACGAACTCAACGACGAAAAGATCGACATCGTCGACTTCAACGAGGACCCGGCGACCTTCATCGCCAGCGCCCTCTCGCCGTCGCGCGTGAATTCGGTCACCATTACCGATGAATCCACCCGGTCGGCCCGCGTGGTTGTCCCGGACTACCAGCTGTCCCTGGCCATCGGCAAGGAGGGCCAGAACGCCCGCCTGGCGGCCAAGCTGACCGGCTGGCGGATCGACATCGTCTCGGACGCGGCGGGCGCCCGGGACAAGTAGGGGCCTGCGGCGCAGCGACACCCGCGCCGCAGCCGCCCGTTGGGGCAGAACGCCTCCGAGGGGCTAGAATAGACAAGACCGCGCCTAACGGCCGGCAGCCGTGTGCCTTGGGAGTGCTCGTTTCCGCTATTGCGGAGCCGGGCCGCCCGTGGCCAGCAGAGTGAACGTCAGGACGATGACCGTGGCAGACATGCTTTCCACCGGAAATCAGCCTGAACGTACCTGCATCGGGTGCCGCAAGAAAGGCCCGCGGTCGCAGTTGCTCCGGCTCGTCGCCGCCGGCAGCGGGTCAACCGCTGTCCTGGTGGATGAACGACGCCGGATGGCTGGCCGGGGTGCCTGGCTGCACCCCACCGAATCGTGCCTGGCTCTGGCGACCAAGCGGCGAGCCTTCGGACGTGCCCTCCACGGCGCGACCGGGACAGCCGCCGTCGAACACTGGATCACGTCAGGTCCGTTCGTTGCGGAGGCGCAAGCCGCCACAACACCAACCGTCCAACCTGAAAGCGGGTCAGAAATCTGATGGAAACCCGATGAGTTCCCAGCGATGAGTGCGTAACGATGACAACTTTGTTGCGCTCTGCAATGGGCCCTTCCGCACCAACCGCGGCCGGGGCCCGCAGTAAGAAGTAGACGGTTCGTACCTGGCTCGGTGCGGACCGAGACAGGAGAAATGTGGCCAAGGTCCGCGTACATGAGCTCGCCAAAGAGCTCGGTATAACTTCCAAAGATGCAGTGACAAAACTGCAGGAACTGGGCGAATTCGTTCGCTCCGCCTCTTCCACCATTGAGGCCCCCGTCGTGCGGAAGCTCCGTAACGCCTTCCCCGACGCCGCTGCAAAATCAGCAGCGCCCGCCGCCGCACCCAAGGCTCCGGCACCCGCGGCAGAATCACGTCCCTCAGCCCCGGCCCCCGGCCCCGCTGCGCCCAAGGCTCCGGCCCCCAAGGCACAGGCGCCCGCCCCGGCTGCTCCCGCCGCCCCCGCACAGGCTCCTGCTCCCGCAGCCTCCGCTGCCGCAGCGCCTGCCGCTCCCGCGGCTCCCTCAACCGCCAAGCCCGGTGCCCGCCCGGCCCCCAAGGCCGAAACCCCGGCTCCGTCCGCCCGTCCGGGTGGATCCACGCCCTCCGCAGGTCCCCGCCCCGGCGGCCCGCGTCCGGGCAACAACCCCTTCGCCACCTCGCAGGGCATGCCCCGCGGCCGCGGCGGAGACGGTGACCGCGCCCCGCGTCCGGGCAACAACCCGTTCGCAACGTCCCAGGGAATGCCCCGTCCCGGCGGCAGCCGCACTGACGGCGACCGCCCCGGCGGTCCGCGTCCCGCAGCCGGTGCGGGTGGCCCCCGTCCCGGTGGTCCGCGTCCGGCAGCAGGCGCGGGCGGCCCCCGCCCCGCAGCCGGTGCAGGTGGACCGCGTCCGGGCGCACCGCGCCCCGGTGGTCCCCGGCCCACCCCGGGCATGATGCCCAACCGCACTGAGCGTCCCGCACCTGCCGGTGCAGGCCGTCCCGGCGGCGGCCGCGGTCCCGGACGTCCGGGCGGCGCTCCCGGCACCGGTGGTCCCGGTGGCGGCGGCGGTGCTCCGGCCGGCGGTGGCTTCGGCAAGGGCGGCCGCGGCCGCGGCGGCACCCAGGGTGCTTTCGGCAAGGGCGGCGCAGGCCGTGGCAAGCAGCGCAAGTCCAAGCGTGCCAAGCGCCAGGAACTTGAGCAGATGAGCGCACCGTCGCTGGGTGGCGTGAGCGTACCCCGCGGCGACGGAAACACCGTCATCCGGCTCCGCCGTGGCTCGTCCATCACGGACTTCGCCGACAAGATCGAGGCGAACCCCGCCGCGCTGGTCACCGTGCTGTTCCACCTCGGTGAAATGGCAACGGCCACCCAGTCGCTGGACGAAGACACTTTCGCCCTGCTCGGCGAGGAACTGGGCTACAAGCTCCAGGTCGTGTCCCCGGAAGACGAAGAACGCGAACTGCTCTCCAGCTTCGACATCGACTTCGACGCCGAACTGGAAGCCGAAGGCGACGAAGAACTCGAGGCACGTCCTCCGGTAGTCACCGTCATGGGCCACGTCGACCACGGTAAGACCCGCCTGCTCGATGCCATCCGCAAGTCCGACGTTATGGCGGGCGAGCACGGCGGCATCACGCAGCACATCGGTGCCTACCAGGTCACGCACAACCACGAAGGCGAAGACCGCAAGATCACCTTCATCGACACCCCGGGCCACGAGGCGTTCACCGCCATGCGTGCCCGTGGTGCGAAGGTCACCGACATCGCCATCCTGGTGGTTGCAGCGGACGACGGCGTCATGCCCCAGACCGTTGAAGCCCTTAACCACGCCCAGGCGGCCAACGTGCCGATCGTCGTGGCCGTGAACAAGATCGACAAGGAAGGCGCCAACCCGGACAAGGTCCGCGGCCAGCTGACCGAGTACGGCCTGGTTCCCGAGGAATACGGTGGCGACACCATGTTCGTGGAGGTCTCTGCCCGCCAGAACCTGCACATCGACGAGCTGCTCGAGGCCGTCCTGCTCACCGCGGACGCTGCCCTGGACATGCGCGCCAACCCGAACAAGGACGCCCGCGGCATTGCCATCGAAGCGAACCTGGACAAGGGCCGCGGTGCGGTTGCCACCGTCCTGGTGCAGTCCGGTACGCTGCGCGTCGGCGACACCATCGTTGCAGGCACGGCCCACGGCCGCGTCCGTGCGATGTTCGACGACGACGGCAGCGCCCTGACCGAGGCCGGCCCGTCCCGCCCCGTCCAGGTGCTCGGCCTGTCCAACGTCCCGCGTGCAGGTGACACGTTCTTCGTGACCGCTGACGAGCGCACCGCCCGCCAGATCGCCGAGAAGCGTGAAGCCGCCGACCGCAACGCCGCCCTGGCCAAGCGCCGCAAGCGCATCAGCCTCGAAGACTTCGACCAGGCCGTCGCCGAAGGCAAGATCGACACCCTCAACCTCATCCTCAAGGGTGACGTGTCCGGTGCCGTGGAAGCCCTCGAAGACGCGCTGCTCAAGATCGACGTCGGCGAAGGCGTGCAGCTGCGCGTCATCCACCGCGGTGTGGGTGCCATCACGCAGAACGACGTCAACCTGGCAACGGTCGACTCCGCCGTCATCATCGGCTTCAACGTCAAGCCGGCCGAGCGCGTCGCCGAACTGGCCGACCGCGAAGGCGTGGACATGCGCTTCTACTCCGTCATCTACGCTGCGATCGACGACATCGAGATGGCGCTCAAGGGCATGCTCAAGCCGGAATACGAAGAGGTCCAGCTCGGTACCGCCGAAGTCCGCGAAGTCTTCCGCTCCTCCAAGTTCGGAAACATCGCCGGCTCGATCGTCCGCTCGGGCATCATCCGCCGCAACAGCAAGGCACGCGTCAGCCGCGACGGCAAGATCATCGGTGACAACCTCACCGTCGAGTCGCTCAAGCGCTTCAAGGACGACGCCACCGAGGTCCGCACGGACTTCGAGTGTGGTATCGGTCTTGGGTCGTACAACGACATCGTCGAAGGTGACATCATCGAGACCTTCGAGATGCGCGAGAAGCCGCGCGTCTAGTCTGGTCGGCCTTCGGGCTGTCAGCAGTGCCAGGTGCGGGGCCGTTGGATTTTTCCGGCGGCCCCGCCCCTTCGCCGGACGGCTTTCGATCTTCGATCGCAACCCGTCCGGCTCCGACAGGCCCGATGCCACTCCCAGGCCGCCGGAAAAACCCAACGCAGGTCCGTCCTACACTCGCGATAGTGCGTGGCGTCCCGGCCCCAGGTGCGTGGCAGATAACTGAAACGTCCGATCGCAGCCCCTGTTGCCGCCGTCGTACGTCCCTAATTTTTTCTTCTTATAGGAGTTGTTCATGGCTGATCCGGCACGTGCTGCCAAGTTGGCGCAGCGGATTAAGGTTGTTGTTGCTGAGGCCCTGGGCCGGAAGGTTAAGGATCCCCGGTTGGAGGGGATCACTGTTACCGATGCCCGGGTGACCAATGACCTGCAGCACGCCACTGTCTACTACACCGTTTTCGGTGACCAGGCCGTCCAGGCTGATGCCGCCAAGGGGCTGGAGAAGGCCAAGGGTGTGCTCCGGCAGGAGGTTGGCCGCAACATCACCGCGCGGCTGACCCCCACCCTTGAGTTTGTCGCCGACCAGATTCCCGTGAACGCCTCCAACCTGGAGGAACTGCTGCGGGAGGCCCGGAAGCGGGACGCCGAGGTTGCCGCGCTGGCGGCCAACGCCCGGCACGCCGGTGACGCCGACCCCTACAAGTCGGACGCATCCGCCGACGTCGACATCGACGAAGACGACTTCGACGAGGAGGACCTCGACCTCAGCGCCGACGACGACGTCGATGAGGACGGCGGCAAGTAACGACGCACACCAGGGGCCCGGGAGCTGATCCCGGGCCCCTGGGGCGTTAAGGCCGGGTACCTACCGGAGGTCGGCCTTGATGACCTTTCCGGCCGGCGGTTGTGACGGATCGCCCAAGGCGTCGATGGTGGCGTACAGGTTGTGTCCCCGGACTTCCACGTCCGCCGGAAGGTTCACTTTCAGGAACTGCGACCGGTGGCCGGGGGAAGTGAACTTGAGGATTTCGCCGCCAAACAGTGAGGCAACGTAGATGTCGCCGTCATCGGTGACGGCAATCCCGGTGGGCGTGGTGATGTGGTCGGCCCACACATCGACATCGCCATCGGACGGATTGATCCTGAAGATCGCGCCGCGGGCACCGAGTTCCGGGCCCTCGGGGCCACCGGGCAGCGACGTCACGTAGAGCATGCCGTCCGGGCCAAACGCCACATCCGTGGGAACGGGCTCAAACGCGTACTTGTGGCCTGCCACGCAGTCGGGCACTGTGAAGGTGCCGCCCTGCATGTCGGTAGGAACCGTGAGTCCCTTGGGGATGGTGGCCGGACGTGGCGGCAGCACCGCGAGGGTATCGATGTCGCCGTCCCTCAGGTTGACCTTGAGGACGGCGTTCATGCCGGCATCGGCAACATAGGCGGTGTCATCACGGACGGCCAGCGCGTACGGGTGCGAGTCCACCAGGCCCTTGTACTTGGTAGGCGGGAAGGCCGGCCAGCCAGCCAGGCACTGGTCGCTGACGTCGCGCCCGAACCCATAGCGCTGGGAGCCGTCGGGATTCTTGCGGCGTTCGTAGTCGGCAAAGTTGGCGATGGTGTCCACATCACCCTTGGCGTCAATGGACTTCAGGTAGCCATGCAATGCGGCGGGGTCTCCCTGCCCGGCCCCCACGCTTTCCAGGAAGTAGGTGGTGCTGCCGCGGGTGTCCGAGCCCGCCACCTCCCATCCCGGCTTGGCGCTGTAGAGGTCCTCCGTGGAGCCATCGCGGCTGATGCGGGTGAGTTTTCCGGCGAAGTCCTGTGAGACGAGGACCGATTTGCCGGTTCCGGCGCTCACATGCAGCGGCGAAACCAAGCCACCGGCCAGCACGTCATAGTCCGTGGTTGTGTTGCCGGCGGCGGCAGGGCCCGCGGAGGCGATGAACGCAGCAGTGGCCGCCATGGAGGCCAAAAGGGTGAGTCTTTTCTTCATTGGGTACTCCGGGCTGGAAGCCCTTGTTGGTCCGGTTAAGGAGCCTCCGCAGAGGCGAAATATGGAACCCCCGGCGTAAGAGTAGGCCTCTACCAGCGGGTATACACCGCCCGCCTGCCCCCTATTTCCCCCCTTTTCGTCCCCTAACGCCGCGCTGTGGCTAGGATCGTGCTATGACGTCCGCAGAGCAGGGCAAGGGCCCCGTCCACTACCTTGAACAGGCCGTGCAGTTGGCCATCTGGAACGTCGGCCAGGGAGGCGGGCCGTTCGGCGCGGTGGTGGTCACGCCGGACGGGACCGTCCATGAGGGCGTCAACCGGGTGACGCGGGACAACGACCCCACCGCCCACGCGGAGGTGGTCGCCATCCGGGCAGCGGCCGCTGCTACGGCCAACTTCGACCTCGGCGGATCGGTCCTCTACGCCAGCTGCGAGCCGTGCCCCCTGTGCCTGGCGTCCGCACTGTGGGCCAGGATCGGCCGCGTGTACTTCGCCGCCGACCGCCACGGGGCAGCCGCGGCAGGCTTCGACGACGCCCTCTTCTACGACTACTTCAGCGGCAGCAAGCCCGACCTGATGCCGGTCACCCGGGATGACATCCCGACGTCGGACATCCCCTTCCAGACCTGGCGCGCCTTTGAGGGCAGGACGGAATACTAGCCATGGAACCGGCGCTCATCACCTGCCCCGCCTGTGGAAAGACCAACCGGGTACCCGCCTCCGCGGCGGGCCATCCTCGCTGCGGCAACTGCAAGGCGGACCTGCCCTGGATCGTGTCCGCGGGCGATGACGACTTCGCCTCGGTCGCCGAGCAGTCGTCGGTTCCCGTGCTGGTGGATTTCTGGGCGGCGTGGTGCGGGCCCTGCCGCATGGTCAGCCCGGTGCTGGACAAGCTGGCCCGGGAACGCCCCGGAAAGATCAAGCTGGTGAAAGTGGATGTGGACTCCTCGCCCCGGCTGTCCCAGCGTTTCGATGTCCAGGCCATCCCGACGCTGATGGTGATCGTGGACGGGAAGGTGGCTGCCCGCCAGGCAGGCGCCGCCCCGGCGAACGTGCTCCGCTCGTGGCTGGATGATGCAGTGGCCGGCGCCCGCAGCTAGCCTTCATGCCGGCTTTCCCTGGCGGGAAGCCGGGAGACCCCCTCGAGCAGGTCCTCCGTCCGGCCGCACAGGGCGATCCGGACCCACCCCTCGCCAATGGACCCAAACGCCGTTCCCGGTGCCAGCGCAACCCCCGCATCAGCGAGGAAGCGGCGTACCCAGGTCCGCACATCGCCGCCGGTGACGTGGGACATGTCGGCCCAGAGGTAGAAAGCGCCGTCGGCCCTCAGATAGGGGATGCCCTTGGCATCGAGCACGGCGGAAGCGGCGTCCCGGTTCGTCCTGTAGTGCCGGTGCGCGTGCCGGACATAGTCCTGCGGCCCGGTGAGGGCTGCGAGCGCAGCATACTGCGGCGCGGACGCCACGCAGGAGACGATCGATTCCATGACGTTGTCCATCTGCTGCTTCAGCCCAGGCGGGCACACCAGCGCACCGATCCGCAGCCCGGTCAGGCCGTACGTCTTGGACAGCGTCAGGGACGTGAAGACGCGCGCATCGCCGGCAGCGCCGCCGTCGAACCTTGCCGGGCTGACGTGGGGCACGTCGTAGGTGAAGGCCTCGTAGCACTCGTCCGAGATCACCCACAGGTCGTGGCGCCGGGCCAGGTCCATCAGTTCCCGCACGACGTCCTCGCCCAGCACCGCGCCGAGGGGGTTCGACGGCGAGTTCAGGACCAGCACCCGGGTGCGGTCCGTGATGAGTGCCGCCACGTCCGCGACCCGTGGCTGGAAACCGTGGTCCGGGTGCAGCGGGTACCCCACGGGTACGGCGTTGAGCAGCCTGGCTGTCATGGCGAAGGTGGGGTAGCCGGGGTTGGGGATCAGGATCCCGTCACCGGGGGAGAGCAGCAGGCTCATGGCGAAGTGCAGCCCCTGCTGCGCGCCGGACACCACGTAGACCCGGTCCGCGCCCACATCGACGCCCTGCTGGGCCCGGAACTTCGCGGCGAAGGCTTCGCGCAGCGCGGGGACGCCCGCGTTCGGGGTGTAATTGGTCTCGTCCCGGTCCAGGCAGGCGATGCCGGCGTCGAGGACGTGGCGGGGGAGGGGAAAGCCCGGTTCGCCGATGCTCAGGACCAGGGCGTCCGGAGTCCGCCAGGCGGCTTCCGTGATCTCCCGGATCTGGTTGACGGGCACGTCGCGGACATGGGCGGCAAGCTCAGGCATGCCTGCCATCCTAATACGAAAGTAGGGCTTGTCAGGCTGCGGTGGCCGGAGTGATGGTCACGTTG